>JBKPLP010000037.1:0-9789 GCA_046731735.1 Acidobacteriota bacterium
CGCGACCACCGAGATCTACACATACACAGAGTCGTCGGCAGCGTCAGATGTGTATAAGAGACAGTTCTACAACTACCTCACCGGCCGTATCGAGTACTTCAACGTCGAAATGGACAACTCCTCGTCGGAGCTGCTCGACTACTTCATCAAGAAGACCGCGTAACACGAGGTATTTCCCATGGCAATGGATGTTGGCGCCAATAAAGGCAGCCTAAAAGCCGACATCAACGTGACGCCGCTCGTGGACGTCATGCTGGTGCTGCTCATCATCATGATGCTCGTGGCGCCGTTGCTCCAAAAAGGCGTCGCCGTGCAGCTCCCGGAGGCGGCGAACACCGTCGACAAACCGGATACACAGTCGCAGACGGTCGTCGCCGTCGATTCCGCGAATCAGTTCTGGGTCAACGGCATCCAGTATTCCAAGAATGAGTTCCCCGACCGCGTGAAGGCGGCGCTGGAGGACAAGACCGAGAAGGTCGTTCTCATCCGCGGCGACAAGGACGCGCTCTACGGCGCGGTCATGGAAGCCATGGACAGCCTGCACAAGGTGGGGATCGAGAACATCGGGCTGATCACCGAGAAGAAGAAAGAACCCGGCGCGGCGGGGGGAGGTCAGTAGTCATGGCCCACGCTCACAAGCACTTCGGCGCCGAAAAGGTCGTGCGGGGCGAGACGCCGCACGCCAGCGCGGACATGAACGTCACGCCGCTCATCGACGTGCTGCTGGTGCTCCTCATCATCTTCATGGCGGCGCTGCCGCTCACGCAGAAGGGTGTGGACATCAACCTGCCGCTCGAGACGAAGGCTCCGACGCAGCCGACTGACAACACGCAGGTGATGCTCGAGTACACGAACGACCGGCACATCACGATCAACCACCAGCCGGTCGGTCTCAACGAGCTCGAGTCGCGGCTGCGCGACATCTTCGAAACCCGCAAGGAAAAGACGATGTTCATCGCGGGGGATGGCGGGCTGCGCTACGGCGAGATCATCCGGGTGATCGACGCCGCCAGAGGCGCAGGCGTCGACAAGGTGGGGATCGTCACTGAAGAGATGCGCCGCGGCGGCAGCGCCGCGAAAGGCGCTCAGTAGGAACTGACGCTGTAAAGGTAAAAGGTCGTCCTCATCCGCGGCGACAGCAGTCATGGCCCACGCTCACAAGCATTTCGGCGCCGAGAAAGTCGTGCGGGGGGAAACGCCGCACGCCAGCGCGGACATGAACGTCACGCCGCTCATCGACGTACTGCTGGTGCTCCTCATCATCTTCATGGCCGCCCTTCCGTTGACCCAGAAGGGGGTCGACATCAACCTGCCCCTCGAGACTACGAAGCCAACAGACCCGACCACCAATACGCAGGTCATGCTCGAGTACACGAACGACCGGCACATCACGATCAACCACCAGCCGGTCGGTCTCAACGAGCTCGAGTCGCGGCTGCGCGACATCTTCGAAACCCGCAAGGAAAAGACGATGTTCATCGCGGGCGATGGCGGGCTGCGCTACGGCGAGATCATCCGCGTGATCGACGCCGCCAGAGGCGCAGGCGTCGACAAGGTGGGGATCGTCACTGAGGAGATGCGCCGCGGCGGCAGCGCCGCAAAGGGCGCTCAATAGGAACTGACGCTGTTAAGGTAAAAGGTAAAAGGTAAAAGGTAAAAGGTTACCTTTTACCTTTTCACTTCGCTCCAGTTGTGCGTTTCTTGTTCAATTCGATGGCGCGGTTGCGGAGGTCGTCGGCCTGCTTGTAGAGCGCTGCGCGCTTGGCCAGGTCGGTCTCTTCGTTGCCCTGCATGCGGAGCAGCAGGTTCTTGTAGGTGAGCGCTTCGGAATAGTCGGGGTTGAGCGCCAGCGCCTTGTCCGTCGCCTCGATTCCCTTCGCGATGTAGTCCTTCCGCTCGGCGGCGGACAGCCGGTGATCCTTGTAGGCCTTTTCCCAGTAATAGGTGGCGACGAGCTGCCATCCCGTCGGGTTCTTCGGCTCGAGCTCCGCCGCCTTCTGGAGCGCCGCGATGGTCTTGGGGAAGTCTCCCTGGCGGTTATAGAACCCTGAGATCGTCGTATAGACCAGCGGGTCGTTCGGCTTCACTTCCTGCGCCTTGAGGATCGCCTTCTCGGCGTCCTCGAAGCGCCCGCCGTTCTCGTAAATCTGCATCAGCGCGAAGTAATTGCCTGGCTCGTTGGGCTCGATCTGAATCATTTTCTGGACGATCGGCTCGGCCTTCTCGGGCGCGTTCAACTTCTCGGAACCGTACGCGGCGACGAGATACTGCAGCGCCAGCTTCCGCATCTCCGACTTCGGATCGTGCTCCGCCGCCTTTTCATAGTTCGCGATGGCCTTCTGTATGTAGGCGTCGTTTTCCGCCTCGCCGGCGCGGCTCGGCTTGTAGAGGTTGTCGTAGCAGTTCCCGAGGTAGAAGAAGATTTCCGACTTGTTGGGGTCGCTTTCGAGAGCGCTCTCGTATTTGGCGGCGGCGTCCTTCCACTGCGAGGCCTGATACAGCGCGTTCGCGTCCTTGTAGGCTTTCTGTGCCTTGAGGGCGCCCCATGAGTATTTGCCGCATCCCGCCGTCGCGAGACTCAGTCCGAGCATCAGCGCCACCGCGGCAGCCGCCGTCCTTCGCATTCTGGTCATGCTCTCCTCGAGTAACGGGGTATTAAAATGGATCGTAGCGTTCGTGTCATTTCCTTCGGATTTGCCTGACTGGCACGAACGGAAGGATTGCCGGCGCCCGAACCGGGTCAGTATAGTGAACGGAAAAACACGCCGTCAACCCGGACTACGGCCCGGCTCCCCTCGTCGGACTTAGACACCACAGTTCATGATTCGGTTCGAGGATCTCGTCGAAAAAGTCCGGAATATCAACCCGGACGCCGATATCGACCTGCTGCGGCGGGCCTACGTGTTCTCGGCTTTCGAGCACAAGGGACAGGTGCGCCACTCCGGCGAGCCCTACCTCGTGCATCCCCTCGAGGTTGCGGATCAGCTCGCGGACATGAAGCTCGACGTGGTCGCCATCGCGGCCGGGCTGCTGCACGACATCGTCGAGGACACCCAGACTCCGATCGAGCGGATCAAGGAGCTGTTCGGCGCCGACGTGGCGCACGTGGTCGAAGGGGTGACGAAGCTGGGCGCCATCTCCTTCTCGTCGAACGAGGAGCGGCAGGCGGAGAACTTCCGCAAGATGCTTCTAGCGATGGTCGACGATATTCGCGTGATCCTGGTGAAGCTCGCCGACCGGCTGCACAACATGCGGACGCTCCAGCACCTGCCCGAGGAGCGCCGCGTCAAGATCGCGCAGGAGACGCGCGACATCTATGCCCCGATCGCGAACCGCCTCGGGATGAGCAAGGTGAAGAATGAGCTCGAGGAACTCGCCTTCAAATACCTCGAGCCGTCGGCCTACGAGTCGCTGCGGCAGGCGGTGGAGAAGCGGCGGCGCGCGACCGAGGGGATGATCGAGGAGCTGAAGAAGACCGTCGCCGCCAAGCTCGAGGAAGCGCAGGTGCCGGTCCTCGAGATCGACGGACGGATCAAACGCCTGTTCAGCATCCATCACAAGTTGAAGCGCCAGAAGATCGAGCTCGATCAAGTCTACGACCTGGTCGCGCTGCGCATCGTCACCCAGTCGGTGAAGGACTGCTACGGCGCGCTCGGCATCATCCACCAGACGTGGTCGCCGGTGCCGGGGCGCATCAAGGATTTCATCGCGATGCCGCGGCCGAACGGCTACCAGTCGCTGCACACGTCCGTGATCAGCGAGCGCGGCGTTCCCTTCGAAGTGCAGATTCGCACGGCGGACATGCATCGCACCGCCGAGGAAGGCATCGCGGCGCACTGGAAGTACAAAGAAGGACGGGTTGGCGCCGGACGCGATGAGCAGTACTTCGTGTGGCTGCGGCAGCTGCTCGAATGGCAGCAGGAGGTGCGCGATCCGCAGGAGTTCCTGCAGAACCTGAAGATCGAGCTCTATCCGGAAGAGGTGTACATCTTCACGCCGCGCGGAGAAGTGAAGGCGCTGCCGCGCGACGCCACGCCGGTGGACTTTGCCTACGCCATCCACACCGACGTCGGTCACCAGTGCGTCGGCGCGCGCGTCAACGGCAAGATGGTCCCTCTCCGGGCGCGCCTGCGCAACGGCGACATCGTCGAAATCGTCACGACGCCCGGCCACAAGCCGAGCCGGGACTGGCTGAACTTCGTCGTCACCTCTCGGGCGCGCAACAAGATCAAACACTACATCCACGCCGAGGAGAAGGAGCGCAGCCTGGAGCTCGGACGCAAGCTGTTCGACAAGGAAGCCAGGCGCTACGGTCTGAACTTGAAACACCTCACCGAGCCGGAGACGATGAACCGGGTATTGAGCGAGTACGGGATGGGGAAGGTCGACGAGCTGTACGCCGCGCTGGGCTACGGCAAGCTCTCGCCGAAGACCGTCCTCGCCAAGTTCGTGCCGCAGGAACAGCTGAAGGAAGCCCCCCCCGAAGGCGGGATCGCGTCCGTCGTGCGTCGTGTTCTCGGCACCACCGGCGAGGACAAGATTACCGTCCACGGCATCGACGATCTGATGGTCTTCCGCGCGCGCTGCTGCAATCCGATTCGCGGCGAAAAGATCGTCGGCTACATCACGCGCGGCAAGGGTGTCTCAGTGCACTCGGCCACATGCTCGAACGTGCTCAATCTTCTGTACGACCCGGATCGCCGCATCCCCGTCGAATGGGACAAGGGGGCCGACGGCACGCCTTACACCGTCCGCCTCACCGTCCACGTCGAGGATCGCAAGGGCATTCTCGCCGACGTCAGCTCGAAAATCGCCGGCGTCAACACGAACATCCGCAATATCGAGGCAACCGTCGACGATCAGATGGGACGGATCGACATGACGGTGGAGATCAGCGACGTGAAGCACCTGCAGAAGGTGATCAAGTCGCTAAGGAGCATCGCGGGCGTCGTGGATGTCGAAAGGGCGAGCCGGTGACGTTATTCGAAAGAGGCGATGACGTCGATCTCGACGCGCGCGTCTTTCGGAAGACGTGAGACCTGCACGGTGGCACGCGCGGGGGCCGGCGCGGTGAAGTAGGTCGCGTAAACAGCGTTCATCGCCGCGAAGTCGTTCATGTCCGCGAGGAAGACCGTCGTGCGGACGACATGGTCGAAGGACGCGCCGCCTGCCTTGAGGATTTCCCCGATGTTCTGAAACACGCGGTGCGTCTGTGCCGCGATGTCGCCCTCGATGACGTTGCCGGTGGCGGGGTCGATGGGCACCTGGCCCGAGACGAACAGCAGCGATCCAGCACGGACCCCCTGAGAGTAGGGGCCGATCGCCTGCGGCGCGGAGGGTGTCGAGACCGCCTGCCGCACGTCAGGCAGCCTTCACGACCTTACCTGAGCGGAGGCAGCGCGTGCACACTCGCAGGCGGCGGATGCCGCCATTCACCATCGCGCGGACCCGCTGAAGGTTCGGCTCGAACCGGCGCGGCGTGACGTTATGCGCGTGGCTGACATTACGCCCTACGACGGGGCCTTTTCCGCAGATTTCGCAGCGTTTCGCCATTACTGGGCCTTGAGGGATAAAGCGTTGATTCGACTGTACATCCGCCGCAACGGGCGACGGCACAAACGCTGGATTATATCACGGCCCCTTCGCGGACGGGGGCTTGACCCCCTGGGCACGGGATCTGCCGTGAAGGGACCCGGACACCGGATTCGGGCGCAGGATCGGGGTGGAGCTTCGATCTTCGATCGTCCACCGGAGCAGACAAACCTCACATTTCCAAGCTCAAAATTGTAAGCGCTGCCGGTATACTCTGCATCATCCCGCCTGAAATACGCGCGTTTCCCGGCGCGCGCGAACGGAATACGAGTTGCAATTCTGTCGATCCCGGTGCCCCGGCGCCGGCTGTCAAGGCGTGGCTACGCCACGTCCGGAGGAGGCTCTTGATGGACCGCCCGTTTCTGCGCGAGCAGGCACCCGTTGAGTACTTCAAGGAATTGATCGAGTCAGCCCTCGCGAGGCAACACGTACACGCCGGCGAATTCACGTCCTATTACCTGGTCAACCTGCTGTGTCAGTTCGTGCGTCCGGATGCCCGGGGGCCGTTCGCGGACGACGCGGATCCGCTCGCTATTCGTCTGACCCGGGCGCTGCAGACCGCCGGTCCCGAGCAGCGCGCGCGGCTCCGCAGCCTCGGGGACTTCTCACTGTTCACCTCCGGCTTCTTCGCGGAGAGCCTCCGCCGCAAGCCGGTCGACGTCGACTACTACGTGTCGATGGGCGAATACGCCTATGGGTCGCTGAGCCGTCATGACGACGACGCGTTCTCGGACGTTTTTGGGGAGCTCGCCCGGAAGTTCGTAGGGTTCATGGACGTCCTCGCGGACGTCAGCGAGCGGACGGCCCTCACGTCGAGCACCGATCTGCTTCGGCTTTATGAGAAGTGGCTGCGGACGGGCAGCACGCGCGACGGGCAGAAGCTGGTGGATCGCGGAATCGTGCCGAATACATCGATCGGGAAGCGGTTTATTCAGTAGGGCGGGGGACACCGTCCGCATTCCATCCGGGCTCGTCTCCACAATCGGTGACATTTCGAGGGCAAACCGAACCACTGGACGGGCATCCGGCGTCTAAACCGTCAACAGCGCCGCTCCTCGGGGAAACGGAGAGAGACGGGTGTAGCAGGTTGAGGTCGAACGTGATGTGGCAAGGCCGGAACAGGGACCGGGGTGCGTGATCGCCACGCACCAGCGTGGCAAATATGTCAGCTTTTCCCACCGGTTCCCGTCCCCCTTGTTGCCGGGCTTCACAAAACACCTAATTCTGCGGTAAACTGTTGGGCTTATTACTGGCAATTTAATTGCATGATGCCCTGCCACGTTGCGGGGTAGCGGAGAGGGAAAGGAGCGGAATCATATGCATACTCATAAAGCTCCCGGCGGGCAGATGAGCAGGGACCGTTACGCGGAGCTCACGCGAATTCTCGAAGAGCGCCGCCGGGAAATCATGGACCAGGTCCAGGAGAAGATCCGGGACGTCCGCTCGGAGAGCCCGAACAGCCCGACGCAGGGCGTGCTCGACGCGGCGGAGAGTTCCGAAGCGGATATCCAGGACGAGATCGAGTTCGCGCTCATCCAGATGAAGGCGGAAACGCTCCACAAAATCGAGGAAGCGCTGCGGCGTCTCGAGGAAGGCACGTTCGGCTACTGCTACGAGTGCGGCGAGGAAATCTCCGAGCGCCGGCTGCGGGCGCTGCCGTTCGCCGTCCGCTGCAAGGATTGTGAAGAGGCGCGCGAGACCGCGCAGCAGCGCGAGCGCGCGATCGCGCAGCGCCGCGGCGCCGCCTCGCTCTTCATCGACATGCAGGGGTAAACCTGACGGGTGTCCGGCATGCCTGTGCGGCATGCCGGATGCCGCCTTCCTTCGTCCTTTTCCGCGTATCATCACCTCGGCTCCGCGAGCCGATACAACGGATGCCACAGGAGGATCGCCGAATGAGCGATCGATCCGACCAGACCGATCAGTCCGACCAGGAAGATCTCATCGTCTCTGGAGACCGGCCGCTGTCGATTCCCGGCGAGCTGCCCGTGCTGCCGCTGCGCGATACGGTGCTCTTCCCGAATTCGTTCATGCCGCTCGCCGTCGCGCGCGAAGCGTCGGTGCGCCTCATCGAGGAGGCGACCACGATGGGCCGCATGATTGGTGTGTTCACGCAGCGCGACGCCTCGGTCGAGGAGCCGGCGCTGGAGGACATGTACTCGATCGGGACGGCGACCCACATCCACAAGATGTTCAAGCTGCCTGACGGCAGCCTCCGGCTGATCGTGCAGGGGCTCGCGCGGGTCCGCCTCGAGCGGATCGTGCAAACGCGTCCCTACCTGCGCGGCGCCGTGACCGCGGCGGATGAAAGCCTGCGCGACGAGGATCATCTCGAGATCGACGCGCTGCAGCGGAACATCAAGAGCAACTTCCAGCAGGTCGTATCGCTGTCGCCGGTCCTGTCCGACGACCTCCAGGCGCTCGCGGCGAACATCACCGATCCCGGCAAGCTCGCCGATTTCATCGCCTCCAGCCTGACGACGATCGGGACGGCGGTGAAACAGGAAGTCCTGGACACGCTCGACATTCGCGCCCGGATGGATTCGCTGAACCGGATCCTGATCAAGGAGCTCGAGGTGCTCGAGCTCGGCTCGAAGATCCAATCGCAGGTGCAGTCGGAAGTCGGAAAGAACCAGCGCGAATACTTCCTGCGCGAACAGCTCAAGGCGATCCAGAAGGAGCTCGGCGAAGGCGACGATCAGACGAAAGAGATCGACGAGCTGCGCGCGAAGATCGACAGCGCCGGCATGCCCGACGCGGTCAAAAAGGAAGCGCTGCGCGAACTGGATCGGCTGTCGAAGATGCCGGTCGCGGCCGCGGAGTACACCGTGTCGCGCACCTACATGGATTGGATCGTCGGATTGCCGTGGTCCAAACGCACCGAGGACTCGATCGATCTCAAGAAGACCAAAGAGGTACTCGACGCCGACCACTCGGGCCTGGAGAAAGTCAAGGATCGGGTGCTCGAGTATCTGGCGGTCCGCAAGCTCAACCCCGACGTGAAGGGGCCGATCCTGTGCTTCCTCGGACCGCCGGGAGTCGGCAAGACGTCGCTGGCGAAGTCCATCGCCACCTCGCTCGGCCGAAAGTTCGTTCGCGTTTCGCTGGGCGGCATGCGGGATGAGGCGGAGATCCGTGGGCACCGGCGCACCTACATCGGTGCGCTGCCAGGGCAGGTCATTCAGGGGCTGCGGCGCGCGGAGTCGAAGAACCCGGTGTTCATCCTCGACGAGATCGACAAGCTCGGCTCTGACTTCCGCGGCGACCCTGCCTCCGCGCTCCTCGAGGTGCTCGATCCCGAGCAGAACAACACGTTTCGTGACCATTACCTCGACGTGCCGTTCGACTTGTCGGAAGTGCTGTTCCTGACCACCGCGAATGTGCTCGATCCCGTTCCGCCGGCGCTCCGCGACCGAATGGAAGTGCTCGAGCTCGCTGGCTACACCGAGGAGGAGAAGCTCAAGATCGCGATCGAGCATCTGATCGCGAAGCAGATCGCGAATCATGGGCTGACGGCGGAACAGGTCGAATTCACCCAGCCCGCGATCCACGCGATTATCCGCGGTTACACCCGCGAAGCCGGGGTCCGCAACCTCGAGCGCGAGATCGGGGCGCTCTGCCGCAAGGTTGCGCGCCGCCGCGCTGAAGGGGACGAATCACCCATCGTTATCACCCCGGAGGTCGTGGTCGACATGCTCGGCGCCCCCACGTTCCTCGACGAGGAGATCGAGAACCGGACCAAGGATCCCGGTGTCGCGGTCGGCCTGGCGTGGACACCCGCGGGCGGCGAGGTGCTGTTCGTCGAGGCGTCGAAGATGCAGGGAGGCGGCAGCCTGACGCTGACCGGCCACCTGGGCGACGTGATGAAGGAGTCCGCGCGGACCGCGCTCTCGTGGTTCCGTGCGCACGCGAACGAGTACGGCGTAAATCCCGAATTCTACAAGGACGCGGAGATCCATCTGCACGTCCCGTCGGGCGCGATTCCCAAGGACGGGCCGTCCGCGGGCGTCACGATGGTGACGGCGCTGGCGTCGGAGCTCACCGGACGACCGGTGCGCGGCGACATCGCGATGACCGGCGAGATCACCCTGTCCGGCCGTGTCCTGCCGGTCGGAGGCATCAAGGAAAAGGTGCTGGCGGCGCGCCGCCACGGCATTACCGAGGTGATCCTGCCGCGTCAGAACGAGAAGAACATCA
>JBKPLP010000038.1:0-68088 GCA_046731735.1 Acidobacteriota bacterium
CCAAGAAGGAACAGCAGTTCCGAGGGGCGCGGGAATTTCGGCGCATCACCGAATCCTCCCCGTCGGGTATCGAACGACATCTGGAACTGTTCGACGCCGGCGTCCAGCGCGTCGGCCGATCCGATCTGCGATTCCGCGCGCGACCCGCCGTCGGCCCCGGTCACGCTGCGGAGCCGGTTCAGCAACTCCGCGGCGGCGGCGTTGACCTTTGGACGCTCTTCGTTCCACACGCGGGCCAGCTCAGTAAGCAGATCGGGAAAACCCGGGCGTCCCCATCGTGAGGTCGGCGGAAAATAGGTGCCGCCGTAGAACGGCGTCAGATCCGGCGTCACGAAGACGCTCATGGGCCACCCGCCCGACCCGGTCGTCGCCTGGACGAAGGACATGTACACGCGATCGACGTCAGGCCGTTCCTCCCGATCGAGCTTGATGGATATGAAGTTGCGATTCAGCAGTTCAGCGACGGCAGGGTTCTCGAACGACTCGTGCGCCATCACGTGGCACCAGTGGCACGTCGAGTAGCCGATCGACAGGAAGATCGGCTTGTCCTCGCGGCGCGCGCGCGCGAACGCTTCCTCACCCCACGGGTACCAATCGACCGGATTTTCCGCGTGTTGCAACAGGTAGGGGCTGCGTTCGCGGGCCAGGCGATTCATCCGCTCAAGCTCCGGTGAGGAACGCCATCGTGAGGCGGTCTTTGTCCTGCGGCCACAGGAAGAGTTCCGTCGCCGGCAGCCCCGCAACGGTGTCGCCGGGGGTGCCGGTCACGAAGACGATGACCTCTTTCCGTGACCGGCTCTCGGCCTTCACATAGCGCGACGCCAGCTGTCGGATCGCGCCGTCGGGCTTGGCCGACCAGAACACCACGCGGTCCACCTCCGGCATCGCGCCTGCGGGGGCGATGTCGGCGGCCTGCCGGTGCTCGATCGAGGTGCTCCCGCGCGCGATGACCTGTTCGAGGTCAGCGGGAAGAGAGATGTTGCCGGCGGTGATGACGAGCGTCTTCATGTCTGCTCATCGTACCACGCGCGAAATTCATTCGACGACGTCGAAGTCGATCGTCTGAGCAGCGCGGCTGTTCTTCTTCGCAAGCCGGTCGATGATCGTCAATTCGATCAGATAGCTTCCGGGGGGAAACGCGCTGCCAAAACGGAGCGCTCCGCTGGCAATGAACGCTGAGCCGGCGGCTTGCGGCGGCAGCGGTTGAGCGGGGCTGTGCAACACCTGGGTGCCATCGCGGAAAAGCCGGAGTTCGATGTCGAGTTGCGGCCCCCCGGAAGGTCCGCGTTTCGCGTTGTAGACGTATGCAGCGTAACTCGCGTCCGTGCCCCGCCGGAACGTCCGCAGCGCAACGCTCGCGTTCGGATCGGTGTCCTGGACGCTGTCGTCGGGTTCCCCACCCACACCCGGCGGAGACACGCCCTGAATCAGGAGACCGGACAACGTCAGCCCTCCTTTTTTTACGTCGGGCACATCGACGAAGTGGCCGGTCGAACCGATACGATCGCTTGTCGCGTCGCGCAGCGCGATGCGAAGCTGATAGGGGCCGGGCTTCTTCACTGGAACTCTGACCGTGTACACGAACCCGCTCTTCAGCGCCCGCTGGTAGCGGTCGGGCGTGAGCGTCACCGTATAGCGGCGGTTGCTCCGATCCGCAACCTCCCCGTTCTCACCGAACGTGACCGCCAGGACTTCCAGCTGCGCGACGCGTTTTCCGTCCGGCTGCCGTTCGAACGTCAACTCGTTGGCGTCGACGTGCATGTACGACTGCACGACCGGCCCGAGCTTCTCGACCTGCCCGAAGAAGGAGGTCAGGCGGAGATGGATATCGCCGCCGCCGAACGGTGACGTGACGGCGGCCATCATCCGGTCCGCCGGCGTCCGCGGCCCGGAAGCGGCGTCCGGCTGTCCGAGAAACCCGCTGCGCGATCGAACCTGAAGATTCGGGCGTTTCACGCGGACGTCGAGGGCGTGGAACTTTCCCGCGCTGCCCGAGAACGTCGACCGGTCTGGAACGTAACCGAGCAGGTAGTAGCCCTGCTGGTCGTCGAGGATCCGCCGGACCCCCGCGGGCAGATCGTTCGTGTCGTGGATGAACAGTCCGCCGGTCTGCTCCGCGAGGACCGCAAGGCCATCCTGCCCCTCACGAATGTCAATCTGCCGCTGGCCCGTCTGCGCGCCGGAGCGATCGGATGCGCTGGGCCCGCCGGCTTCCAGTCCGGCGGCGTGGATCGTGTAGATGACGACGCCGGCGCGATTGGCGGCGTCGACGAGCATTCGCAGCGTGTCGAGCACCTGCCCGTAGTGGTTGTCCGCATCCCTGAGTTTGAATCCATCGGAGAAGATGACGATGGCTTTTCTTCCGGGCAGCTCCGCGACCCCGCGCAGCACGTACCGGATGGCTCCGAGCGTTCCGACCGTGAAAAACTGGGTCTGCCACGCCTCGACCTGCGCGTCTTCGGGCGCGATCGACTCGAACGGCGACACGCGGGCGTTCATGTTCCAACGGACGCGCTCGGCGGCGGCGTAGAGCAGCCGCTTGTCGGTCGTAAACTGCTGCAGCGCGCCGATTCCCGCGCCCGTCCGCAGTACGGCGACCAGGTCACCCGGCTGCACCTGCGTGTCGATGAACCGCTTCAGCGTGCCGTTCACGTTGTAGACGCTTTCGAACGACAGTCCAAGATCGTCGACGACCATCGCGATCGTCCGTCGTACGTGTTCTGGAGAGGCTCGCCGTGTGCCGGCAGGTCCGGACGGGACGGCGGGAGATGACGGGGTCGCGCTGCCTCCGATCTCGCTTGCAGCCGGCGACACGGGATCGGTCGACACGTATGCGAAGCTCGAGATTGCCTGCGGCTTCCCGTCCTGCAGCAACTCGAAGTCGCTGGCCGTGAGGTCGCGGACATGCCGCCCTTGGCGATCCGTGACGGTCGCGTCGACGCGCACGAGGTCGACGCCGACGCGGATCACCGTCTGGCGCGTCTCGGGCTGTGGTCCTGAGGGTTGCTGCGCGGCCAGAATCGTCGTGGCCGAGACGATCGCGATCCCACACAGCCACTGCATGCAACACCTCCGACCGCAGCTTAAGCCATCTTCACCCGTTCGCGTCCGCGAGCGGCAGATAAACGCCGACTATACTTATCGCGCATGCATCTGGAGCTCGCGGTCCAGACGACCGGTCTCACGCGCGACTTCGGCAGCTTCCGCGCCGTCGACGGCATCGATCTCCTGGTTCCCGCCGGCAGTCTCTACGGGTTTCTCGGCCCCAACGGCGCGGGCAAGTCGACGACGATCAAGTGTCTCACCGGGCTCTTGCGGCCGACCGCCGGCAGCGTGATGATTCTCGGGACCAACCCGCTCGCCGATCCCGTGAGCGTCAAGCGCCGCATCGGCGTCGTGCCGGAGGATCTCGCGCTGTTCGATCGTCTCACGGCGCAGGAAACGCTCACCTTCGTCGCGCAGGTGCACGGGATAGATCCCGCGACGGCCAAGCACCGTGCCTCGGATCTCCTCGACCTGATGGAACTGAAAAGCGCGGGCACGACGCTGGTCACCGATTTCTCGCACGGGATGCGCAAGAAGCTGTCGCTCGCAGCCGCACTGCTGCCGGCGCCGAAGCTGCTCTTTCTCGACGAGCCGTTCGAGGGGATCGACGCGGTGGCGTCACGGCAGATCAAGGATCTGCTGTTGTCGTTCGTCTCGCACGGCGGCACCATCTTCCTCACGTCGCACATCCTGGAAATCGTCGAGCGGCTGTCGACCCACATCGGCGTGATTTCAGGCGGCAAGATGGTGGCGCAGGGTCCGATCGCCGATCTTCGCGCCGGGGCGGGCAGCGGCAAGTCGCTCGAGGAGCTGT
The DNA here is from genome assembly GCA_046731735.1 of Acidobacteriota bacterium. Classification (GTDB taxonomy): domain Bacteria; phylum Acidobacteriota; class Vicinamibacteria; order Vicinamibacterales; family 2-12-FULL-66-21; genus JALZOC01. The sequence goes on from JBKPLP010000038.1 coordinate 3,860, forward strand.
TCATCGGGCTCGTCGGTGGCGACGCCCGTACTCCGACGGTGCTCGACTGGATCTAGCCGATGCTCAGGATCCTTCGCGCGTTCGTGTGGCTGCGCTGGCGCATGCTGCTGAACTCGCTCGAGAAGACCGGCGCGCGCGACCGGCTGGAACGGTTCTCGCTCGCCATCGAGCGGCTCGGCCCGATCATGGCGGCGGTCTTCATGATTCCCTCCGTGCTCGCCCTCGCGGCAATCGCGAGCGCCGTCGGGTACGGCCTGGGCCGCGGCGATCAGCCGTCATTCCTCTTCGCCGCGATGCGCTACCTGCTGCTGTTCGTGCCGATTGCGAGTATCGTCGGACCACTGTTTCTTCCCGCAGCCGACCGCACCAATCCGGTCCGCCTGCTGCTCCTTCCGATCCCGAGGCGCACGCTCTATGCGGCGCAGGCGGCGACAGCGCTGGGTGACGTCTGGGTCGTGCTCATGCTCCCGATCGTACTGTTCCTTCCGATCGGCCTGGCCGCAGCCGGAGCGCTCGGCGCGGCGGTCATCGTGCTTGCGGCCGGCGTGATCTTTCTTGCGGTCGTCGTCGGCCTCTCGGCGCTCGCGACGAGCGTCCTGCATTTGATCGTCCGCGATCGCCGGCGTGGCGAGCTGCTCGCGCTGCTCTTCATTCTGATCATTCCCGCGGCGAGCATGCTCCCGGGACTGCTGCACGGCGGACGCCATCACCGCGGCGCTCAGCGCCAGCGTCCGGCGCCGGAGGAGATGCGCCTGCCCGGCTGGGCCACCGCGGCGGGCGAACGCGTATTCGCCGTCTACCCGAGCGAGTTGTATGTCCAGTCCGCGCGCGCAATGGCCGCGGGCGAGGTCCGAAGCGCGGCGATCCGGCTCGCAGCGCTCGCGGTTATCGCCGTCACGATGCATGCGGCCGGCATGTTCCTCTTTACGCGAATCCTCGACTCACCGGGCACGACCGGCGCGCGCCGGTCCGTCACCGCGCGCAAGGCGTGGGGGATGACGCTGCCAGGACTCACGCCGGGCGCATCCGCGGTGGCACTCGCGCAGCTGCGGCTCGCGCTCAGGACGCCGCGCGGCCGATCGATCCTGCTGACGCCGCTCGTGATCACGGGAGTGCTGGCGCTGGTAATGCGGCGTCACGGCAACCTCGATATCGGGCCGATCGGCTCGCATGGCGGTCTGGGGCTGGCGTCGTTCACGTCGTTCATCTCACTGCTGGCCACGCTCCACATTGCGGTGAATCAATTCGCAGTCGACAAAGCCGGGATGACGCTCATGCTGCTCTCGCCGTTGTCGGACCGCGAGTACCTCGCGGGCAAGGCGGTCGGCAACGCGCTCATCGGTCTGCCACCGGCGTTTATCTGCGTGATCGGTGTGGCGCTGCTCTTCCGGGACGGATCGCCGGCGCTGTGGTTGGCGGTTCCGCTTTCATTGATTGCGACCTACCTGTTGACCTCGGCCCCCTCGGCCATGCTGTCCGCGGTGTTCCCGCGGCTGGTCGATTTGAACAGCATCGGCCGATCGAGCAACGCACACGGCCTCGCCGCGCTGCTGGGAATGCTCTCGTTCGTGGCCGCGGGCGCATCGAACCTGGCCATCGTGTTCGTTGCCAACTGGCTGGGACGGCCTGGACTGATGCCGATTCTGCTGGTCGGCTGGTGCGTGATCGCCTTCTGCATCAGCCGTCTGCTGTTTGCGATGGCGCGCCGCGTTTTCGCCGCCCGTCGCGAAAACCTGGCGCTGCTGCTGAGCGACAAGTAAGCGCCGCTGTTCGCGGTCAGGCTGCAAACAGTCCACGCCAGCAATAAATGACCGTCTCAGCGGTACGTGCTTTGCTGAGTTTCGGTGACGTGCGGAAACCGACCTCATCGCTCAAGCGCCTGATGCGTGGAACGTTCGGATTGTCGGAGTTCCGCCCGGGACAGGAAGACGTCATCCGTTCGATCGTGCAGGGTCACGACACGATCGCGGTGATGCCGACAGGCGCGGGGAAGTCGCTCTGCTATCAGCTGCCCGCCTTGCACCTGCCGGGAACCACCATCGTAATCTCGCCGCTCATTTCGCTCATGAAAGATCAGTGCGACAAGCTGACCGAGCTCGGCACGTCCGCACGCCAGATCAACTCGACCATCGCTGACGCGGACGTGAAGGCAGCGCTCGAAGACATCCGCCGCGGTGACGTCGACTTCGTGTTTGCGACGCCGGAGCGGCTGGAAGATCCGACCTTCGTCGACACGCTGCGCGGAATCAAGATCGATCTCTTCGTCGTCGACGAGGCGCACTGCGTGTCGGAGTGGGGCCACGACTTCAGGCCGGCCTTCCTGGGACTGGGAGCGGCGGTCAAGGCGCTCGGCAAGCCATCCGTGCTGGCGCTGACGGCGACGGCAACCCCTGACGTCATCGACGACGTGGTACGACAGCTGGGACTGGAGAAGCCACAGCAGTTCAACCTCGGGCTTTACCGCGAGAACCTGCACTACGCAGTCCATCACACCGCCAGCGACAGCGCGAAGCAGCAGCGGCTGATCGCGATGCTGCGAAGCTGGCAAGGCAGCGGCATCGTCTACGTGGCCACGATCAAGCAGTGCGACACCGTCGTGCGGGTGCTCGAGGCGGAAGGGCTTGCGGTCGCGCGTTATCACGGCCGCCTATCGGGCAAATCCCGCCATGAAACCCAGGATCGCTTCATGGCTGGCGATCTTCCGACCATCGTTGCCACCAATGCGTTCGGTATGGGCATCGACAAGCCGGACATCCGCTTCGTGATCCACTACGACATGCCGGGGTCTATCGAGTCCTACTATCAGGAGTCCGGCCGTGCGGGGCGCGACGGAAACCCCGCCAGCTGCGCGCTCCTCTACCGGATCGAGGATCGACGCACGCACCAGTTTTTCATGGGCGGAAAGTACCCCGGCGCAGACGACATCCTCGCGGTGCGGGACGCGCTCGCGGAGGTTGGGGCCTCAACGGCGCCAGTCTCCGTGGCACAGATCCAGACGCAAGCGACATCGGTGGCAAAGACGAAGGTGCGGTCGGTTCTCTCGATGATGAAAGAACTCGGCCTGGTGAAAGAGCTGCGGGGGTCAAAGTATCGGCTCGCCAGCGAAACAGCCTCCACGGCCGCGATCGAAAACGTTGCGTCGCAGTACGCGGCGCGGTTGGACGCGGACCGCGAAAAGCTGCAGCGCATCGCGCTCTACGCGCAGAGCGCGCGCTGCCGCTGGAAAGAGCTCCTCGACTACTTCGGCGAAGGAGATAGCTTTGAAAGTTGCGGTACCTGCGACAATTGCACCCATCCGCCCGAACTCGAACATGCACCGCCAGTCGATCGCGATCGTATCGACTGGCCTCTAGCGACGAGCCGCTAGCGCGTTGCCGCTCGCCGGCTGTCGAGGAAACGCGCACGTACATGGCAGCACAGGGAGTGTCAAAGACTCTCCCTGCGCCCGGTGGCAGGTCTGTGTGGCGGATGGTTGCCCCAGCGGAACACCGGAGCGGCCGGGCCGCACCGCGTGCGGCACCCGCTTCAAGAGCAATGCGAGTGCCAAGTTCGATCCTCGATTGTTGACCGAGGTTGTCGGCTGCAATCTACACATCGACAATCAATGAGCAATCGAAAATCGACAATCAAAGATTCAGCAAAGTCGCGTACATGGCGGGGCAGGGAGTGCCTTTCGACTCTCCCTGCAGCCAGGCAGGCAATATTGGAAGGGCGGTTGCTCCAGCGGAACACCGGAGCGGCAAGCCGGGCCGCTGAAGCCGCCCGACACCATCTGTTAGAGCAACCGCGATGCCATCGTTCGGTGGCAAAAACCGCCTGATTTCGCGTGTTTTGCTGCCTCGGCGGCGGCCGGTGTGTGGCTGAGGTCTCAGGAGTGGAATCGACCGCCCCATGCGGCCCGCAGAGAGTAGGTAATGGGCTACACAAAGCTAAACTGTCGGCTTTTGGTTCCCGCTGTGTCTGAATTCCGCTTGTTCAGCGAAACCTGGTCCTGCGCGGAATCCGCTATAACTGCGTGCGCGGTGTCGGCGCGGCGGGAATCTCGTCGGGTCTTCGGCGGCGAAGTCTCGCGTTGGCGGCGGTGACTTCGACGCCGTACAGAAAAATCACAGCGCAGATGTAAACCCAGACGAGGAACACGACCACGGCAGCGATCGAGCCGTGCACGCTGAAACGCGACAGGTCGCGTACATACCGCGAAAACCCGGCGAGCGCCATGCGCCAGAGCAGCCCGGTCAACACCGCTCCAACCCAGACATCGCGAAACCGCACCGCAGCGTTCGGAACGAAATAGAACACCAAGCCGACGAGCACGATGAAGATGACGGTGCTCGCAGACTTGAGCGCCCAGCCCTGGAGCACGAGCAGCCCCGGCGTGCGCGCGATGACGACCGCGAACCACCGCGCCTCGGCGACGTTGATCGCGCTCACGAGCAGCAGACCGAGGAGGAGGAGCAGGCTCGCCGTCACGAGCATCGTGAACGCCATCAGCTTGTGTTTCAGGTAGCTCGGCTGCTTGTCGACGCCCCAGGCGTGATTGACGGCAGATCCGATCGCGCTGAACACCCCCATCGCCGCCCAGACCATCAGGATGCTGCCGACGACGCCGAGCTTGAACCCCGCCTGCTGCATCGCCTGCAGCTGCGTGTTGACGAAATCGAATTGGCGCGGGAAGTAGTGCAACACGAAGCTGAGGACCGACGTGCGATCCGCGTCGTCGCTGGTGACGCTCGCCAGGATCGACAAGGCGAGCAGGAAAAACGGAAATAGCGAAAGCAACGCGTAATAGGCGATCGAGGACGCGAAGGTGAGGTCGTTGCTGTTGTAGATGCCGACGATGCCGCGCCACACCGCGAGCGCGGTCAAGTGGACTTCGGCGAGGCCGCGGAGATACGCGCGGCGGAGGACGGAGGACCGTGGCGGGGGCTGTGCCTGCGTCGCTTGCCCTGTCACCCGGCCATCATATATTCGGCGGCGCGCTCGCCTCCCAGCCGTTCCGGATTTCTTGCGTCAGCCAGGCGGGAATCGTGCCGGTGAGAGCGGCGACGGTCAGCCGCCACGCCACCCGGCGCAGCTGCGGCGTCCTGATCACATAGTAGGCTGCGCCCACCACGGCCGCGCCGATGAGAACGTTGGCGACTTTCTCGGCGTTCGCTTGTGTCATGAATGTAGGCCGCCTCGCCCGCCGCCCGAAGGCGGATGTGCCGCGCCGACGCCGGCCGCGGCCAGGGCGGTGCGACGTTCGAAGGAACGCCGCACCCTTCCAGCTGCTCCGAACTCTACGTGCGATTGGTCGAGTAGCCGCCCGTGCCAGCGCCGGCGCCCGTGAACGCCCCGGTGTTGCCCGTCGAGGTATTGCCGGTCGTTCCGGTGGTCCCGACGCCGGTATTGCCGCTGGTCATCCCGCTGCTGACATTCGAGCGCGCCTTCTCGTAGGCCTCGCGGCCGCGATCGACGATCTGGCTGACCTTCTCCGTCGCCTGGTTGTAGCCGTCGGCGGCGGTCGTCTTGAGCTTGCCCGCCTGCTCGCCGAGCTGGCTGCGCAGCTCGGACCCGGTCTTCGGGGCGAAGAGCATACCGAGCCCCGCGCCAAGCACCGTTCCCGCGAGCAGCCCCATCAAAAAGGAGCCGCTGCCATCTTCCCGTTCGAAGCGATCGTATTCGTACGCCATTTAGCCTCCTACTACGTCTGTGTTCTGTCACCGGCCCAGCGCCGGCAGTTCCGCGCGAGTTCTTACGCGCGCCCCGCGGCCGGCGTGACCGGCTCGTGATCGTGGCCGATGATCGACGTGATCACCGCGCGAATCCCGCGCATGACCCCGACGACCTGGTTCACCTTGTCCTTCACCGAATACGTGATGTGTCCCGCCGTCTCGTCGACGCGGTGAATCGTACCGGAGATCGCATGATCGACGCGCTCGGTCTGGTGGCTCACCCGCGCCGTCACCGACTTCACGTCGAGCAGGATCGCGTCGACCTTCTCCCGCAGCGGCGCGATCTGCCGCGCCTCGAGATCGGTGACGAGCTGCATCACCCGGCGGTACATCATGAAGCCGCCGACCCCGATGCCGATGAGCAGTAATGCTTCTAGCACGCTGACCGCTGCCATGATTCCGAGCAGCAGATTCGTGGTCCCAAGGTTCTCCGCCATCACCCCTCCTGACGCTATGCCGACCAGCGGCCTTGCGCACCGCCGGTGACATCATTGAGCGACCGCCATCCCTCGCTCGCCACGCTGCGCGCCTTCTCGACGGTCCCGCGCATGCGAGTAATCTCATGCAGGAAATCATCGAGCTTTGGCTCTATCTGGTCGCGGACGCGTCGGCCGTTCTCCGTCATGTAGAGCCAGCCCCACACACCACCGGCCACAGCCCCGAGGCACGTCGCCAGGAGCACTCGCGATCGCTCGTCCACATTCCCCTCCTTCGTCGCACGGGCTGTTCAGACAGCCCAATCCTACGCACTACAATCAAACGACATGCCACCCGAGATCGCCCGGAATTCCCACGTTCGCCGCTGACATGGCCTTTCCGACACCCACGTCTACATGGCTGAAGTCGACACGAACAGCGCAAGCGCCACACCGTCCCACTGATCGCCGTCTGGACTTCCCGCCGCTTCGGCCCCCATTGGCATCACCGCGACGAAATTGGGGTCGAGTCCGAACTTCCCGACAATGTAGTCGCGAACGAGCTGAGCGCGCTTACGGCTGAGAAGGAACTGCCGGTCGCCGGTCGCTCCGGGCGCGTAGCCTTCGACGACGAATGGACTGTTGCGCGGGTAGCGGATGAACTGCGACATTGCCGAGTCGAGACGAGCCCGGCCGTCATCGGTGAGCCGCTCCTCGCCGTTCGCATCCGTTTCGAACAGGACGGAAGACTTGACCCAGATGCGCAGGACGCGCCGTTCCTTCGTTTCGAGCCCACCCTGCCGGTATTGCTGGACGCTGACGTCGTCCAGATCGAAGTAACCGCGTTTATTGAAGAACCCGCGGAAAAAGAAATTGCGCTTGAGCGCTTCGGTGTTCTCTGCGAGATCCGCCATCGCGTCGCGGGCCGACGCCAGCGTCTGCTGGACGGTGCCGGTCAGCCCCTTCATCGGACCGTTCTCACCGCGGAAGTCGGCGACGGCCCCTTTCGCCTGATCGGCCGCTTCGCGCAGGCTGGCAACCGCCTTCTGGCCGTCGGCGGCAATACCCTTGAGGCTCTCGAACAGGGCGTCGTCGGTCATCAGCTTGCCGACGGTGCCCTTCCCCTGGCGCACGTCGGAGACGATCATGGTGATGTTGTCGCTCGCCTTGTGCGCCGCGCTCAGGATCTCCTTGGCCTCCGTGCCGAGGGAGGTGATCAGATCCTGGGCTTCCCCCACGGTATCCGTGACCGACTGCAGCGCATCGTCCACGCCCGAGCGCAAGTCGACGATCGTGCTCGTCACGAGATCGAGTGTTTCGCTCATCCGCTGAAGCATCTCGGCGAAGTCGAAGGGCTCGCGGCTCTTGATCGTACCTTTCGAGGGAACCGTCGGTGCTTGGTCCGTACCGGATTCGACCTGAACGAACTTGTTCCCCACGAGGCCGTCCGTCTGGATCGAAGCCACCGAATCAACGCGGATCAGCGGGTGGAGATCTTCACGGATGCGAAGCTTGACGCGGAATTTCGCGGACGGGTTCGCCGGGACCTGCACGCCGGTGATCTCGCCAGCGTCCATGCCGGCAACGCGTACCTTCGCGCCGTTCTGTAGGCCGGAGATGTTGGCGAATTCGGCATACACCTCGAACGTGTCGTTGAAGAGCATGCGCCGATTGCCGATCAGGAACAAACCGACGGCAAAGAGCAGCACGCCTGCCAGCACGAAGACGCCGACCGCGACCGGGTGCTTAGCCTGCATGCTGTGACGTCATGAATGCGCGCACCAGCGGGTCGCCACTGCGATCGAGCTCCGCGGCCGGGCCGCGCGCGATGATCCGCCCGTCATGCAGCATGGCGAGCTCGTCTCCGAGGCGCCGCGCGCTCGGAATGTTGTGCGTGACGACAATCAGCGTGACGCCACCGCGCTTCTTGCGATCGAGCAGCAACTCATCGATCTCGTCGGCGGTGATGGGATCGAGTCCCGCACTCGGCTCGTCGACGAGGAGAATCTCCGGATCGAGCGCCATGGCGCGCGCCAGACCCGCCCGCTTGCGCATGCCGCCCGACAAATCGGCGGGCATCTTGCCGTATTCGCGCTCGAGGCCGACCGCCTCCAGCCGTTCCAGTACGCGCTTGCGAATCTCCTGATCTTTCATCTTCGTATGCCGCCGCATCGGAAAGGCAACGTTCTCCCCCACCGTAATAGAGTCGAACAGCGCGGAATTCTGAAACAGGAACCCGATCTTGCGCCGCACCCGCGAAAGCTCCGCACCGCTCAGCGCGCTGATCTCGTCGCCGCCGACGAACACGCGCCCGCGATCCGGCTGGATCAGGCTGATGATGTGGCGCAGCGTGACGCTCTTGCCCGTGCCGCTTCGGCCCATGATGACGAACCCGCATCCTGGTGGCACCTCGAACGACACGTCATCGAGCACGCGCCGGCTGCCGAAGGACTTCGTGACGTGCTCGAGCCGCACGGCCGTGGCTTGCTGCAGCATCTACCCGCCTCCCGCCTCGGGAAAGACGAAGAAGATGATCCGGACGAGCAGCACATTCGCCAGGATGATGAGGATCGACGAGAAGACCACGGCTCTGGTCGATGCGCGTCCGACCCCCTCGGTCCCCGATCCGGTGTTGAACCCGAGGTAGGACGACGTCGTCGCGATGATGAAGCCGAAGACCATCGTCTTCAGCGTCGCGGGAACATAATCGGTGATATCGATGAGCGAGAAGGCGCGGCGGAAATAGAGACCGAGCGACATGCCGTTGGCGGTCGTTTCCGCAATGAAGCCGCCCAACATGCCCGTAAAGTTCATGATCGTGGTCAGGATCGGCAGCGCGACAACGCACGCGATCACCCGCGTCACGACCAGGTAACGAAACGAGTCGACCGCGGAGGCTTCGAGCGCGTCAATCTGCTCGGTCACACGCATGGCGCCCAGTTCGGCGCCGATGCCCGCGCCGATGCGTCCCGACAGCAGCAGGGCCGCGGTGAGCGGACCTGTTTCGCGCACGAGCGCGATGGCGAGGCCCGCAGGAATCATCGACTCGGCTCCGAAACGCTCGAGCGACGCGCGCGTATGCATCGAGAGAACAACCCCGACGGCGACGCCCGACACGGCGATCAGCGGCGCCGAGCGAAGCCCGAGCTCGTAGACCTGGCGAATCGTTTCGCGGACTTCGAAAGGTGGGACGAATACTTCGCGGGCGGCCTTCAACGCGAAAAGAGACGCTTCTCCAACCGAGCCGAGAAGCTCAACAGCCGAATTCCCGACACGTTCGAGCATGTAGACAGCTGAGGGCTGCAAGAATCAGGCTCAGCGACCGAGCACCCTGTACCCTGAGCCCTGTACCCTGAGCCCTGAGCCCTATCCGACCGGCGCGGCGCGCCGTGCAGCCCCCTTGCCGCCATCCTGGATTTCGTGCTTCTTCATCTTGCTGTAGAGCGTCGGACGATAGAGACCCAGGATCTGCGCCGCTTCCTGCTTGTTCCAGTTCGTGCGCTGCAGGGTCTGCAAGATCGCCATCTTCTCGATCTCCGCCAGCGTCCGGTGCGGGGGAATCACGAATTCGGTCGTGGTGGCGGTCTCCGTGCGCAGTGATTCCGGCAGGTCGTTGACGGTGATCTCCGATCCCTTCGCGACGAGCACCCCGCGCTCGATGACATTCTCGAGCTCGCGCACGTTGCCTGGCCAGCGGTGGCGAATGAGCACATGGTAGGCCGCCGGCGCGATCGACTTGACGTTGCGCTGGTGCCGCTGACGATATTTCTCGAGGAAGTGCTCGCACAGGAGCGGGATGTCCTCGGTCCGCTCGCGCAGCGGCGGCACCCGCAGCGTGATCGTATTGATCCGGAAGTACAGGTCCTCTCGCAGCTTGCCGTCTCGAAGCGCCGCGTCGAGGTCGATGTTCGTGGCACAGATGAGCCTGAAGTCGACGCGAACAATCCGATCGCTGCCAATCGGGCGATATTCCCGTTCCTGCAGGACGCGCAGCAGCTTGGTCTGGAGGTAGGGCGGCATCTCCCCGATTTCGTCGAGGAGCAGCGAGCCCCCCTCGGACATCTCGAACAGCCCTTCCTTGTCCGACGCGGCACCCGTGAAGGCGCCTTTCTTATAGCCGAACAACTCCGACTCGATCAGATCCTTCGGGATCGCCGCGCAGTTGATCTTGATGAACGGTCCTTTGGCGCGCTTGCTGTTGTAGTGGAGCGCGTTCGCGATCAGCTCCTTGCCGGTGCCGTTTTCCCCCTGAATCAGGATGTTCGCGTCGCTCCCGGCGACGCTCTCCACCAGCTCCAGCACTTCATGCATCTTCTTGCTCTTGCCGATGATGTTCCCGAACCGGAACTGCCCCTCGAGCTTTTGCTTCAGCAGAAGGTTTTCACCCACCAGATCGCGGCGCTCGATGGCGCGCTCGAGCATCTGCAGGAGGGTATCCGGCTCGATCGGCTTTTCCACGAAGCTGTGGGCCCCTGCCTTCATCGCTTCAACCGCTTTCACGACGCTCCCGTGCCCGGTGACGACGATGACCTCCGTATCCGCGTGGATCTGCTTGAATTTCCGGAGGAGTTCGAGCCCGTCCGCATCGGGCAGCATCATGTCCGTCACGACGACATCGGGCTTCCACGTCTTGAAGATGTCCTCGCCACGCGTTCCAATCATCGCAGTCCGGACCTCGTACCCCTCGTGTTCGAGGAGGATTTTGAGCCATTCGATCATCGACGGTTCATCGTCGATCGCGAGTACCCGGTTGCGCTTCTTCATCGTCATAGAATCTGCCCCGTCCGCTGACCCATCCGATACCCCGGCAGGTTTGCGCCGTCAACACATACACAAATTACGCGCTTCAGCGCCAAATAAGTATACACATCCACGCAGTCACGTTCGATATACCGACACGTGTCCGAATAGCATACAGCACTAACTATTCGACGATGAGCAGTTTACGCGGTTGAGACGCGGCGCCCGGCGGGCGGGATCGGCCCATATAATCACCGCATGTCCGAGCCTCCGAACCCCATCCGGGACGTCGTCTCATCGCCGGCAACGTCGGGCATCGCGAGGGCGTCGTTGAAGACCGACTGCTGCGGCTGGTAGCGTGGACATTCTCGAATCGCATCTCGATCCTTCGGCCGATCTCTTCCGCTCGAATCGCGACCGCATGGCGGCGCTCGTCACCGAGTTGCGCGAGCGAACGGCAGCCGTGAAGCAGGGGGGAGGCGCGAGATACGTAGAGCGACACCGGGCTCAGGGCAAGCTGCCCGTACGGGAGCGGATCGACAGGTTGCTCGACGACGGATCATCCTTCCTCGAGTTGTCCGCGCTTGCCGCGTGGGATCTGTATCACAACGAGGCTCCCTCCGCCGGGATCGTCACCGGGGTCGGCCGCGTCTCGGGCCGGGAGGTGCTGGTCGTCGCCAACGACGCGACCGTCAAGGGCGGCACGTACTATCCCATCACGGTCAAGAAGCATCTGCGCGCGCAGGAAGTCGCCCTGCAGAACCGGCTGCCCTGCGTGTATCTCGTCGACTCGGGTGGCGCGTTTCTGCCGCTGCAGGCGGAGGTATTTCCCGACCGCGATCATTTCGGCCGCATCTTCTTCAATCAGGCGCGCATGTCGGCCGAGCGCGTCCCGCAGATCGCGGTGGTGATGGGCTCATGCACCGCCGGCGGTGCATACGTGCCGGCGATGTCGGACGAAACGATCATCGTCAAGGGAACCGGGACCATCTTTCTCGGTGGTCCGCCACTGGTGAAGGCTGCGACGGGCGAAGAAGTTACCGCCGAGGAACTCGGTGGCGCGGACGTCCACACACGGCTCTCCGGCGTCGCCGACTATTACGCGGAAGACGACGACCACGCGCTGCACCTGGCGCGGACGGTTGTCGGCACGCTGAATACGTCCAAGCGCGTGCCCGGAGACCTTGCCGCGCCCGAAGACCCGCGGTACGACCCGGCCGAGATCTACGGCATCGTCAACACCGACACGCGCAAGCCGTACGAAGTACGGGAGATCATTGCCCGGCTCGTCGACGGCTCGCGATTCGACGAGTTCAAGGAGCGCTACGCGACGACGCTCGTGACAGGGTTCGCCCGCCTCCATGGCTTCCTCGTCGGCATTGTCGCGAACAACGGCGTCCTGTTCTCGGAATCCGCGCTGAAGGCGACGCATTTCATCGAGCTGTGCAACCTTCGCGGCATCCCGTTGATTTTTCTTCAGAACATCACCGGCTTCATGGTCGGCCGCGAGTACGAGCGGGGCGGCATTGCAAAGGACGGCGCGAAGATGGTCCACGCCGTCGCGAATTCGGCCGTGCCGAAGTTCACCGTGATCATTGGCGGATCGTTCGGCGCCGGCAACTATGGGATGTGCGGGCGCGCGTACGAACCGCGCTTTCTCTGGATGTGGCCGAACGCGCGGATTTCCGTGATGGGAGGGGAACAGGCGGCGGGCGTGCTCGCGACCGTGAAACGCGATCAGCTGGCGCGCGAAGGCCGGGAACTCTCCGCCGAGGAAGAGGCCGCGATCCGCGATCCCATTTTGGACAAGTACGATCGCGAAGGGTCCCCCTACTATTCCACGGCGCGCCTGTGGGACGATGGCATTCTGGATCCGGCGGAAACCCGGACGGCGCTCGCGCTCGGGCTGTCGGCGTCGTTCAATGCCCCGATCTCGGACGCGAGGTTCGGCATCTTCCGGATGTAACGACACGCGCACATGCCGTCCATTCTGACCAGCCGCGAAGGCCCCGTTCTCCGCCTGACGTTGAACCGGCCCGACGTCCGGAACGCGTTCGACGAGGAGCTGATCGCGGCCTTGACGTCGGCGGCCGCGGAGGCGGCGGACGATCACACGCTGCGCGCGGCGGTACTCGCCGGAAGCGGAAAGACATTCTGTGCCGGCGCGGACATCGGCTGGATGTCGAAGGCCATTGCCTACACGCAGCGCGAGAATCTCAGCGACGCGGAAGACCTCTCGCGGATGCTCGAGCGGCTCGACACGCTGGCGCTGCCGCTGGTCGGACGCGTCCATGGTGCCGCGCTCGGCGGCGGCGTCGGGCTGGCGGCGGTCTGCGACATCGTCATCGCGGCGGAGGACGCGGTCTTCGCGTTGAGCGAGGTGAAGCTGGGCATCGTCCCCGCGGTGGTCGCCCCTTATGTGTTGCGCAAGATCGGCGTGTCCGCGGCGCGCGAGCTGTTTCTGACGGGCGCCCGGTTCAGCGCCGCGCGCGCAAAGGAGATCGGCCTCGTCCATGAGGTCGTCCCCGCGGGCGACCTCGACGCGGCGATCGGCCGGCGCCTCGCGGAGATCCTCAGCGCGGGACCGAAGGCCGTGGCCATTGCCAAGGCGCTGATTCGAGAGATTGCGGGCGCGAACCCACGGGACGTGATCGGGCTGACCACCAACACCATCGCGTCGCAGCGCGTCTCGGAGGAAGGACAGGAAGGGCTGCGGGCGTTTCTCGAGAAGCGCAAGCCGCACTGGATCGCATGACGCTCGGGCGCGTGCTCATCGCGAACCGTGGCGAAATCGCGATTCGAATCGCGCGGGCCTGTCGCGAGTCGGCCATCGAAAGCGTCGCGGTCTACTCCGAGGCGGATCGGGATTCGGCGCATGTCCGGGCCGCCGACCTCGCCGTCCCGATCGGCGCTGCGGCGCCGTCACAAAGTTACCTCTCGATCCCGACGATCATCGCCGCTGCCCGCTCGGTTGGGTGTGACGCGGTGCATCCCGGTTACGGCTTCCTGTCGGAGAACGCTGCGTTTGCCCGCGCTTGTACGGAAGCAGGACTGATCTTCGTCGGTCCGCCGGCGGAGGTCATCGAGCACATGGGGTCAAAGGTGGCGGCGCGCGAACTGATGATGCAGGCCGGCGTCCCGGTCGTGCCTGGCGTGACGCCGGCGGATCAAAGCGACCAGGGCGTCCTGACTGCGGCAGAGAAGGTTGGCTTTCCGGTCCTGGTGAAGGCGTCGGCGGGGGGCGGCGGAAAGGGCATGCGAGTTGTCCGTGACGCGGCTTCAGCGGCCGGCCTCGTCGCGGCGGCACGCCGCGAAGCCACCGCGGCATTCGCGGACGGCACCCTCTATGTCGAGCGCCTCATCGATCGTCCGCGCCACGTCGAAATGCAGGTGTTCGGAGACATCCACGGTCATGTCGTCCATCTGTTCGAACGCGAGTGCTCAATCCAGCGCCGCCACCAGAAGGTGATCGAGGAAAGCCCGTCGACCGCGCTGACGCCCGGTCTGCGCAACGCGATGGGAGAAGCAGCGGTCGCCGCCGCCCGCGCGGCACGGTACGTCAATGCGGGGACGATCGAGTTTCTCATCGAAGAGGCTGGCGACTCGGCGCGGTTCTACTTTCTCGAGATGAATACCCGGCTCCAGGTCGAGCACCCCGTGACCGAGGCGGTGACCGGGGTCGATTTGGTTCGCGCCCAGTTCGCGGTCGCATCGGGAGAGGCACTGCCATGGACCCAGTCGGACCTCACCCAGCGCGGACACGCAATCGAATGCCGCGTGTATGCGGAGGACCCGGCGAACGGATTCCTTCCGCAGGCGGGCCCACTTCTCCTCTATCGCGAGCCGGACGCGCCTGGTGTGCGCATCGATTCAGGCGTGGTCGAAGGCGGGAGTGTCCCGGTCAATTACGATCCACTGCTCGCGAAGGTCACGGCGCTCGCGGAATCGAGGCCGACAGCGATAGCGCGGATGGTCGCCGCGTTGCGCCGGTTTCCGATTCTGGGCATCCGGACCAACCTGCCGTTCCTCATTCGGGTCCTCGAACATCCGGACTTTGGCGCGGGACGCCTGCACACCGGGTTCATCGACGAGCACGCGGAGGCGTTTCTCACGCCGCGCGAGGCACCGCCCGAGGCCTTTGCGGCTGCGGTTCTGGGGGTGCCGCCCCTTCGGTCCACTTCTTCGGACTTTTCAGACTCGTCGCCAGCGTCGGCTGACCCCTGGACGACCATAAGAGCCTGGGGCCGTTGAGATGCGCACGGTAATCCTCCGCGACGATCATCGCGAGCGCCGGGTCTCGATCGACGAAAACGGCCGGGTGTGGATCGATGACGTCGCCGTTCCCGCGAGCGACCTGTCCCCCGGCGTCGTCCGCGTCGGCGACCGTCCCGGCCGCCTTGCATGGGTCGCCGCCGCAGGGGACGTGCGATGGGTGCATGTCGACGGCGAAGTGTACGAGCTCGAAGTCCTGCGTGCGGGGACACGCCGCCGAAAGGGCGCTGCCCATGCCTCGCTGTCAGCGCCAATGCCCGGTACCGTCGTCCGCGTCGAGGTCGCGCCCGGTGCGACGGTCCGTCGCGGGGATACGCTGGTCATCCTGGAAGCGATGAAGATGGAGTTGCCGATTCGCGCTACCGCCGATGGTGTGGTGAAGGCCGTCCACTGTCGACCCGGCGATCTCGTTCAGCCGGGCGTGTCGCTGGTCGACGTCGAGTGATGCAGCACCCCGAAAGCGTCACGATCGTAGAGGTCGGACCGCGCGATGGTCTCCAGAACGAGAGCTCGCCGGTGTCGACCGCGGACAAAATTGGATTCGTCGATCGCCTCTCGGCATCCGGCCTGCCGGTCATCGAAGTATCGGCCTTCGTGAGCCCGAAGTGGGTTCCGGCGATGTCCGATGCGGCCGCCGTCTTCGCAGGGATCGCGCGACGCGACGGTACACGCTATGCCGCGCTCGTGCCGAACCTTGCCGGTCTCGAGCGCGCGCAAGCGGCCGGCGTGCGCGAGGTCGGCATCTTTGCCGCCGCATCAGAGACGTTCAGCCGCCGGAATATCAACCAAACCATCGACGCATCCCTGGAAACCTATCGCGCCGTCTGCGCACGCGCACAGGAACTGGACATCGCGGTCCGCGGCTATGTCTCGGCCGCGTTCGGCTGCCCGTTCGAGGGAGAGGTGCCGCCGGCGCGGGTGGCCGACGTCGCGGATGCGCTGATCCACATGGGCGCCTTCGAGGTTGCCATCAGCGACACGATCGGCATCGCACACCCCGGCCAGATTCCGCGGGTGCTCGGCGCCGTCACCGCGCGTGTGCCGCTTGCCCTGGTGGCGCTTCACTTTCACGACACGCGAGGGACCGCGCTTGCGAACGTCCTCGCCGCCCTCGACGCGGGCGTCACCACGTTCGATGCGTCCGGCGGCGGGCTCGGCGGCTGCCCGTACGCGCCAGGGGCGACGGGGAACCTCGCCACCGAGGACCTCGTGTTCATGCTCGACGGCCTGGGGATTCGGACGGGTGTCGACCTCGAGAAGGTCGTGGCAGCCTCGGCATTCATCGAGCCCAAAGTCGGCCATCCGCTTCCCTCGCGCTATTACAGAGCGGTTACAGGAATGATGAATGATGAATGATGAATGATGAACGTTGAAGGATGAAGCCGGATTTTCATCATTCATCATTCATCATTCATCATTCATCATTGACTTCATCCACGTGGACAACTCCTCGTTCGTCCAGCAGTTGATCACCCGCTCCTTCGGAATCCCCGCCAGCCGCGCGTGTGCAATGGCGTATTCCGTGAAGCGGAGCTCTCCGACTGAATGCGCGTCGCTGTCGAGGGCGAAGATGCATCCAGCCTCGAGCGCGTGGCGCGCGAGCTCGTAGTCGATGTCCTGCCGGTGCCAGTTGCCATCCAGCTCGATCGCGACCCGGCGCTTCGAGGCCTCCTCGAAGATGCGCGGCCAGTCGGCGGCGACGCCGGGGCGACTGTTGAACACCCGTCCTCGCGGATGGCCCAGGATGGCCACGCCCGGGGCGCGCACGGCCGCAAGCATCCGGGCCGTCTGATCGTGCTTACGCCGCAGCACCGAATGCGGGGACGCCACTACGAACTCGAACACGGATCGCTCGGAGGGCTGCAAATCGAGCTCGCCGTCGGCGAGGATATTCGCTTCGATGCCCTTGAAGATGCGGAACTTTCCCTCGAACCTGGAATTCAGTCTGTCGATCTCTTTGTGCTGCCGCGTGATGTCGCTCATGCTCACGCCGCCGGCGATCGGCAGCCCGTACGAATGGTCGGTGATACCGAGGCAGCCGTGCCCCATCTCCATGCACGCCTGAGCCATGGTCGCGATACTCTCGCCGCCGTCACTCCAGGTCGAATGCATCTGGAAATCGCCCCGGTAATGCGCGCGGCCGACGATTCCGTCGCCGAGCGGCGCGCCGAGCGCCCGTTGCATCGCGAAGTGACTGAGGAACGCGGTGCGGAACTCGCGGCGTGAGGCGACGTCGGCGCGTCGCGTCGACTGGGCAACGGCCGCTTCGACGGTCGGCGAATGGCCCTGCTCGACAACCTCCGTGATGATCCTCTCGCTGGACGGCCCGATGAACGGCACGTCGCGGAGCGCCCGCGCCGTCACGAGATCGGCAACCGACACGGGCAGACCGACAATCGCCTTCGCCGCTCGCTTATACCCGAACTGGCTGCGTGACGTGCTCTGCAGCGCCGCCATGTCGTAGAGCACCGCCGCCGCGGCCATATTCAGATCGGCATGAACGATTGCATCCGCCTCATCCGTCCGGTTCCGCGAGGTTTTCGACGGGCGGCGCCCCCTAGTTTTCGCAGTGCGCCGGTGTGTAACCAACGCCACACTCCCTCCCGGCAACGCTCCAGTTGCGGTGCCAAATGTCTGAATTGCAAAGGATTCGCCCCAAATACCGTCGGGCACCGCGATTGCTGTGGTAGCGGCGGGATGTGGACCATTATGCGACGACTGACTCCGTGGGTTCTCTGCCTCGCGCTCGCTGCCGGGTGTGGCGGGATCAAAGCGAACAGCGGCAAAGATACCGTGGGGACCTCCGGCCGCCGAGGCGCGATCGAAACGAACGTTCAGCAGATCGTGCGGGGCGGCAATCCACCCGACTACGTGACGCGCGATCCTGAAGGGGCGCGCCTCTGGAAACAGACGCGCGCATTCTACGAGAAGCGCAACTTCGAGCCGGCCTGGATCGACGAGGGGTCACCGCGCGGCCAGATGGACGCGCTCATCCGCGCAATTCATGCGGCTGACGATGAAGGTCTCGATCCCGAACTCTACAGTGCCAGCATGCTGGACGCGCAACTCCGGGAAGCGTCGAAAGGGTTTCTGACGAAAAAAGGGTTCAAGCCGGAAGAGGCCACGAAGATGGAAGTGTGGCTTACCTGGCTGTACATGAAGTACGCATCCGACCTGGCGGATGGCATCTCCGATCTCGCGCACTCGGACCCGAAGTGGCAAATCAAGCCGGAGGCGTTCGATGCGCTGGCGCATCTCGAGGGCGCACTTCGCGACAACCGCATCGAGCAATCGCTCCAGGACCTGGTCCCGGCCAACCCAGAGTACGCGGCGCTGAAGAAGGCGCTCAAGGATTATCGCCAGATTGCGGCAAAGGGCGGATGGCCGCAGGTCCCGGGCCGGCCGACGGTGAAGATGAAACCAGGGCAGAGCAGCCCGATGGTGCCAGCCCTCGCTGCGCGGCTTGCCGCGACCGGCGACTATTCCGGCGCCGTTGCTCCCGCCGGCCAACCGGCGACGTTGAGTCCGGACCTTCACGAGGCCGTGAGGCGGTTCCAGCGGCGGCATGGGCTGGAGGATGACGGAATCGTCGGCGCCCCGACGCTCGCCGAATTGAATGTGCCGGTCGATGCGCGGATTCATCAAATCGAACGCAATCTGGAGCGCTGGCGCTGGCTGCCGCACGATCTCGGTGAGCGCTACCTGCTCGTGAACATCCCGGAGATGCGCCTCGACGTCTGGGATCACGGTCAGGTGCCGCTTTCGATGAAAGTCGTGGTCGGCAAGCCTGACACGCAGACGCCGATCTTCAACGACGAGATGACGCACATCATCTTTTCGCCCTACTGGAACGTGCCACCGGATATCGCAGAGAAGGAAACGATGCCGTCGGTGATGCGCGATCCGGCGTTTCTCAGCCGGATGAACATGGAGGTCGTGGACGCGAACGGCAACTCCGTCGATCCCTCGTCGGTCGACCTGTCGACGCCCGGCAACTACCGCTTTCGGCAGCGGCCAGGGACATCGAACGCGCTGGGACTCGTGAAGTTCATGTTCCCGAATCAGTTCGACGTGTACCTGCACGACACGCCGGCCGACTCCCTGTTCGCGCGTGCCAGCCGCTCGTTCAGTCACGGGTGCGTGCGGGTCGAACAACCCGAGGAGCTAGCCCAATACGTCCTCCGGGATCAGCCCGAGTGGACGCGGGAGAAAATCGACGAAGCCATGCACGCCGGACAGGAGCAGACCGTCAAGCTCAAGGCGCCGATCCCCGTGTATCTGGGTTACTGGACGGCTCGGGTGACACCGGACGGAGTCGTCCAGTTCAGGAAGGACGTCTACGGGATCGACGCGCGGCTGACGACGAGGCTGACCGAACGTCTGCAGCGCATGCGGCAGAGCGCGGAGGCCGCCGCCACGACGGTACCGGCGCCGGCACCGCATGACCGGAAGAAATAGCGGTCAGGCCGGCCGATCGTCGGGATGGCAGAACTGCGTCACGCAGCCGAGAAGCTCTTCGAGGTCGACCGGTTTCGAGAGATACGCATCGGCGTCGATTCGCTCGATTCGGTCGCGGCCGGCGGCCGACACCACGATGACGGGGATCTTCGCCAGATTCTCGTTCTTCACCTGCGCCTGACGGAATTGCCAGCCGTCCATGACCGGCATCATCAAATCGAGCAGGATCACGCAAGCGCGTGAGCCCCCGCCGAGCCGCTCGAGCGCCAGCTTGCCGTTCTCGGCGCTTTCGACTGTAAACCCTTCCAGTTCGAGGAAACGCGCCAGCATCTCGCGCGTATCGAGATCGTCTTCCACGATGAAGACCGTTGGGCTCACGATCTCTCGCTCCGGCTGGCCGCCTCGCGAACCAGTTGGGTCGCAATATCGGCGAGCGCGTCGGGCATGCACGGCTTCTGCACAATCCGATCGCATCCCGCTGCGCGCGCCCGCTGCTCGTGCGCGGAACCGCCATATCCGCTGAGACAGACGATTGGAACCGCCCGAAGCGCCTCATCACTGCGGACTTCGGCCACGAGTTCCAATCCGTTCATGCCGGGGAGCGACAGGTCGGTGACCACGATGTCGACACGCCGTTCGCGCAGAACTGCCAGTCCCTGTTCGGCATCGGCTGCCGCCACGACGTCGAACGATGTTTTGAGGAACTCGGCGTACATCTGCCGGCTGTCTTCGTGGTCTTCGACGAGCAGGAGGACGGAGGTCGGCTGCGGATCTGGCTTCGCGATTGCCGCGGGCATCACCGCCGCCTCGCGCGGCCGCGTCCGACTGCCGCCGCCTGTCTCTTGAGATACTTCGAGATTTCCTCGACAAGATCCGGCGGCAGGCACGGCTTCGCGATGAAGCCGTCACATCCGGCCATTCTGGCCCGCTCGCCTTCCGTCGCGAGCGCGTGCGCACTCAGCGCGACGACCAGAATGTTTTTCGTCGCAGGATCGGATTTCAGGAGGCGGGTCGCTTCCCAGCCGTCGATGCCCGGAAGCGAGAGATCCATCAGCACGAGATCGGGGCGCAGCCGGCGCGCCTTCTCGATCGCTTCACGCCCATCGCGGGCCGTCTCCACGCGGAACGCCGCGAACTCCAGATAGTCGCGATACATCTCGCGCGCGTCGTCAAAATCCTCGACGATGAGAATCAACGGCGCGAGCGAGGGCACGGACATGCGATAAAACTCTCTCCTGAGCGGACAGCGGGGATGGACAGTGAAGGTTGCTACATCGGACGCGAGCGTTCGCGAATCAGGCTGCGGATTGCGGTTTCCAGATCGCCAGGAGAACAGGGCTTGGGGAGCACCGCTTCGATACCAGCACGCCGTGCGCGGTCCGGGTCGGCGGCAAACGCCGCGTAACCAGTCACCGCGAGCACCGGGATATCACGCGTGCGCGGATCCTGCTTCAGGCGGCGGGTCAACTCGAACCCGTCGATTCCTGGAATATTCAAGTCTGTGACGACCACGTCTGGCAGACTATCGACCGCTCGCTCGAGCGCCTGTAGTCCGTTGTGCGCCTGCGACACACGAAAACCTGCGCCCGTCAGCCAATCGGCGTACATACGGCGACCGTCCTGGTCGTCCTCCACGAGCAGCACGGTCGGGCCGCTATCACCTGAGGGCATTCAGGTCCTCTGCCCTTAAGTATAGCTGGCACCGCGAGGCGAATCAGGACCGAGTCGAAATCTGCCTGACTGCGCCCACGTATTCGGATGAGCTTACGCCGGTATCTTCAGCACCTGTCCCGGTTTGATCAGGTCCGGGTTCTTGAGCTGGTCGCGATTCGCTTCGTAGATCTTCATGTAAGCGTTCGCGTCTCCGAAATACTCCTTTGCAATCTTGCTGAGCGTATCGCCTGACTTCACCGTGTAAGTTTTGGCAGACGCCGCCGCTGCGCCGCCTCCCGTGACATTGATGTCGGCGACGACCTCGTTGCGCCACTCCGGAATGGTCTTGATCGCGGTCCAGATCTCGTTCTTTTCCTGCTCCGACTTCACCGAACCCACGAAATGCAGCTTCCCGTCCTTCTCCTGGGCGCTGCCGTCGAATTTGCCCTTTGCCGTCGAAATGGCATAGGCGTACTTTTCTCGCAATCCCATCTGTGGCCTCCGTTGCGCGTGGGAGGTGCAACGGCCGTTCCGTGACTGCGGTCATTTCCGCGCGGGATTGGCGAGTCGGTACTCGTGCGTCGTGCCGTCCGAAGCGGTCGAGGTGCGGACGCGCGGGTGCGGCCGCGCGTCATTTCGCGCCGCGGATTCGCAGCTCGGCGACCGACCAGTAGAACACGTCCTCCGTTCCCGTCTGCGTGAACCGGACGTAGCGGGCCGGACGCGATTGGAAATCGAACGGCAGCATGTAATGGAGCGGGTCCTCGAGCGCGGCCGACATCGCCATCGGCGCGACGTTGCCGCTCCACGCCTGCGACCAGCGCTGATTGTCGAGTGAGGTCTCGATGGTCAGCTGACGCGGAAAATCCATCACGTAGCCGCCAATGAACATCTCGACCCCTTCCACGGTATCGGCAGTTCCTAGATCCGCGGTCATCGAATCACCTGCCCGCTGCTCTCGGCCCGCGTGCCAGCGCGTCACCATGTCGCCGTCGGTCATATTGCTCAGCAACGCTTCGTTCTCTTTCGCCACGAATGAGGCGATCGCCAGAACCTCTCCGCCAAGCTTCGGCAGCGGCGGCGCATGCGGGCCCCGCTCTATTCTGAACGTCGAGTATCGATCGTCACGGTAGACGAGTTCAGCGCGAGGATAGCTGCCGACGAACTGTCTCCAGCCGGCGCCCTGGTCCTGGTCGTGATCGATGACAACTTCGACCGGCCCGAACGAGGACAGCCGCGTCAGGACGTCGGGATCGTGATGGCGCAGCATGTATTGCAGCGCCCAATAGTGCGGCGCGAAGTAGCCGCTATAGCCATTGAACACGGGGCGACGATGTTCGGTCGCGCGATACAACACGATCGCGTCGTGCTGCGGGTTGGCCGGCAGCTCCAGACGCGCAACCGCGCGCGTGTGGATGGGACGCCACGCCGGCGGCTTCTCCATCACGATGGGGCGCGGCCATCCGTCGATCAGGATGCCCAGACATGCGATCGCGGGCAGGGCGCGTGAGGCCCGCGGCCATCTCGCGGTCAGTTGCCGGATGGCGAGCGCCGCCGCAATCGACAAGCACAGCACCGCCAGCATCCAGAAGCGCGCCGGAACCCGGATCCCATCGACACCCGGCAACAGCATCAGCCATGCGTACGGCGCCTTGTAAATCACCTTCCGGTCGAGCAGCGTCGGCGCCGGGCCGAGAGAGAACAACCACATCACAACCGCGGCCAGCGCGTAGAACGTCAGCGCGGATCGCCGCCGCCAGGCGGTGCGCACGGAGGGATGCAGCACGCCGGCCGCAAGCAGAAACAGCAGGCCGATGGAGAGCGGTTTGTGCGGTGTGGCGACGGACAGCAGCCGCAACCCGCCAATCTCGAGCTTCCACGGACCGAAATACGCCGGCGATGCCGCGATTGCAAAGAACACGATCGAAATACCGATGAAGACACGCGCAATGCGAAGACGGCCGGTCCGCTCACGCGCCGCTCCCTGCCAACCGATGACCAGACCGGCAATGATGAGGATCACCACGGTCAGCCCCGGGAAAATGTCGGCCTCGGGATGGCGGACGACATTCAGCCAGCCCCAGACGTACAGATTGCCCGGAGCCTTGAGGACGCTCGCGGCGTCCGCGCTGAACGATACGATCTCGTCGATCTCCCTCCGGAATCCGTACGCCCGCTGGAATTTCCAGTAGCCGTACATGACCGGCGCCAGAAGCGCCGCCGAAATCAGCCAGACGAAGCCAAGCCGGAGCAGCGCGCGCCAGCTCTCCCGGCCCGACACGAACCACGGCAGCCACAACCCGATCAACACCGACAGGTAGAACAGGTAATAGCCGCAGGCGAGCGCCTGCATCACCCACGCGGCGCCGAAGAGCACGAGCCACTGCGTTCTGCGATCCGCGAAATACCGGTGCAGCGCCGCGAGCGCAACGGGCATCCAGTACGCCGACAAGACCTGGACGTGGGCGAACTGCGCCATCCGATAGGGCGCAAAGGCGAAGGCAAGCCCCGCCAGGAACGCGCAGTCGTGACGACGGGAGATGGTGAAGGCGAGGAAGTAGGCGGACAGCGCGGAAAGCGGAAACGTGAGAAAGAACGCGATGTTGTAGGCGAGCAGCGGGCTGCCGGTAAGGAGAATGACCGGAGTCGTGAGAATGGTGAGCCCGAGCAGGTGCTCGGAAAACGCCAGGGTACCGTCGACGGGATAGAACTGCGCACCGTTCCACCATGCCCGCGTCAGCGGCAGGACCCGGGCGTCCCACGAAAGAATCCAGGTGTTCAGCAGCGGATCGCCCAGATCGTTGGGCACCAGGCGGGCTGGATGAATGAGGAGCGGCCACGTCAGCGCGACGGTCAGGACGAAGTACACGGCCGCCGCGACAACCACAGGACTGAACAGCCGGCGCATCAGGTTCACGAAGTATACAAACGTTTGCCTATAATCCGGGCTGGAGGATGGACGCGTGAGATTGTCTGAAGCCTCGCTCGCGCTGGTGGCTCTGATCGTGCAGACACCGCCGGCTGCCGATTCGTCTGCGTTGCAGCAGATCCGCCGCGAAGGGCTGGAGCGCTCGCAGGTGGTGCGCGCCTTCGATCAGTTCGTGACGGTCGCCGGCCCGCGCCTGACCGGCTCGCCAGCACACAAGGCCGCCGCCGACTGGGCTCGCGAGACGCTCGCCTCGTGGGGACTCTCGAACGCGCACCTCGAGCCGTGGCCGTTCGGCCGGGGATGGGTGCTCGATCAGCAAGTGATCGAGATGATCGAGCCGCGGTACATGCCGCTGATCGGATATGCGGAGGCCTGGTCGGCCTCCACGCCGAAGGTGCTGGAGGCCAAACCGTTATTGATCACGGGCAGTACTCCCGCTGAGATCTCCGCGATGGCCGGCTCGCTTCGCGGTGCCATTGTGCTGACGCAGCCGATCCAAACGGAATTCGTCCGCGCCGACCGGCCGCAGCCGTCCACGAGCGACACGCCCGTCCGCATCGGCGCGCCGCCGATGCCGCGCCGCGGCGTCAGCGCTGCCGACGCGCGCGCACTGAACCAGGCGCTGCATGACGCCGGCGCGGCGGTGCTGCTGCGGCCGAGCGCCGGCGAACACGGCACGGTGTTCGTGCTCGGCACCGATCGTGGAGAAAAGGCCATGCCGTCGATGGTGCTGGCGGCCGAGCACTACAACTTGATCGCCCGCATGGTTGAACGCGGGATGAATGTGAAGCTCCGCGTCGGCATCACGGCGCGGTACCTGACCACCGATGCGAACAGCTACAACGTCGTCGCGGAACTGCCCGGAGCCGACCCGGTCCTCCGGGATGAGATCGTCCTGCTCGGCGGACATCTGGACTCGTGGCACACCGCGACCGGCGCGAGCGACAATGCGGACGGCGCCGCGGCGGTCATGGAGGCGCTTCGTATCCTGAAGGCGACGGGGCTCCAGCCTCGACGGACGATCCGGGTTGCATTATGGAGCGGCGAAGAGGAGGGGATGCTCGGGTCGAAAGCTTACGTGGCGCAGCATCTCGCAGGCGACGCTCATCAGCCGGACCGGGAGCGGCTGGCGGTCTACTTCAACATCGACCCCGGCACGGGCCCGATCTACGGTTGGTATTCCGAAGACAGCCCTGCGGCGAAGGCATTGTTCGACGCGTGGCTGGCTCCCCTGCGGGACCTCGACGGACGGAAGAACGTGATCGCCGGCATCACCAACACGGATCATCTGAGCTTCAAAGCCGTCGGTGTTCCAGCGTTCACACCGATTCAGGACTACACCACGTATGACGTGCGCACGCACCACACGAACGTCGATACCTACGAGCGGGTGCGGGAAGAAGATCTGAAGCAGAACGCGGTATCGCTCGCGTGGTTCGCGTACTGCGCGGCGATGATGAACGAGCGGTTCCCACGATGACGCGCCGACCTGAGACGCCGGCCCTGGTGACGTGAAGGAAAAGTAATGTCCACACCCCCTGACTCGCCGAAGAGCGCACTCGACATCGTGCTGGAGCGGCTGCGGCAAAAAGACGCGGCGGCCGGGACCGAACAGAAGGCGCTGACAGACGCGCAGCGAAGCGCCATCGCGGAGGTGCGGAGCATCTACGACGCGCAGGTGGCGGAGCGCAAGATTATGCACCGGTCGTCGGTCGATAGCGTGTTCGATCCCGCTGTAATCGAGGAGCGGGAACTGGAGCTGCGCCGCGATCTCGAACGGTTCGAGCGCGAGCGCGACGAGAAGATCACCAGAATTCGCGACGGTCGAGCTTAGCGCGGCGGGGCATAAAGCCCCGCCCTACGGCCAACTGCCGGCCAACGCCAGCCCGAGGTCGGCCGTCTAAGCCTCCGATATGCATGCGCCCCTCCGACTCGATGATCTTGCGCGGGACGTTCGCTTTGCGGTACGTCTGCTGCGACGCTCACCCGGGTTCACCATCACGGCCGGCCTTACCCTCGCGCTTGCGATTGCCATCAACACCGCCGTCTTCAGCGTCGTCGATGCCGTCCTCCTCAAACCGCTTCCCTATCCGCAGCCGTCGAAGCTCGCGCTGGTCACGACCACCCGACGGGCGGCGGGTGCGGTTGAGACCGATCATGGGCAGACGGGCGCGACATGGCTTGCCATGCACGACCGCGCGGCGACGGTCGACGCCGCGGTGTACTCGACATGGCCGACCGGCGTGAACCTCTCCGGCTCGGGTAAGGCGTCCTACGTTCAGCAGCAGCGAGTCGGCGCCGGTTTCTTCAAGGTTCTCGGCGTCGCACCAATGATCGGCCGCGAGTTCACCCCGGACGAAGACAGGCCGGGGGGTCCGCCGGCGGCGATCCTCAGTCACGCCCTCTGGCGCGCGATGTTCAACAGCGATCCCGCGGTGATCAACCGCGCGGTCATGCTCCGCGGCGAGGCAGCGACGATCGTGGGTGTGATGCCTCCACAATTCCGCACCGGCGCCGAAGCGGATGTGTGGACGCCGATCCGTGCTTCGACGACGGGTGAAGGCGAAGGGGAGAACTATCACATCCTCGTGCGTCTACGCCCGGGAGTCGAGTGGGGGCAAGCCGACGCCGAGATTCGGCAAATCGGCACCGCCGTCGCACGGGCGCGCCAGCTGCCCGCCGGCGCATCGATGACCTTCTGGCTCGATCCGCTGCAGCGGGGGGTGACCGCGGATCTACGCAGCCCGCTGCTCCTCCTGTCCGCCGCCGTCGGCATCGCGCTGCTCATCGCGTGCGTGAACCTCGCCGGACTGCTTCTCGCTCGCGCGGCGACGCGCTCGCGCGAGATTGCGACGCGGATGGCGCTGGGGAGCGGTCGCGGCGCGATGATTCGACAGCTGGTCATCGAGAGTCTCGTCCTGGCCGCGATTGGTTGGATTGCCGGTGTCGGACTCGGCGCCGCGACGCTGGAGAGCCTGAAGGCGCTGGCAGCCGATGCCTTCGATATCTGGCAACCGGTCGCGCTCGACGCACGCGCGGTCCTCGCGGCCGCTGTGCTCGCCTTCGCCGCCAGCGTGTTATTCGGTCTCGCGCCAGCGTTCCACGCAACGCGCATGAACGTGCACGGCGCGCTCGTCGAGGGTGGAACGCGGAGCGTCGCCGGAGGCGGACGTTCGTGGATGCGCCGGCTGCTGATCGTCGCGCAGGTTTCGCTCGGCGTCGTGCTGCTGGTCGGCGCGGGTCTGCTCATGCGCACATTCGTCCACCTGCGCCAGCTCGATCCCGGATTCGATCCCTCCGGCGTCATCACCGCGAGCGTGTCATTGCAGGACGCGCGCTACCGCACCGCGGACCAGGTGACACGGCTCGTCGACCAGACGCTGGCGCGGGTGACGCAGGCGCCCGGCGTCAAGAGCGCGGCCGTCTCCCTGGGACTGCCGTACGAGCGGCTGCTCAACCTCGGGTTCCGTCATCTCGACGGTCCAGAGGCAGCATCTCCGCAAGGACGGATGACCAGCGCGACCTATGCTGCGGGGGACTTGTTCGGCACGCTGCGGATTCCGCTGTACGCCGGGCGGACATTCGACGCGCGCGACCGGATGGGCTCAGCCGGTGTTGCGATCGTCAACGACACGTTCGCGCGCCAGTACCTCGGCGGCGCGCGCAACGCGATCGGGAGGCGCATCGCCTTCGCCGGCCGCGAGCGGGAGATCGTCGGCGTGGTCGGCGACGTCCAGGTCCGGCCCGGGTGGGGCGACAACGGCCCTATCGCGGCGATGCCGCTGGCCTACATACCGCTCGCCCAGGCGAATGACGGGTTCCTGCGGCTCGTTCACGGCTGGTTTTCTCCGGCGTTCATCATTCGCACCGAAGCCACGGCGGATGCCGTGGCAACCCTCCGCCGTGCGATCGATGCGACCGATCCGCTGCTTCCCTTCGCGCGGGTCCGCGACATCCGCCAGGTCCAGGATGCCTCTCTCGCGCAGCAGCGCTTTCTGACGGTGATTCTCGCCGGCCTGGGGCTGGCGGCGGTGCTGCTGGCCGCGGTCGGCATCCACGGCTTGATCGCGACGACCGTGTTCGAGCGCAGCCGCGAGATGGGCATTCGCGTCGCGCTCGGCGCCACGATGTCGCAGGCGATGCGAACGCTCGCGCTGCCTGGCATCGTTCTCGCCCTGACAGGTACGGCTATCGGCATCGGCGCCTCACTGGCGTTCGTTCGTCTCCTCCAGCACTACGTCTGGGGCGTGTCGACGACCGATCCCGTGACCTTCGTCACCGTCATCGCGACGCTGCTAGCGGTTGCGACGACTGCCAGTGTCGTTCCCGCACTGAAGATCCTCCGGATGGACCCGGCGACGATACTTCGCTGATCCGGGATGCGGGATCCGGGATCCGGGATCCGGGATCCGGGATCCGGGATCCGCTAGGATCCGGAATCGGTCGATCGGATCCCGGATCCCGAATCCGGATCCCGCACTGCGCCGTGGTAGTCTCCCTACCGCATGCCAGAACAGCCACGTCACATTCCGACGCGAGCGGTCGTCAGCTGGGTGCTGTACGACCTCGCCAACACCATCTTCTCGATGGGCGTCGTCTCCGCATATTTCTCCGTGTGGGTGCGCGACGAGGTTGGCGCGCAGCGGGCGGATTCAGTCTACGGCGTCATCACCGCCATCTCGATGGCGATCATCTTCTTCAGCTCGCCGCTGCTCGGCGCGATGACCGACCGCGCGCGCCGGCGCATGCCGTTTCTCGTTGTCAGCACCATCGTCTGCGTATTCTTCACCGCCCTGCTGGCGCGTTTCGGCTTTTTTATCACCGCGCTGTTCTTCGTGATCGCGAACGTCGCCTATCAGGCGGGACTGCAGTTCTATGACGCCATGCTGCCCGAGGTGAGCCACGAGGGAAATCGCGGCAAAATCAGCGGCATCGGCGTCGGCGTCGGCTATCTCGGCTCGTACATCGCGATCGGCCTGGGGATGGACTTCGCCTTCGGCTCGGAGGACAAGCCGTTCCTGTTCCTGATGATCGCGATCTGTTTCCTGCTCTTCGCGCTGCCGTGCTTCATCTTCGTCAAGGAGCGCGGCAACCCCCACCCGCGCGAGGTCTTCAGCCTGAAGATGCTGCGCGAATCGACCGGAGAAACGATCCGCACGATCCGCTCGGGGCGCGAGTATCCCGGGCTGGTGCGCTTTCTCGTCGGCCGCATCTTCTACACCGATCCCATCAACACGGTGATCGCCATCATGATGCTCTATACGATCAACGTGGCAGAGCACACCGGGCTGACGCACGATCAGGGAGAGGAGACCGGCAAGATGATCATGATGACCGCAATCACTTTTGCGGTCATCGGCGGGTTCGTCTGGGGATGGCTCGTTGATCGCTGGGGGCCCAAGCGGACGCTGAACTACGTGCTGTATCTCTGGGTCGGGGTCTTCCTGCTCGCCGCCGCGATCGGCATCCTGGGACTGCCGCTCGGCACGCTGTACGTCGTCGCCTGCGCGGCCGGCGTCGCACTCGGCGGTGTCTGGGCGGCAGACCGGCCCTACATGCTGCGCCTGACGCCTCCCAATCGGATCGGCGAGTTCTACGGCCTTTATGGCATGGTCGGCCGGTTTTCCGCGATTACCGGCCCGCTGATCTGGGCCATCGTCACGCGCCTGACGATCACCATGATGGGGATGTCGCCGCAGGTCGGCCAGGGAATCGGCGTGCTGGTGCTGCTGCTGCTGATTGTGATCAGTTACGTGATCCTGCAGCCCGTGAGCGACGCGCCGCGCGACTGGACGAAAGCGGCGGCGGTCCCTTCGGCGGCCGTGCGGTGAATCGCGCCCTAACCTAGTCGCGCCGGTAAATCGTCCCGCCCTTGATCACGAGGTGAACCTGGCGCAGCGCGGAAATATTGCGGGTGGGATCACCGCTGACCGCGATGAGATCGGCGAGCAGGCCTTCCTTGACGGCGCCGACCCGCGTCTCCATGTGGAGCACGCGCGCGGCGACCGAGGTCGCGCTCTTCAGCGCGGCTCCCGGAGACATGCCGTAATCGACCATCATCTCGATCTCGCGGGCGTTGTCGCCGTGAGTGAACACGCCGACATCGCTGCCGCTGAGGATGGTGACGCCGGCGTCGAGCGCTGCCTTGAAGCTGGCCCGCTTCCGCGTGATGCTCGCGGGCTCCGGGTCCTGTCCCTTCTTCCAGCCCGCGTATTGCGAGGTGGCGTCACCGGCGGCGAGCGTCGGACACAGCGCGACGTTCTTCGCCGCCATCAGCTTGAAGATCTCAGGCGTGCCGCCATCGCCGTGCTCGATCGTCTCGACGCCGGCAAGGGTCGAGCGCCTCATGCCTTCCGGCGTCGACGAGTGCGCGACGACCGGACGTCCGCTGCTCCGCGCTGTTTCCACGATGGCCGACAGCTCCTGCTGCGAGAAGGTGGGCGCCGCTTCGCCACGCGCCCCCCACCTGTAGTCGGCGTACACTTTTATCCAGTCGGCCCCGTGCCCGATCTGATCGCGGACCACGCGGACCAGGGCATCGCCGTCGGCTTCCTCCGCGCCCTGCGGGACGCGCCACTCGAGGGAGAACCCCTTTGGCCCGTAGCTGCCGGTCGCGACAATCGCGCGGGTGGAAACGAGCATCCGCGGGCCGGGAACAATCCCCTGATCGACCGCCTGCTTCAACTCTGCATCGGCATATCCCGCTCCTTCGGTTCCGAGATCGCGGATTGTCGTAAACCCAGCGAGCAGCGTCGCGCGCAGATGATTGACCGCCCGCGCGGTCCGCAGGCCGAGCGACTCGTGCAGCACCTGGTCGTTCCACGATGTCTCGTTATAGGGATGCAGCAGGACGTGCGAATGGCCTTCGATGAGCCCGGGCAGCAACGTCGTGCCTGGAAGATCGATCACCGTGGCACCGGCCGCGGCGATGGAGGCGGATGGTCCGGCAGCCTGGATACGTTCCCCCTGCACCCGTACGGCCCAGCCCTCGTGCAGCGTGTCGCCGTCGAACACGCGCGCAGGCCGGATCACGATCGCGGACGCAGTCTCAGGCTGCGGCGCTGCGCCTTGCGCGCAGACCGCGAGCTCCAGAAGCAGCACGCCGGCCGCGACCGCCGGCCGCCTCATTTACTTGGGCGTCCCGGTCGGCGCCGGCACTTCCTTGTACTCGGCAGGAATCTCGAACAGCGCGGCATCGGCTGACTCCTCGCTAATCTGCGTCACCAACGTCTTCATCTCGTAGCCCATCATCAGCATCGTCTGCCGCAGGATGAGCCCGCCTTGGGCGAGCTTGTCGAGGCCCATCGCCGTCATCACCCCGCCGGCGCCGCGAACGATCATCTCCGTGTATTTCGCGTACGCATTCGTCGTGCAGCTGTCGCCGCTCATGGTCAGCGCGGTCGGAAAATCGGGAGGCAGGCTGGCCCGCGCCTGCTCGGGAATCGGCAAGGCCATCTTCCAGTCGAATGCCACGACATCGCATTTCAGGCCCGCGACTGTCTCGGTCTGCCCCGTCTTCTTTACGGCCACTTCCGGCGTCATTCCCGAGGCCTTCATCTGCTCAGCCGTTCGGTCTGAGGTGGTCTTCCAGTAGGTCTTGTTCGCCGGATCGAGCACATAGACCATGCCGTCCGGCTTCACGATATTGACGGCCCCGGCTGCCTGGCCCATCGCTGCCTGCGTGTACTCGAGACGCGTCCCTTTCTCGCCGATGACATAGATGATCTCCGTCCCGCCATTCGGCAACATCTGCTTCATCATCTGCTCGCCCATCATCGCCATCATGGGGTTCGCAGGCGCGGTTGCGGTATCCGATTTCTTCATTTCCATCCGCATCGTGTATTTCAATTCCGCGCGCAACGGCGCAGATGCCACAGCGACCAGGACCAACGCGATTAACGCTTTTCTCATTCGAACCTCCTGCGGGGGTACTACGACAATGCTAAATGATGAATGATGAATGATGAACGATGAAGTTTTCCATCATTCATCATTCATCATTCATCATTCATCATTCATCATTCATCATTCATCATTCATCATTCATCATTCATCATTCATCATTCATCATTCCGCATACCGTCATCGCAGCGAATCGAGCTCCGCTCGAATCGCGTCGAGCTCTTTCCTCAGCACGCCGTAGCGCTCGACGGCGTCGCGGCCAATCTTCTGATCGGCTCCGGTCGTCATTCCCGCCAGATACGTGATGTGCGCCTGCAGGCCTGGCTTGCCGTAGCGCACCGGCTCGCTCGAGAGCTTCGCCACGATGGCATCGAGAGCGCTGATCTTCTTCGCGTCGCCGCCGCCGCGCAGGCTCGCCTGCATTTCACGAGCCCGGGCGACCGTCTGACTGACATCGGCGACGAGCTGTCGCACCCGCACGTTGTGCTCGTACTGTTCCTTCAAATCGGCAACCGTCACGCCGTCCAGGGCAACGTTCGGATCGAGCGTGACAGTGAACGGCTGCGTCAGGGTCACAGTACCCGTCTTCAGCCGGACCTGGTAAGACCCCGGCGGCATCGACAGGCCAGCCTGGTTGCGGACGTCCCAGACGAACCGGTTCATGCCTTCTGTCTTCGCGACACGCGGCGTGAATCCCCCGCGCCCGCGGCCGGATCCCGATGGAGCCAGGTCCGGGTCGTCTGCTTCTGCGCTGCCGCCACGCCCGCCGCGGCCGCCACGCCCGCCGCCCGCTGGTGCATCGCTGCTATATGTGTTCACGACGGCGCCTGTGCCGGCATCCAGGATCTCGATCGTGACCGGTGCCGACGCCGGCCCCGGGAGGTAGTAGTCGACATTGGGGCCCAGGATCGCCGGCGCCACGCGGGTTCGGTAGCCGGCGCGGGGTTTGAACAGTTGGACGCCTGTCGTCGTCTGGGGGGTGAGCTGCTGCAGCGTCGTGATGTTGTCCAGGATCCACAGCGCGCGTCCCTGTGTCGACACCACGAGATCCTGGTGGTGAACTTTGATGTCGGTGATCGGTACGCTCGGCAGATTCAACTGGAAGGGCTGCCACCGGGCGCCGTTGTCGAACGAAATGAACATTCCGAACTCTGTGCCGGCGTACAACAGCCCTTCCCGATCGGGATCTTCGCGGACGACGCGAGTGGGCGTATCGACGGGGATGCCATTCGTCCCATCGGTCAGCCGCTTCCAGGTCGTACCGTAGTCGTCCGTCTTGTAGATGTAAGGCCGGTAGTCGCCGAGCAGGTAACGATACGCCGCATAATACGCGGATCCCTTCCGATGCGGTGAGGCCTCGATGTACTGGACACGGCCACCCGGTTCCATGTCTCGAGGCGTCACGTTCTTCCACGTCTTTCCATCGTCGCGCGTGACATAGAACGGCCCGTCGTTCGCACCAGTCCAGATGACCCCCTTCTCGAGCGGCGACTCGCTGATTGCGTAGAGCGTGCTGTAGAACTCCTCCCCCGTCACGTCGCGGGTGATCGGCTCGCCGCTGGCACCCTGGCAACAGTCCGGGTGCGCGGTCAAATCCGGCGAGATCTTTTCCCACGTCACCCCTCTGTCGCGCGTGCGGTGCAGATATTGCGAGCCGTAGTACAGGATCTCGGGGTCGTGCGGCGAGACCGCCATCGGCGAGACACGCTGCATCCGATAGACCAGGTCGCTCGCGGGATTGCCATACAGCGACTGTGCGCCAATCCAGTAGTTCTTCTCCTGCCCCGTCTTCAGGTTCATCACACTGTACTGGCCCTTGCAGGAGCCGTAGACGATGTCGGGGTTCCGCGGGTGCGGGATGATCGGCCCGGTCTCGCACCCCGGGCCGCCGCGCCAGTCTTCGCGCGCGAACGGGTCCGCCTGACTGCTGATGATGATCGTCGAATCGTCCTGCTGTGCGGCGTACAGCCTGTAGGGAAACTGATTGTCGAGCCAGACGCCGTAGAACTCTCCGGTGACCTGGTTCATCTGCGACGACCAGGTGCGGCCGCCGTCGAACGACACGTTCGCCCCGCCGTCGTTCGACTGGATCATCGTATTGCCGTCCTTCGGATTGATCCAGATGTCGTGATTGTCTCCGTGCGGCGTCCGCATGATGGTAAACGTGCGGCCGCCGTCACTGGACTTGAAAAAGCTCTCCGCG
The DNA here is from genome assembly GCA_046731735.1 of Acidobacteriota bacterium. Classification (GTDB taxonomy): domain Bacteria; phylum Acidobacteriota; class Vicinamibacteria; order Vicinamibacterales; family 2-12-FULL-66-21; genus JALZOC01. Next base: position 38,147 of record JBKPLP010000038.1, read on the forward strand.
CCCGCGTACACGACGTCGGCATTCGTCGGGTCGGCCCCGAGCGTCGTGTAATAGAACGGCCGCTGAATCAGCGAAGGCTGCGTATTCAGGAGCGCCCATGTCTGCCCCGCGTCGTCCGAACGGTAGAACCCGCCGCCCGGCTTCGCCTCGATCAGCGCGTAGATCCGATCGGGTTTCGCGTTCGTGACGGCGAGATTCGCCTTGCCGATCAACTCCGACGGCAATCCCGTCGCGATTTTCGCGAACGTGCCGCCGCCATCAGTGCTCTTGTAAAAACCGCCGTCGCGCGATCCGCTGATGATCGTCCAGGGCTTGCGCTCGAGCCGCGACATCCAGGCATAGACGACGCGCGGATTACCCGGTTGCAGCTCCACGTCCATAGCGCCGACACCATCGTTGACGAAGAGGACCTTGCGCCAGCTCCGGCCGCCGTCCTCCGTTTTGAAGATGCCGCGTTCGGTGTTTCGTTTGAACGCGTCGCCATATGCCGCGACCCATGCGATGTCCGGATTCGTCGGATGAATGCGGACCGCGCCGATCTGCCCCGCGTCACGTAACCCGGCGAACTGCCACGAGGCGCCTCCGTCAGCCGATTTGTACACGCCGCGACCCGTGGACACGTTGCTGCGAACACCGTCGGAGCCGGTGCCAACGTAGATGACGTGCGGGTCGGAATCCGACACCGCTATCGAGCCCATCGACCCAAGCGGAATCTGTCCGTCCGCAATCGGCGTCCATGTGGCTCCGCCGTCCGTCGTCCGGAACAAGCCGCCGCTCGCAACGCCCATATAAAAGGTACGGGGCTGGGACGGCACGCCCGTGACGGTCGTGACCCTCCCGCCGCGGCTCGGGCCAACGAGCCGGTATTTCATTCCCTTGAACAGTACGGGATCGACTCCGCCGTCACGCGCGGGCTGCGCGCGGAGAGACGCAAATGCGGCTGCGACAAGGAAGGCCAGACAGATGTGTCCAAGGCGGCGCGTCATGGCAGAAGCATAACCGTACGAAGAATTGCCAGAATTGCCGCAATTGCCACAATTGCGAGAATCGCCTGATCGTAAAAGTCAGGGAACGAAATTCTGGCAATTCTGGCAATTCCGCAATTGCGGCGATTCCGTTCGATTCCGTTCGATTCCGGCGATTCCGGCGATTCCGGCGATTCCGGCGATTCCGTCGATGCGCCTAGACGCGCGGGTGCATTCCGAAGTGCCAGCGGAGCTTCGACAGCGGATCGCGGCGGCAGCGCTCCGCGGCGATCGTCACCGCATCGAGCACGGCTTCGCGTGTGAGCGGTTTTCGCAGCAGGCCTACCACGCCGAGATCGAGCGCGCGCCGGAGGTGTTCGGCGTCCGACAGGCCGGTCATGAGAATCATCTGGGGGGGCAGGTGATTGCGAAGCGCTTCGCAGACGGCGAAGCCGTCGGGTGGCGGCATGATCAAGTCGAGCAGAACGATGTCCGGGTAGTACACCGAGGCGGCGTCAAGCGCCTCGCGGCCTGACGAGGCGGTGACGACTGCATACCCCTCCTCCTCGAGCCACAACGCAACGAGCCGCGTCAGCTCGTTCGAGTCGTCGACGACCAAAACGCGGACCGTTCCAAGCCGGCTGCGCTTTCCTTCACTGCCTGAAAGCGACGCCAGTGTGGTCGCCCAGACGCGGTTACATTTTGGACACTCGTAATAGGCACGAGCATCCTCATGCCCCGCGGGCACCGCTTCGCATCCGCACCGCGGACACCGTATGTCCATAAACGCGACGGCCCCCTGGCCGTGGTTGCATGACACTGCTACACACTCGTGGCCGTGGAGGCTGGGGTACGGGCATTTTAGCAAAGGCCAAGCCAAAACGGGGGGCAAACGACGCGGCAATCACCCCTTCATCTTCGCAACCACAAACATCAGCCCGATGGCGACGATAGCAACGAGGATGATCCCGGTCCAGAACCCCGCCTTGAAGATGCCGCCGGCGAGGCTGCACCCGGAGACGGCGAAGGCGAGGAGCAGGACGAGGAGCACATGGGGCACAACCCGGGTCGTCAGCATGGAATCCTCCTTCAATGGTCGATGCTACGATTCGCTATTCATGACTCGGGCCGGACGCAGCAGCGCCACCTATGCCCTCGCCTGCATCGGGATAGTCGCGATCGCGGCGCTGGTGCTGCTCGGCATGGGGCGCGTGCCGATCTGTAAATGCGGTTACGTAAAGCTCTGGCACGGTGTCGTGCAGAGTTCAGAGAATTCCCAGCACCTGACCGACTGGTACACATTCACGCACGTCATCCACGGATTCGCGTTCTACGCGCTCTTGTGGCTGGCGGCACGGCGCTGGCCTGCAGGAGTCCGTCTTGTGGCGGCCGTCCTGATCGAGTCGTCGTGGGAGATCCTCGAGAACACCGACTTCATCATCAATCGGTACCGCGAGGCGACGATCTCCCTCGACTACTACGGTGACAGCGTCGTCAATTCGGTGATGGACATCGCGGCCATGGTGGCGGGCTTCGCGCTCGCAGCCCGGATGCCCGTGTGGGCGACACTCGTGCTCGCGATTGTCATCGAGGTGTCACTCGCCTATTGGATCAGGGACAACCTCGCGCTGAACATCCTGATGCTGATCTATCCGTTCGAGGTGGTACGGCGGTGGCAGTCCGGAACGTCATCGCCGTGACGCGCGATCGACGCCCCAGATGCCCGCCCCTCGCGACGCGATGTAGAGAAAGACAAAACAGTAGAGAACGGCTGGCTCGCCGCCGTTCTGGAGCGGCACCCCACCGCGGGGGAAGTGCGCCATGAAATACGCGGCTGCCATCTCACCGCTCGCGATGAACGCCGCGGTGCCAGTCAGAAATCCGATCGCCACCAATAGACCGCCAAGGAGTTCGATCACCGCCGCGAGCCCCATCTGCGAAGCCAGCGGCATCTGCGGACCGCCGAACAGCCCAAACAGCTTCTGCGCGCCGTGGCAGGCAAACAGCAGCCCGACGACGATGCGCATCAGTGCATACAACTGCGGCGAGAACCGGCCCAGCACACGTTCCATTCTGCCCTCCGGGGCGAGCATAAATCACCGGCGGCGCCGCAGCCGAGTCAGCAGGTCACGAAAGTCCGACGGGGGCGGTGCCTCCAGATCGAGTCGAGGTCCGTCCGGATGACTCAGCGCGAGGCGGTACGCATGCAGTGCCTGCCTGTGGAACTGGATCGGCCGAAGTGACGGGGGGCCGTACGTATAGCGCCCCTCGCCGACGAGCGTATGCCCGCGAAGACGTGCCTGCAGCCGAATCTGGTTGCGGCGCCCGGTGCGCAACCGCACTTCGATGAGCGAGGCCGCGGAGAAGGGCTCCAGAACGCGATAATCGCTGATCGCCTCGACGCCGCGGGGATCGTCGGGGCCCGTCGCCTTCTGAATGAGCGCCTTCTCGTCCCAGGCGAGCATGTCGCGCCAGACACCCTCGCGCGGCTGGGGGACGCCGTACACGACAGCGAGGTAGACGCGCTCTGCCGTCCGGCGCCTGAACTGATCCTTCAGCATCCGCGCCGCTTCGAGGTTCTTCGCGAACACGACGAGACCCGAGGTGTCTTGATCGATCCGGTGTATCGGCAGTGGACGGCGCCGACCGGTCGATCGCAGGTGTTCTTCTACGGCGTCGAGGACCGAGGGTACACCGGCGTTCCGCTCGAGCGGCACCGACAGCAGACCGGCGGGTTTATTCACGACGATAAGCGAGTCGTCTTCGTGCACGATGTCGAGGCTGCTACGGCTGATGCCGGCGCGCACCGGGCGTGCCGCGGTGCCGGGGCGATCGATCCACACGCGGATCACGTCTCCCGCTGCGACGAGCCGCGCGGCATCCGCGATCGACACTTCTGCCCCATTGAGAAAGACTTTGCGCCGCTCCAGAGCAGACGCGGCGCGCGAGCGCGAGCCGAGCCGCGACGACGCGGCAAGGAACTTGTCCAGGCGAACGCCAGCCTCGGCATCCGCGACCACCCAGTCGTTGTTCGGCGGCATGGATGGGATAATCTACCGCGTGTGCGGCAGGAACCCAGTAATCAGCACACGGCGTTGACCGTGGAACGCCGCGACCCTGCCGACGTGCGCATCCGCCAGGTCGTGGTTTCTCTCGACGGCGCGCCGTTCGCGACGCTCCTCTTCGGCGACACCGCTACCCGGGCCATTTCTCCTGGGCCGCACCGTCTCCGCGTCCACAACACGCTCGTCTGGAAGACCATCCAGTTCGACGCGCGGTCCGGCGAGCACGTCCGTTTCCGTACCGTCAATCGTGCAGGACCGGTGAGCATGGCGCTCGTCGCCCTCTTCGGCGCGGGACCTCTCTACATCACCGTCGACCGCGTCGCAGATGGCTCCGTTGACTCAACAACAAGGACAGCGTGAATGGCAGCGCGTGATGTGTTCATCGGCACGGACGGCGGGGCAACGACATCGAAGGTTGCCGGCGTCTGGAGCAACGAATCGGCGGTTTCGACGAAGCTCCTGCAGCGCCCGACGAATTCAGAGGCGGGACCCGACGTCATGGTCGCAGGGTGGGCGGATGCGATTACGGACTACCTCCACGTCAACGGTCTCGCGTGGGATGACGTGCGCGGCGTCGGGCTCGCCATTCCCGGACCGTACGAGCGCTACGGCGTCTGGGGAAAATCGCCAAATCTACCGGCACACTTCATCGGATTCGACGTTCACGCCGGCTACGCGCACGCGCTCGCCCAGCGGGCCGGCCGGCCGATTGCCCTGGTCGTCGGGAACGACGGCAACATGGGGGGCGTCGCCGAGGCGCAGCGCGCGCGGGGGGCGCACGACGCCACCGTGATGATGCTGGCGCCGGGATCCGGTCTCGGCTGCGCATTCATCGATCGCAACGGCCTGCCGCTCGACGGCGATACGATCTCGGGCATGGAGGCGGCCCACATGCCCGCCCCGCTTCACCTTCTGGATGCGCCCCCTTACCCGTGCGGGTGCGGCCGAACCTGGGGCTGCGTCGAAATGTACACGACGCTCGCGGGGCTACCGCACGTGTTGTCCCAACGGCTCGAACGGGCTCAGCATCACGAGCTCGCGCGATCGACCGCGCCGATGAAGCAGCGCGCCTTCTCGCTGCGCGGACTGGCACAAACCGGCGACCCGCTGGCGCTCGACATCTTCGATTTCCAGGCGCGCGCGCTCGGGCTGCACGTCGCGACCCTGTCCATGGCGCTCGACGCACGATTCGTCGTCATCGGCGGAGGTCTGATGGACCCCGAGTCGACGACCGACGCATTCCGCGCGCGCTACCTTCGCATCGTCGCCGAGACCGCGTCGCCCTACCTGTGGCCGGCACAGCGGTCAACGCTGACGATCGTACCGGCTTCTCTTGGCGATCTGTCGCAGGCAATCGGCGCGGCGCTGGTGGCGTTGTACCGGTTTGGACAGGACAAATGATGAATGATGAATTATGTCCATTCGCATCGTTGTGGTCGACGATCATCCGATAGTGCTCCACGGGCTCCGGCAGCTGTTGGAGCGGCAGGAGGACTTCACGGTCGTCGCGGCCTGCAGTGACGGCCGCTCGGCGATCGGCGCGGTCGAGCGACACGACCCGGACGTGCTCATCCTCGATCTGCGGATGCCGAACCTGAGCGGGCTCGAGGTCCTTCGCGCCCTGCAGGGGAGACACGAGCGCTGCCGCCGTGTGCTGCTGACGGCAGCGATTCGTGACGAAGAAGTGACGGAGGCAGTGAAGCTCGGCGTGATGGGACTCGTGCTGAAGGAGTCCTCGCCCGAGGTGCTGCTCGAGTGCGTTCGGGCCGTCCACGAGGGAAAACAGTGCATCGATCGTGACACCCTGGCGCGCGCACTGCAGTCGGTCATCGCCAGGGACTCCGCCGAGAAGTCACCGGACACGTTGACGCCGCGCGAGGTAGAGATCGTACGGATGGTCTCGCAGGGGTTGCGCAACAAGGCAATTGCCGAGCGGCTGTCGATCTCGGAAGGAACGGTGAAGGTGCACCTGCACAACATCTACGAAAAGATGGGAGTCGACGGGCGGCTCGAGCTGGTGTTGTGCGCGCAGCAAAAGGGGCTGATCTAGACCGGCAGGGTCACCTCCACTCGCGATCCGGTCGCCATCGATTCGATCACCAGCGACCCGCCGGCGGACACGACGCGTTCTCTCAGGCTCACCGGCCCCGCATTCGCGGCTTGCAGCTCCTCGTCGGTCCTCCGCCCGCGGAACGGGAAGCCGCGCCCGTCGTTCGTTACGACGATGCGGAGCGTGCTGCGATCCGCGAGTTCGATGTCGACCGAAACGCGCGACGGTTGCGCATGTTTCAAGGCGTTCACCACCGCTTCCCGGACGAGCAGGCGCAACGTCTGCTCGGCGGCTGGTGGCACGCGCAGATCCTGGGGGGTGGCGCGCACGACGATCGGAGTGCTCCAATCGAGCTCGAGCCGCGCTCGGATGTCCTGCAATGCGTCGGCCACCGCGCCGGTAGCGCCGACGTGACGCGAGAGCGGCTTCAAATCTTCGATGAAGAGCCGTAGCTCGCGCTGCTCGATCGCGATGGCGCGCTCGACCGCCAGCAGGTTGTCGCGTGCGCCGGGCGGCGCGCCGGCAGCGTCCGCCAGCCCCTGCAGGCGAAGCCGGATCCCGGTCAGCGACTGCAGCACGCCGTCGTGGAGGTCCCGCGCCACGCGGATGCGCTCTTCGCGGATCGCCACCTGCTGGAGCTGATCGTGCAGGTGCAGCCGCTCGAGGGAGTTCCCCACTTCGTGCGCGACGACGTTGACCAGTGGCACCAGTTCCGCGCCGGCGCCGTCGAGGCCGGCGCAGAACATCCGTCCATGCACATGTTCCCCTTCGAACGGCGCGGAAGCCAGACCGACGCCCTGCACCCGCTCGAGGATGAGCGGCGCCGCCAGACTGCCGCGCCAGGCGGTCAGATCGCCGGCGCCGCTGACAATCGCGTTCATCGAAGCGGTCACCGGATCATTCGATACGAATGTCGCATTCCGCAACTCCCGCGGCACCGGCTCGTTCAATTCCGTCGGTGGCATCCTGAGGATCTTCCCCTGCGTCGTCTGCGACGACTCGACGTAGACCCACGGCTCGTCCTCGGCTTCCCAGATGGCGACGACCCGTTCGCACTGGACGACCGTCGCCGCGTGTGCGAGCAGCTTCGACGCGGCGCCGGCGATGCTGACGTCGACGAAGATCGGCCACCCGCTCACCTTCTGGAGCGTCGTCAGCGCCCCGCGCAATTCGTTGAGCGCCTGCCGCTGCGCGTCTTCCGCACGCTTGCGCGCTGAACTGATCGAGGCCGTGACGAGGCCGACGATCGCGAATGCGGCCAGGCGGACGATGTCGTCGGCGCCGACATCGAAAGACCAATACGGTCGAACGAAGAAATACGCGAGCGCTGCGGTCGAGAGTACCGTTGCGAGGAGAGCCGGGCCGTAGCCGCCGTAGATCGCGGTAAAGAGTACCGCCGGAAAGAAAAGAATCGATACGCTCGTGCCCATGACGCCCTTGATGGCGATAGTGCCGCCGGTTGCGAGCGCGACTGCGGCAACGGCGCCGGCGTACTCGAGCGCGGTTCGTCGAGGGTCCTTGGCCATGCGATGCGTGGGACGATCGCTGGTCAGTTGGACTTCTTCTTGGACGTCTTCCCCCCGAAAATCGCCAGGTCCACCGCATTGGCCATGGCTTCATAGCCGGCATTGTTCGGATGCAGATGGTCCCCAGGATCGAATTCAGCCTTGAATTTCTTCGGATCGGCGGCGTCGCGGGTGGCCGCCTCGAAATCGACAACGGCGTCGAAAGCACCGGACGTGCGGATCCACTGGTTCACCGCCGATCTCATGACCTCGCCCTCGTCGCGCGCGTAGCCTGCTCCCCCGTAAGGAGTCAGGGTGCATCCGATCACCTTGATGTCCTGCGCGTGCGCCCGCGCGATCATTTCCTTGAGCACCCAGATGAGGTCATCGCTGGTCACCGGCGTGTTGGCCGCGGGGTTGGCCAGGCTCCCGATGTCGTTGATCCCCTCGAGTATCATCAGCCACCTGACCGACGGATGGCTGAGCACATCACGGTCGAAACGCGCGAGCGCGCTGACTCCAGCGAGGCCGGTCGCATCGGTCAGCAGGCGGTTGCCGCCGATTCCCTCGTTCACCACCGCGACGTTCGCCGTCGCTTTGTTCGCCGCCAGCCGTGCCGCGAGCAGCGCCGGCCAGGAATGGTTGGTGTCGGGTGTCGAGCGTGCGCCGTCCGTGATCGAATCGCCGAACGCGACAATGGCGGCCGCCTCCGGCCGCGCAATCACCTCGACGCTCGACAACCAGTAGTACTGCTGCGTCGTCCCGGTCAGCGGGAACTCGGAGGCGCCGCTGAAGTCCCCTTCGCTCGACACGTACGTCGGCCGCAATCCCGTCGAGTGCGTCGTCGGAGTGCCGGTGTCGCGCGGGAAGAACAAGCTGACGGCGAGATCGGTCAGCGCGGGCACGTCGAGGTCGACCGGATCGCTGACGACGACAACCCCTGGCATCAGCGTGAAGGACTGCCTGCCGCCGAACGTCAGCGGGCGATCTGACCCCGAGAGTATGCCCGCCTCGGTGCCACGGCGTGCGACGTGCGCCGAGCCCACTAGTACGGGCAGCATCGCGAATGCGTTCGACAACTTCACACGGACCCGGCGTCCGCCGATGGTCGTCCGGAGAATCATCCGCACCGTCTGATTGTTCAGCGCCGTGACGCGGAACGGCGGGTTCGCCTGAGCCGGCGCAGTTGATGGAGCTTGCGTCGTCGTGATCGCGACCGGCTGTGCCGGTGGCGCAGGTGGCGGCATTCTGATCAACTGTTGCGCGGTTCCCCACGTCGGCACCCAGTGCTCGGCGGTCTCCTTGCCCTCTGCTGCGCCGAGCGCAGCCGCAGCGACGCCACTCTGAGCGATCACGATCAACAGCGCGATGACAACTCGCCTCATCGGATGCTTCTCCCTGATGATTGAATCTCAATGTAATCAAGCGCGGCAGTTTCACCACCGTCCGGCGTTCCTTCGATCGTGATCGTGTCGCCGCTGCGCAAGGCGACGGCGCGAAAGACGCGCCGCGACGAAGAGGAGCCGTCGAGACGGCGAGTTGGCACCCGATCCGTCGCCGTCCATTCGCCGACGAGGCGATCGCCGATGCGCACGCGGAAGCGAGCGGCGCCGGTATTGACGTCGAAGTACTGGACGACGATATCGCGAGCGCCTGTCGCTCCGGTGTATTTGAATTCAGCCGTACAAGAAGCGGGTCCCGCCGCAGCCGGCTGCCCCGGTATCGGCGACGGCGGAAGGCACTCGACCGCGCCCGTTCCCGAGGCAGTTTCCCAGGGGGTGACCGCCTTCACCACATACGCGCTCAGTTTCGCGTCTTCGGCTTCGATGCGGCCCGGGTAATTATCTACACGCCCCTTCGCGTCCGCGATCCGCGACGCGCGATGGAACCAGCGCGTCACGCCGTCGCGCCACACGATCGCCTGTCCCGTCTGGTAATCCAACTGCTCCCGTATTTCCTCGAACCGTTGATCGTCCACGCTTCCCTTCAGCGTGGCCCATTCGCGAAGGTACCCGGCGACGGCAGCCGCGCCCTCGTAATGCGAATCGTAGATGCGCTGAATGACGGTCTCGCCGGAGTGCAGCCGATGCGTGTAGGGAACGTGGTGCAGGAAGAGCAGCAATTCGTCTGGACATCGCACGACGGACTCGTACACCGCCTGCACCGGCGGCGCGTACTGGCCGGTGAACCCGGTGCCGGTCGCGACCGTACGATCCATTCCCACGCCCTTGTCGTCTGCGCGGTGCCACTGTCCCCAGCCGTTCCGCTCGGACGCCTCCACCGCCACACCGTAATGGTTGCCGACGATGTCGGTGAGCGTCTGCAAGCCGAGCGGCCCGGTGTAGTTCTCGTAAGTGCGCCACGAGTCGAGTTGGATGCGAGTCACCGTTCCGAGCACTCGTGGATCGCTGCCGAACGTCAGCCGCGTCCACTCTTCGGCGATCTGCCGGGACGACAAGCCGGGATCCCAGGCGAGCCGCCCGAAGCCGTAGAGATTTGCCTGTGAGAGATGGTTGTTGAACCAGTTCGGCGCAAGACCCACGTTCGAGACACCCACGAAGCCGCCAGTCGGCCGGTGGAAGGTGCGGCCCGCGACGATCGATTTCACCGGAGACGGTCCACTTGCGTCGACGTGCAGATCGAAGTCGAGCACGTCCTTCCACATCGGTACGAGGAAGACGGCATGCCGCCCCTGTCCCATGTACTCCTGAGTGATCTGGAGCTCTATCGCCTGATTGGTGCGTTCGAGCGCGCCGAAGAGCGGCGATGCCGGCTCGCGGACCTGGAAATCGATAGGACCGTGTTTGATCTGTACGATCGCGTTGTCGTCGAACCGTCCATCGAGCGGGTGAAAGTTGTCGTACGCCGCCCGCGCGCGGTCGTTCTTCGGGTTGTTCCAGTCCATGTGATGGTCGTACACGAAGCCGCGATAGAAGATTACCCCGCCGTGCGGCGCGAGCGCGCGCGCGACGACGTTTGCCGCGTCCGCGTGCGTCCGCCCGTAGGCGGACGGTCCGACCCGTCCCTCGGAATCGGCCTTCAACACGAAGCCGGCGAAGTCGGGAATGGCCTTGTAGATGTCGTCTGCGCGTGCCTTCCACCAGGCAATCACGGAGGGATCGAGCGGATCGTAGGTCGGCAGCTTGCCGAGCGATTGCGGGCTCCCGAAGTCGATCGCCAGCGCCAGCCGCACGCCCCACGGCCGAAGCACGTCGGCGACGCGCACGATCTCCGGCAACAGCTCGGACGACAGTACCAGCGGATTCGCGTTGACGTTGTTGATCGAGATGCCGTTCACGCCGAGCGACGCCAGCAGGCGGCCGTATTCATTGACGCGCGCCAGGTCCTGCCGGATGTGACCGCCGTCCCAGAAAATCGAGCGGCCGCCGTAACCGCGCTCGATGCTGCCGTCGATGTTGTTCCACTCGTTGACCCAGCGGAGTGGTCCGTATGGTGCCTGGGTCTCGTCGAGCGCTCCGGCCGACTCGCTCGTCGCGAGCCTCCGCAGCCATGCGAACGCGCCGTACAACGTGCCGCGATCGCTTTGGCCCGCGATCGCAATAATCCTGGCGCCGTTGATCGTCACAGCCTTCAGCGTGAATCCATCGGCGCCGATACTGGCGGACAGGTTGAGCTGCGGTACCGCCGCGCGGACGCCGTCGATCGTGCCAACGACGATCGCGCCGTCAGGCGGAAGCTCGTGCGCCAGCGCGAGATCGCGGCCGAGCATCCCGCGCACGCCGAGGGCGATCTCCTCGCGCGCCTTCCGGATCGGCGCAGAGTCGCCCAGGACCATGAGCGACTTGGGAAGCTCGGCTTGATAGCGACGCGCGATCCGCGCATCGAGGCTGGCATACCGAAGCCAGGCCGCCTGCCCCGTCTCCGCGGCGGCGAGGCTCGGCAGCAGCACGAGCGCGAGGGTCGAACCCAGCGAGCGAAATCTCATTTCTTCTTCATCAGAGGCGGAAGGTCCCGCTCGAGCGCCTCCAATTGTGCATTGAAAGCCGTCCATCGGGCCTGCTCTTCGGCGAGCAGCTGGCCGAGCGACGTCTGTCGCTGCTTCAGCTCGGAATCGCCGGTCTGCAGCTTTTCGAGCTGCGCCTTGAAGGCGGCCGCGAAGGGCTGTTCTTCAGGCTTCGCAGGTTCTTTGGACAGCTCCTTCAGCATCATCTCGGTGAAAGGGTTGCGAGCGGCCTCGAGCCCGCGAATCTGCTCGTCGGTCTGCGCCAGGTCGCGCGCGAGGCCGGCAATCCGTTGCTCCTGTACCTGCAGTCTGGCAACGAGCAGCTGCGCACGGACGCTCGCCTCCTGCATTTTCAACATGTCAGCGCGCAGCGCGCGCAGTTCCGCCACGACGTCGTCCATCGTGGCAGGCTTCGAGGACGCCGCCACCTGCGCCGACGCCACCGAGCCCGATCCCAACAGCAACGCCGCTACGAATAGACAGTTCTTCATGCAACCTCCGGTTTCAACACCACACGGGTTTTCGAAAGCAGCTCGAACGCGCGCTGGTGACGTTCGGTGAACAGCGCGAACATCGCGTCGACCCAGAACACCTGGAAGAACGCGGGCAGCTGCCGGACGATCGACTGCCCGAAGCTGATCCGGCCGCCGGACTCGCGCACGACACGCAGCCCGAACAGGTGCTTGCCGACGGTTTCGCCGAACCGATATTCGGCCAGAATTGGATAACCTGGCAGCGCGACGACCAGGCCAAGGACACAGATGATCAGCAAGGCGGCCTTGTCCACCGTCATCGCGAGCCAGACAAGAGGGGCAATCACGGCGAAGGTCAGCACGAAGTCGATCAGCTTCGCCCACACGCGCGTCCAGAAGGGCGCGGGCACGAGCGGCACGGCGGACAGATACGACTCGGCCAGCACGATCGGATCGCCGAGCTGCCGCAGCGCGACATCGATGGTGTCCCCATGCTCCATCCGTTCCGCGACATGGCTCCGGATCTCCATTTCGACCTGCGAGCGGATCTCCGAGCCCGGCGGGAGCCGGTCGAGCGCCCGGACGATGTAATCATCTATGGGATTCATGTAGCCTCCGGTGACCGACGAAGCAGCCGCCCCATCGCCCCTGCAAACGCGTTCCACTCCTGGGTCAATCGCGCGAGCTCTGCGTGGCCGGTTTTGGTGAGGCGGTAGTACTTGCGCGGAACGCCGCGGTCGGGAGTTTCCCAACGCACGGCAACGAAGCCGGCTCGCTCCAGACGGTAGAGCACCGGGTACAACGTGCCGTCGGTGACTTCCAGCGCGCCGTTGGTGTGCTCGGCGAGGGAGGTAACGATCTGATAGCCGTAGGTCTCGCCGAACGAGAGCAGGTGCAGGACGATGAGCTCGAGCGATCCGCGCCGGAGCTCGCGGGCGATGCCTTTGCGGTCGTCCTCGCGTCCAGTCACCAGACCATTATACGACCATATATCTTGCTATGCAAGGTATATGGTCGCGCGGGTGCTACGGTCGAGGTTAGGTGCGCTCAGGCGGACGGTGCGCTGAACGGCTTCTCCCCCGCCAGGAACCTGTCCACGCGGGCGGAGACGTCCTTCAGATACGCGGCATCACCGCCGTTCAACTCGGTCGTCACGAATCCGCTGTATTTGACCTCGTCGAGCGCGCGGCGCACTTCCTGCCAGTCGATGTCTCCTTCGCCGATGTTCTTCCACGTGAACCGGCCGTTGCGCCGATCGAAATTGAAGTCCTTCAGGTGCATCTTGGCGATGCGCGGGCCGAGCGTGCGAATCCAGTCCTGCGGGAACGCGTAGAGCACGATGTTACCGACGTCGAAGTAGGCGCGCACCAGCGGAGACTCGAATTCGTCGACGTAGCGCGCGAACTCCAGCGGGCTGAGCAGGAATTTGTTCCACACCTCCTCGACCGCAATCACGACCTTCGTCTCCTTCGCGATGGGCAGGAGCTGTTCCCTGATCACCCGCTGCGAGCGCGTGTAGGCGTCCTTATAGGAGGTGTTCGCGTCGACGACCGCCGGCACCAGGAGGACGGTTTCCGCGCCCCAGAGCGCCGCGTTACGGAGTGATGTCTCCATGCCTTTGACGCTGCCGCTCACCACCTGCGGATCGCTGCTCGACAGCGGGAGACGCCAGTGATCCATGTTCATGACCGAATGAATCTTCAAACCGGTCTTCCGCGACGCGTCGCGAATCTCCGCCGCCTCCTCGGGCTTGGCGATGGTCTGCATCTCGATGCCTTCGAAGCCGATGTCGCGCGCGAGCGCAAAGCGATCGGCGTAGGACAGCTCCTTCGGCAACATCGAGATCAGAATGGATTTGTGGATCTTGGTGGAGAACTGCGGCGCAGCGGCGGGCGCCGACTGACCCGCAACGGTGCGCGTGAGCGGGGTCACCGCCGCGGTCGCGGCGAGGGTTTTCAGGAACGTGCGGCGATCGAGCATGGATCCCTCCAGCCGGGGATTATATGTGCTAGGAGGCTTCGCTGTCCGTTGGCGGCTTCGCTGACGGTTCGGGGTTCTTCGCTGATCGTTCGGGTTTCTTCGCTGACCGTTCGGGGTTCATCGCTGATCGTTCGCGGCTTCGCTGGCCGTTCCGGTTCTTCGCTGACCGTTGGGTTCTTCGCTGCTCGTTCGCGGCTTCGCTGGCCGTTCGATTTCTTCGGCCGATCGTTGGCGGCTTCGCGGTTCATTCCAACCCTTCGCGGGGCCGGTCCCAACGGAGCACCAGTTCGCCAAACGGACAGCGTCAGTTCCCAACGATCAGCGCCAGTTCCAACGGCCACCGTCAGTTCCCAACGATCAGCGCCAGTTCCCAACGGCCACCGTCACTTCCCGGAGTATGCTCTTGCTGTTTATGACCCTGACCCGCCGAGATTTCGTTCGAACGTTCGCGGCCGCGCCGGCGGTGCGCGGCTTGAGCATTCCCGCAATTGCCCAACGCGAGTCGGCCGGGTCGCTGACGGATGTGCCCGGCATCAGCGTCGGCCACTACACGGACACACGTCGGCCGACCGGATGCAGCGCGATCCTCTTCGACAGCGCGGCGGCCGCCGGGGTGGATTACGCCAGCTCGGCGCCCGGTGAGTCGCAAGGCGTGCTGCTGCAGCCGGTCAGCCCGGTCGAACGCATCCACGCGCTGTTTCTCACCGGCGGCGGCGTCCTCTCGCTGCCGTCCACTGCCGGCGTGATCCGCTACTTCGAAGAGCGCAATCTCGGGTTCGACTGGGGCACGCCCGGCCTTCGCATCCCCATCGTCGTCGGCGCGGTCATCGACGACCTCGCCGTCGGCGATCCGAAGATCCGCCCTGATCCCGAGGCCGCTTACAAGGCATGCCTCGCGGCGAACAAGGGGCCCGTCGCGGAAGGCAACGTCGGCGTCGGCGCCGGCGCCACGGTTGGCAAAATGCACCGCGGACGAGGACTCGGCGGCATGAAAGGCGGGCTCGGCACGGCGAGCCTGAAGCTCGGCGACGTCGTGATCGCGGCGCTCGCGGTCGTCAATGCCGCGGGGGATGTCCTCGACTGGCGATCCGGCCGCATCGTCGCGGGCGCGCGACGTCCGGACGGAACCTTCGCCGACAGCGTGGAGGTGATGCGCGGCATCGTCAGCGGCGCTCGCGGCGGACTGGTCGAGGACCCCGCGCTGCGCAGCACGACGCTGGCCGTGGTCGCGACGAACGTCACGCTGCAGAAGACCGCGCTGACCAAAGTCGCGAACATGGCGAACTGCGGCGCGGCGCGTGCCATCCGGCCGTATCACACGACGGGCGACGGCGATTCGCTGTTCGCGATATCGACGGGGCAGCTCAATCGGCCGGACGTGCAGCTGACCGCGATCGGCGCGCTCGCGGCCGACCTCGTGGCCGAGGCCATCGTGCGCGGCGTGCGCGCTGCCAGGAGCGTCGAAGGATGGCCGGCGGCCCAGTAACGATCCTGTGCATCGCCACCTATCGCAAGGGTGACGAGTTCCTGATCGAATGCCACCGGCAGGGCTGCCGGGTGCTGCTCGTCACCGATCACAAGCTCAAAGAGTCGGACTGGCCGCGCGATGCGGTGGACGAGTTCTTCTACGTGCGCCGCGACATGCCGGAGGAGGACATCCGGAAGGGCGCGGCGTTTCTCGCCCGACGCGAACGCCTGGATCGGATCGTCGCGCTCGATGACTTCGACGTCGAAAGCGCCGCGATGCTGCGCGAGTACCTGCACGTCCCCGGTATGGGTGAAACCACTGCCCGCGCGTTCCGCGACAAGCTCGCGATGCGCTCGCGCGCCAGGGCCGCCGGGATTCGCTGTCCGGATTTCGTCCACGTGCTGAACGATGCGGCGATCAACGCGTGGGCAGCGAGCGTGCCTCCCCCCTGGGTCTTGAAGCCACGATCCCAGGCCGCCGCGATCGGCATCAGGAAGATCCGGACCCGCGACGAACTGTGGGACACCATTCAGACGCTCGGGGATGCGCGACCCGAGTACGTCCTCGAGCAGTTCGTGGCCGGTGATGTGTTTCACGTGGACTCGCTGATGTTCAATCGGCGGATCGTATTCGCGGCCGCGAGCCGGTACGGCATGCCGCCGATGGCGGTCGCGCACGAGGGAGGCATCTTCGTGACGCGCACGCTGGCCGCCGACGATCCCGACGCCGTCGCGCTCCAGCAGGTGAATGCGACCGTGCTCGACGAGTTCGGGCTGCGCCGCGGTTGCTCGCATACCGAGTTCATCCGCGCCGCGAATGGCGAGATCTACTTCCTCGAAACCTCCGCCCGCGTCGGTGGGGCATTCATTGTCGACGTCGTCGAGGCGGCGACTGGAGTGAACCTGTGGCGCGAGTGGGCGAGGATCGAGATTGCCGGTGAACAGGGCGACTACACGCCACCGCTGCCCCGCGAGCGGTCGGCCGGAATCATCCTGTCGCTTGCGCGACAAGAGCAGCCGGACACGAGCGGCTACACCGATCCCGAGATCGTGAAACGGATCAGAAAGTCACATCACGCCGGCTTGATCGTCGCGTCGCCAGACGCGCGGCGGACGCAGCAGCTGCTCGACTCCTACGTACCGCGCTTCTACGAGGACTTCCATGCCAGCGCGCCACCGCCAGAGCGAGCGACCGATTAGATCGACAGTAAGCCTTGAACGACCCGCAGCTCGTCGCCGTTGATCGTATGTCCCATCCGCGGATAGATCCGTTCGTCGACGGCGGCTCCCAGGCGCCGGAATACCTCCGCCGACTCGTGCACCCTCTCCAGGGGGATATGCGGATCGATGTCGCTGCACCCGAGGAACACCGGGGTGCCATCCATCGTCCCGGTGTAGTCCCTCGCAGTCCCAGGCGGGCCGATGAGGCCACCGCTGAGCCCGATCACCGCGCGATACCGGCGCGCGTGACGTGCGGCGAATTCGAGCGATAGACACGCGCCCTGCGAAAACCCCAGGAGGCCGACGCGCTCGTAAGGCACACCGCTCGCGGCGATGTCGTCGAGGAGCGTGGCAATGAGGTGCAGGGCCGACGAGAGGAACGGTTCGTTGCGGGCAATGGGCGAGAGAAACGAGTAGGGATACCAGCTCGCGCCGGCCGCTTGCGGGGCAAAGAACGCGACGTCTCCAGCCGCGACTTCGCCGGCAAGGCCAAGTATGTCCTCCGCGGAGGCGCCACGTCCGTGGATTGCGATCACGGCGAGCCTCGCCTGCCCGAGGGGCGGACCGACTCGAAGGACCGGCTGCCCGGCGTGCGGGTCCGCATCCGTCATCGATGAACTCTACGGCCTGTGCGCGGTCTCTTTGTCGCGCAGACCCCTGAAAGGAGCAACGTCGCGGCGTCGGCCTCACCAAGCTCGTCAGCCGCCGCGCCGACCCTCAGCCCCGCCGTATGTGTCTCCATTTCGGTCAGGTGCTGTCCTATTCGGCGGCGCGAGGCCGATCCGCTCGCGTGGTCCACGGGCCTGCGCATTGTCGCACCCGCCGTATTTCACGAGGCATGCCGGCCGACGCAACCCGTTCCGGCACCGGATGTGCGTACAAACGTGCCATCGACGGTGAGGGTGGCACACGCGGGTGCCCGTACATCGCGACATCACGGTGACAATGGAGAACAAGTTCGGCCAGGCACCGCAATTGACCCACGAGGAGCAGATTGCCCGCCTGCAGCAACTCTGCTCGGATCTTCAGAAGGCGCTAGACGTGTCCGAGGAACAGCGTCTGATCCTGCGCGACATGTCGCGGACCGCGGCCGAACTCGCGGAATCCCTCGAAGCTTCGAAGCCGCAGGACTGATGAGCTTCGAGATTGGTTACCTCAGCCGCGCGAGTATCCTGGAAATGCTAGGGTGATGGAGAGATGAACGATTCCACATTTCGGCAAGCTCACTCGGCGCTCCATCACGCGGTGCAGTTCTACGGCAGCGATGAGAGCCTCTGCGCGACGGTCGCCGGTTTTCTGGCGGAAGGGCTCATCGCGCAGCAGCCCGCGGTTGTCATCGCCACGGACGCACACAGCGGGCTGATTCTCCATCAACTGTCCGAACGACTGATTGACTGCCAGAAGGCGGTGAAGGAAGGAGACCTCGTCGTCCTGGATGCCGATGCGATCCTCGACCTCTTCATGGTCGACGGCAGGCCGAACGAGCAACTGTTCGAGGTAAACCTGAGCCGCGTCATCGATCAGCTGCTCAACGGCCGCGGTGGACCCGCCCGCGCGTACGGTGAGATGGTCGACCTGCTGTGGAAGAACGGTCAGGCCGACGCGGCCATCGCGCTCGAGATCCTCTGGAACAAGCTGGCGCTGAAATACAACTTCGCGCTCCTGTGCGGATACTCGATCGGCAGCTTCTACAAGCAGACGAAGCAGTTCGAGGACGTCTGCGCGCAGCATTCGTACGTCGTGCCGGAAAACACCAACGTCGTGCCGTTTCAGCGCCGGGTCAAGTCTGCCTAGCCTTCAGCGCGGCGGTGGCTGAAACACCTTCTGGGCGAATTCCGCAAAGTTCTTCCGCCAGAGTGGCCAGACGTGTCCTACCTCCGGCGCTTCTTCCTCGGTGAACTGCACGTTCTTCTGCTTCAGCCAGTCCTTGAACTGCCGGTTGACCGCAAGCAGCGAGTCAGCGGTCCCGACGGTAATCCACAACATTCGAATCTGCGAATTCGACTTCGAGCTGACCGAGGGGAACGTCTTGTCGAAGACGGCCGCATCGACCGGCGGGATGGCGCCGCGTCCGCGGCTACCCGCGGCGTCGGCGGGATTCATGGCCCCTGGCCACATCACGAACGCGCCGCTGAACGAGGCAATCCACGCGAACTTGTCGAGATTGTTGAGCGCGGTGAACAGCGTTTCGGCGCCGCCCATTGAAAGGCCGGCAATCGCCCGCTCTTCCCGGCTGCGGCTGACGTTGTACCCGCGATCGACCGCCGGCATCACCTCCGTGAGAAGAATCTTCGTATAGCCGGTGATGTTCTCGGCCGTCATGGCTCCCGTCGGCCCGTTGTTCACGCCGTAGCCGAGCGGCGTCACCACCACTGCCGGCACGGCCTTTCCCTGCGCGATCAGGTTGTCCATGATCAGGTTCGCGCCGCCGAAATTCATCCAACGCTCCGCGTCGTCTCCCAATCCGTGCAGCAGGAAAATCACCGGATACGGGCGCGATCGGCGCGGCTCGTAGCCGGGCGGCGTGTACACGAAGAAGTCGCGATCGTCGTTCGCGACCGCCGAATGAAACGTGTGACGCGCGATGGCGCCGTGCGCTACGCCGGCCACCGGCAGCCACGGCTGGGTTCCCGCGACGACGAACATGGACTGCGCGCTCCCGAATGACGTCTGCAGCTGGCGGTTCGCCGGGTCGTTCACCGTCGTCCCGTCGACCACGAACGAGTACGCGTAGTAGTCCGGGGTCAACGCGTCGCTCGTCGCGCTCCAGATCCCCTGATCGTCCTTCCGCATCGGCAGGCGGATGCTGCCGATCGCGACGGCGACTTCCTTCGCATTAGGCGCCCGCAGCCGGAACGTCACACGCCCATCGGGTGCGATCTCCGGGGACTTCACCGGCGTGCCGCGGCCGCCGCCGCGTGGTCCCGCCGAAGGCGGCGCCGTCGTCGCCGCGGGCGGCGAAGGCGGAGCCGTACTCGGCTGCTGCGCGTCGAGGAAGGGAGCGCTCGCGACGACGAGGACGAGAATCGAGAACCGCGGTAACCGGCGAATCATGCACAGCTCCTTGAACGCTGAACGCTATAATCGTTCGCGCCTCTCAGTGTTTGAACTCCAGAAGTTTGCGAAAGCGGGTGGACGCCAGCGCGGCCGTCGAACCATGCGTTCGCTCCACGATCAGGCCGCCGGCATCTCGATGCGACTCGATTAAGGCGAGACCGCGCTGGACACCAAGCACGCTCGCCGCCGTATCCAGTCCGTCGGCCTCGAGGCCATCCGGTGCGACGACGGTGACGGTAATGTCGCTGACCAGACCCATGTGCGACGCCGGATCGACGACGTGAGAGTACCGCCGGCCGTTGACGTCGAGGTGCTGTTCACTGCTTCCGGACGTCGAGACCGACCGGTTCGTCAATTCCACCGTCGCCGGCACGCCGATGGCGTTCTCGTCTTCCGAGTGGATCTGGATCCGCCAGCCCGATTGTCCGGGCGGCGCGTTGCTGAACGCGAGGTCGCCGCTCACCGCCACGAGCGCGCTTCGAATGCCGCGCTTCGCAATCGCCGCGAGCGCTTCGCTCGCCGCGTAGCCCTTGCCGATAGCGCCGACGTCGAGCGCCATTCCAGCGACATCCACCATGACGGTGCGCGCGCGGGCGTCGAGGTGGAGCTTTTTGAACCCGCTGCGCGCGCCAGCGCCGGCCAGCGCCTCGTCGTCCGGCCCACGACCCGTCTTCCTGGCCTCTCGCCACAATCGGACGACCGGGCCTTCTGTGACATCGAAGGCGCCACCGGTTTCTTCCGCCAATCGTTGCGAGACCTGGAGCACGCGGAAGAGATCGTCGCTGACGCGTAGAGGCCGGCCGACCGCACGGCCGGTGATCTGACTGAGCTCGCTGTCGGGTTTGTAGTCGGACAGGGTGTCGTCGAGCTCACGGATTCGATTGAATCCGCTGCGAAATGCCTCGCGCGCCTCATCCACGGTCGCGCAGTAGACCGTGATTCGCACGAGCGTGCCCATGTGAGGTTCGACCGCCTCGAACCGCTGCAGTTTGGAATGCGATGCCGCTGACGCCTGGATCGCGAGCACGAGCGTCACGATCGCCGCGAGCCGTAAGCCGTGCACCATAGGGCTTGAGCCTTGAGTCTTGAGCCTTGAGTCGTGAGCCTGGAGCCTGGAGCCTGAAGCCTTGAGCCTTGAGGCGCGCTCAGTACGGATCCACCGCCACACCGCTGTTCCACGCGCGGTACATCTCCTCGACGCTCGGCAGCTTCGCCGGATGCACGAGGCGGAAGCCAAGCCACTGTGCGTTGGTCATGTACCAGATACTTTTCGGGAGCTGCGGATCGAGCCTTTTCCAGGACAGATCCGACGCGACTCGCGCCGAGCAGGTTACGCGCGCCTCGTCGTCATTCCAGGAGCCGCCACGCACGGCGTGGGGGTACGGTTGCGTCGCGCGCACCCACGGATTGACTGCTGGTGCCGCGCTGTACGGCGCGTACTGATCCAGCGTCCACTCCATGACGTTGCCCAGCATGTCGTAGAGGCCCCACGCGTTCGGTTTCTTCGTGCCGACTTTGTGATATGTGCCGCTCGTGAAGGGGGGGGCTGGCGAATTCTTCGCGTACCACGCGTACTCGTCGAGTTGCGCAGGTGCGATCAAGGTTTTGCTTCCGCCGCGGCAGGCATATTCCCATTCCGCCTCCGTCGGCAGCCGATAGTATTCGCCGGTCTTCGCGCTGAGCCACTGCGCGAACTTGTTGGCCGCGTGCTGGGTCATGCTGATCGCGGGGAACCCGTTGTTCCCGCGGCCGAAGCTCATTTCCAGGAAGGGGGCGGTCGGCCGGCTCAATGCATCCACCATCGCGTCGGCGTGTTCGGTTTCCTTTGCCTGATCCGCGAACATGAACATCAGGTACAGGTCCCACGTGACCTCATGCGCCTGCATCCAGAACGCATCGAGCTTGACGTTGTGCGCGGGCTTTTCATCGGGCTTCGCGTCGGCCGCCGAGGAACCCATGGAGAACTCGCCGGCGGGCACCGGCGCCATGGTGTAGGTCACGACTGTATTCGGGACGGTGATGGTGTACGAGCCGGATCGCGGAGTTTTCTTGGACTGCTCTTCGATTCGTGCACGGATCTTCTCGACCACCCCCATCTCTTTGGGATCCAATGCAGCCGGTTGCGCTGCAACGGCTTGGGGATGCGTGGGGCCGGCGTCCCCTGGCCCGAGCCGCATCGACGGCAGGCCGGCCCTCTCCGTCGCCGCAATCGCTGCGACGACGGAGATCAAAGCGAACAGACCTTTCATAGCTGGTAGCTGGTGGCTGACAGCTAGAACGCCTGAGT
Source organism: Acidobacteriota bacterium (assembly GCA_046731735.1). Lineage (GTDB taxonomy): Bacteria > Acidobacteriota > Vicinamibacteria > Vicinamibacterales > 2-12-FULL-66-21 > JALZOC01. Next base: position 60,181 of record JBKPLP010000038.1, read on the forward strand.
CTTCCCCGGGATTGCCAGGCCCGGCACTTCGTGCTTGCCGTTCCAGACGACGGGGTCGGGAACGAGTCGGACCTGGGAGTTGAGCGCCTGCTCCCACGTGATCTGCTGTCCGGAGTACGCCGCGTGCCGCCCCATGATCGCGAGCAGCGTGCTGGTCGCCAGATTCAGGTCGTCGTTCTTCGGCTTGCCGGCTCGAATCGCGGCGAAGAGCACGTCATGTTCGCGCTGATACATGTCGTATTCCTCGCCCTGCCACTGCCATTTGATATTGCCGTCCGGTGTCTCGATGCGCGGAGGACCACCGCCGAGCATCAGCGTTCCCTCGGTCCCCATCACGTAATCGAAGGTGCCGTTGTAGCAGCCGGTGGCCTGCCGGTTCGCCAGGAACACGCGATAGCCGTTCGGGAACAGATAGTTCACCTCGAAGTGATCGTAGATGTTGCCGCCGTTGGCCGGGACCGCCCGCCCTCCGACCGCGACCGCGCTCATCGGCGGCTTGTCGTCCATGATCCACATGATTTTGTCGGCGTTGTGCACCGCCTGTTCGACGAGGCTGTCACCGCACGTCCACGTGAAGTTGTACCAGTTGCGGATCTGCCACTCGATGTCGCTCATGCCTGCTGGACGCGCGCTCTCGAGCGGAATCGGCTTCACCGGATTGGTGTAATAGGTGGAATAGTGCGAGACCAGCCGGCCGAGGGCGCCGCGTTTCACCTGGCTGACCGCCTCGGTGATCATGTTGTTGTAGCGCCAGCAGAACCCCGCAACGAGCGAGAGGTTCTTCTGCTGCGCCAGCTTCTGCGCCTCGATCACCTGCCGCACGCCGGGGGAATCGGTCGCGCAGGGCTTCTCGCAGAAGACGTGCTTGTTCGCGTTGATCGCCGCCGTGAGGTGCTGCGGCCGGAAGCCGGGCGGCGTCGCGAGAATCACGACGTCGACGCTGCTGATCACCTTGTCGTAGGCATCGAGCCCTGCGAACGCCCCCTCGATCTGCACGCGGGTGCCGTACTTCTGGCTGTTCTTCAGCCGCGTCACCGCCGATTCGGCGATCTGCTCGTCGATGTCGGCGACGGCCGTCAGCACGTTGTTGGGATCCGCGGTGAGCGCCTGGCCGGCGGCGCCGCCGCCGCGTCCGCCGCAACCGACGAGCCCGAGCTTCAATGAGTTCGTGACCGACTGCGCCGAGATGATCGCCGGAAACCCGGCCGCGAGTACGCCGGCGGCGGTGCCCGTTTTTTTCAGGAAGTCGCGGCGTTCGATTTTGATGGGTTCTTTTTTGGTCGCCATAGGCGCATCATAGCCCATGACCGCAGCCGCCCGATTGACACTTTTCGCGCTCGTTTCGCTCGTCGCCGCCGCTATTGATGGGCCTGCCGCGCGCGCGCAGACGACCGAGAGCTGGCAGCCGCTCTTCGACGGAAAAACGCTCACCAACTGGGAGCCGACCAAGTTCGGCGGCGAAGGCGCGGTGAAGGTCGAGAACGGCCAGATTACGCTGGACACCGGCCGTTCGTTGACCGGGATCACATGGGCCGGCCGCGAGCTGCCGAAAACCAACTACGAAATCGCGATGCAGGCCATGCGTGTGGATGGCCGTGACTTCTTCGCCGGTATCACCTTCCCGGTCGCCGATTCCTTCTGTTCGCTCATTCTCGGCGGCTGGGGCGGCTCCGTCGTCGGGCTCTCGAGCATCAATTTCATGGATGCGTCGGAGAACGAGACGTCGCAGTCGATCGAATTCGAGAATGGCCGCTGGTACAACGTCCGGATTCGTGTCACACCCCAAAAAATCCAGGCATGGCTCGACGATCGTCAGATCATCGACCAGGATCTGAAGGACAACAGGATCAGCGTACGGATGGAGGTCGAGCCATCGAAGCCGCTTGGTGTGGCGACGTGGAAGACGAAAGGGGCGCTGCGCGACATCCGGCTCCGCCGTCTCTGACGTGCGCACCTCGTTCGCCGACCACGCCGCCCGGCTCACGCACTTCGTGAGCCGCGCCCAGCACATCATCGAACAGATCGAAGCGCGCCTGCTGAACGTCCAGGGAAAGGATCTGTCTCGCAGCCCCGACCGGCGCCGGATCGAGGAGATCCTCGACACATGTTTCGGCGAGTCGCGCGCGCTCGGCCGCGTGGCCGCGGCGGGCGTCGACGATGGCCTCGAGCCGGTGCAGCTGGAAAAGCGCTCTCACGAGTTGGATCCCATCGAACTCGTCGCACGTGCGTACGATTACTGGACGAGGTCGCGATGGCCCGGCAGAAACGGCCGCGTGACGTACGCCGCTGCCCTGTATTCCGTTTGCATGATTCGGCAGCTCGAACACCTCAGCCGGCGGCTGTGGGACGACGGCGCCGATCGCGCACCTGCATACCTCCGCGATCTCCAGCGCCTCCTCGCTGCCTTGAACGGCAGCGCGCCGTCCGGGGTATTCGTCCGCGATGCGCGGTGGCTGATTCAAACGGCGCTGGGACCGCTGACGCGCGATCCTCGTCCGTATTTCAGGACCGCGGCGCACGTGTCCGGCTCGTTCGCAGACGCGGACCGCGCCGAAATCCACAAAGCGGGCGCAACTCTCGCGGGTGGGCACCTGCGTTCGCAGCTGCTCTACCGGGCGTGGGAAGCCGAGCAGAGCGCCGGTGATGCGGACATTCTCCTCGTAACGCGCAACTCGAATTCCATGGATGTCGCGCTGCTCGTCCAGGATCTCGTTCCGTTGCTCGAGGCCTACGACTCCGCAACGGCAGATGAGCACCGCCTGGATCTCGCCGACGCGATCGTTCAAGGCATCTCGGCGGATCCGGAACTGCTGCTGGTACACCCGGAGCTGCTTATGCCCTACACCACGATCGAAGAGGTGGTCGTCGAGCGTGAGGATGACGACCGGGCACGATACACCTCGCTCGGCGAGCGCCATCGCTCGCTTGTCGAGAGGTACCGCCAGCTGATCGCGCGCGCCGGCCCGCGGTTGCGCGACGACTCGGGGTCATTCGATCCCGCGACGTTGACCTACTCGCCGTTGGGCATCGCCTACGGCTTCTGCGCCGACCTCCTGGCCAACATGGCCATCGCGACGCTCACGTCGCCACGCTTGCCAGCTCTCCCGCTCGAAGACATGTTCGACAGCCGGAGAGACCTCGAGACGAAGCTGGCGCTCGCAGCTGAATGGCGGCAGCTGCCGAGGAAGAACGGCGAGCTGGAACACTTCGCGCACTCGATCGACTGGGCGAGGCAGATCTTCAAGCAGACGATGGACGCGCTGGGCGCGGGCAAGCGAGACGTTCCGCGTGGACGGTTATTCGTGGTTCCGGAATTCCGATCCGACGTTCAGGCACCCGCGGGAACTCTCGCGGCGCAGGAGCATTGCATCACCTCGAGTCTCCCGCACGCCCTCACGACCGGGGCGACCGCGTTTCCGAAAACCCAGATCCTGCTGGATCGACGCGAAGGGCGATATCTCGCCAGCGCCGAGGCGGAGGGACGCTGGTTTTGCGTGTCGAAGTCCGTTCTCACCGCGTGCACGACCCGCGGGCGCGATGCCGTGATCACCGGCGTGCCCGCCGCCGTGGTCGACCGGCTGCGGCTGACCTGCACCGAAATCGTCGAAGTGCTGTAGTCGCTTCGCGGTTCGCGTTATCTATCCCTGCGCCTTGTAAGCGGCCGCGAATCGATCGGCGAATGCCTCGAACGGGGTCGGCATCGTCGTATCCGGCCTGCGCCCTTGCAACGAGCGCACGCGCCCCTCGCTGAGCGCGTGGGACATTTCCACGAATGACGCCGCCACGCCGTTCGAGATTCCCGCCTGAGTGAGCGCGCCGACGACCTCGGCATCCTGAAACTGAATGTACGGAAGATCGGGCATGCCGATTTTCTGGCCAATCATGGCGGTGGCCTCTTTCATCGTGTAGTCGCGCGGCCCGAGCAGCTCGCGAACGGTGGTGCCGGTGAATCTGCCGTTTGCCAGTTCGTCGGCCGCCGCGGCTCCGATGTCGCCAGTATCGGTCATCGGAATCGGCACTAGGGGCGCGATGCCGCCGCCGTTGATACGCTGATGCTTGATCAGGCCGAGATTGCTAAAGAAGTTATCGTAGAAGTAGCCGGGCCGCAGGATTCGCAAATCGACCCCGAGCGTTTTCAGCCGCTCCTCCACGTCGTGCAGACCCGCGATTGGCCCGGTGCCGCTCGCCAACTCCGCGCCAACGCTGCTGAGAAATACGATTCGCCGGACGCCGGACTGTCGGGCGGCCTTTTCAATCGTCTCTCCGAACCGGTTGTAATACGCCCGGGGATCGGGCTGCCCGTAATCGGGCGGCACCATCGCATAAACCGCGTCGGCACCGCTGAGCGCCGACGTGAGCACCGCGGCGTCCGAAGCGTCACCGGTGATCGGCTCGGCGCCGCGATCAACGAACCGCTTCAACCGCTCGGCGGATCGACCGATGACGCGCACTTTCCTGCCGGCGCCAAGCAGCCGCTCGACGACAGCTCTTCCGGTACTTCCCGTCGCACCCATCACCGCGATCATGTTGGTGATCCCCTTTCGACGTATCAGGCGAACAGCGTTAGGACGCGAAAGCTACCGGCTAGGATCCACCTCATCGAGCCACCCCCGGCGAAGCTCGCTGTCGGGAACGCTGGAGAGATACGGCTTGATGTCGAGGATGGGGGTGCCGTCGAGCATGTCGACACCGCGCACGAACAGCTTCGCGCCTTCGCGGCCGAGCAGCGTGACGACGGTGAGCGCGATCGGATTTGGCCGCTGGGGTGAACGGGTGGCGAACACGCCGTGCGGCTTGTGGTCGCTGGGCGGACAGGCAATCAACGATGGGGCGCCGGCGCGGTCGAACACCCAGAGCACGTACAGATGAGAGAACCCTTCGACGTCGGCGAGCCCCTGCTCGTATTCGGGCAGGATGTCGAGCACCCCTTCCGCGTGGTGCTCCGCCCCGAGGCCCTTGGGGATCTGTGAGGTGTCGGTGTAACGCGATCGCACGAAACCGATCGGTTTCATGGAGAACACGCGGCTCAGTTCAGCTTCTTGACCCACATATTCCTCACCGACACCTTCGTCGTTGCCTCGATCTCGATCCCGAAGAGTCCAGGCTGGTTGTTCGATGACTGCGGGTCGTCGTCGATCATCACGGCCATCAATTGGCCGTTGACGACGTGCATGAAGGTGCCGCCGCGCGCGATCACGATGTACTGGTTCCAGCCGTTCTGATTCACGACCGCGCCCAGAGCGTCGCGATCGGCGATTGTGCCCATCAACGTCTTGCTTCGGGCGCCGAAGCCTTCCACCACTTGTCCGCGCCACGCGAGAATCCGCATCGGCGTGTTCTCGGAGTAGAACTGGCCGGTGTAGATACGGCTCGGCCAGAAGTCAGCCTGCGGCCCGGTCATCATCCAGTTCAGATTGACCGGCCCCACGTTGGCGATCACCGCAGGAGAAATGGGCGCCAGCCATGGCAGTCCTGTCTGGCTCCGGTATTGGATGCCGCTGCCGCCCGTACCCTCGACCTTGATCTCGAACTTGAGCGTGAAGTCCTTCGCCACGAGATCGCGATAGACGATGTAGCTGTTGCCGCTCGGGTTTTGCGCGGTTGACTCGCCGACGATCGCGCCGTTCTCGACCCGCCAGAACTTCGGGTTGCCGTCCCACCCCTTCAGGCTGACGCCGTCGAACAGCGAGACGTACCCGTCGTGGTCGTTGAAGTCGAGCGGGGTTGGCTCGGTGAACGCCATGCCCCGCCCGCGGCCGGCGGGCGTTTGCTGTGGCGACTGAGCGGCGGAGGCCGCCGCCGCGCCCAGCACGAACAGAATCGCGGTGGCCGCTGGCGCGCGCATTACTTCGTACCCGATTGCGCCGGCGCCTCGTAGATGCGCAGGTTCCGCACGGACCACGCGGGCGCGTCGGCCGCCGGGTCCGTCTGCGTGATCTTGATGAACTTCGCGCGGGCCGCCGGGAACGTGATCGTCGTGCGCGCCCCTTCACCTTTTCCTTCCGCGACGGGCTTGCTCCACGTCTTCCCGTCGAGCGATACCTGCACGCTGTAGCCGCGCGGATACCCGACGGCGGGCTGCTGCGGAGCGGCAGCCGCGCCGGCGCCTCGAGCGCCCGGTCCGCCGCGCCCGCCGCGACCGCCGACCGCGGCTGGCGACTCGAACTGCAGTTCGGTGATCGTCGCCGGCTGCGGCAGCTCGATCGCCAGCCACATACCTGCGGCCTGGGGCGCGCCGGTGTTCCAGCCGCGAAGCGTCGCGGCACCCGCGGCGGCTTCCGCCGCGTGGCTCGCGGTGACCTTCCACTGCGCCGAGTCGAGAAGCCGCGGCAGCGACGCCTCGAGCTCCGCGACGGTCCAGGGCATCTTGCGATCCGCGGTTTCGGCACGGACGCGCGCGACATCTGCCGGTGTCACGAGACCGCCGTTGTTGCCGAAGCTCGTGCGGACGTATGACGCAATGCCCGCGACCCACTCGTCTGTGCCTGGCATCGGCACCATGACGTCGCGATAGGTCTTCCCGTCGAGCGGGCCCGTCATGCCTTTCAACAGGACCTTGATCACGTAGTCGCGATGTCCCTGCACGCGCGGCGATCCCGCGAGCGGCGGCGCCATCATCGTGCCGGCCGGAGCACCTTCCAACGGCGCGCCCGCCGCGTCGGGACCGTGGCACGAAAAGCACACGGCGCCGAACACGTCGCCTCCCTGCTGCAGGCGCTTCTCCTCGTCGGGCGTCAGCGCGCGTCCACGCCCGCCTCCACCGCCGAACCCGGGCGTTGCGGGCGCGAGCAGGCGCTCGCCGACGAGCGCGATGCCCTTCGCCGTCTTCGCCGCCTGCGCGGCCTTGATCAAGTCAGGCGCGTCGGGCAGCTTGAACAGGTTCGCCGTGAGCATCGCCTGGATGACGACGTTCGTGTCGGGATCCTTCGTCAGCGCACGGTATTCATTCGCGAACGACTTGTCGCCAGCCTTGTAGAGCGTCTCGCTGGCGCGGATCGCCTGAATGCGCATCCTCGGATTCCGATCCTCCATCGCCGCCCGGACGAGCGGCGCGTCGAGCGCGCCCAGCCCTTCGAGCGTCCACAGCGCGTGGAATCGCGCGAGCAGGTTCTCCGACGACGACACGATCTGCTTGAGCGCGGGGACCACGGATTTGTCCTGCTTGAGGACGAGCAGGCGCTGCGCCATGTCGCGCCACCAGCCGTTCGGGTGCGAGAGGTGCGCGACCAGCTGCGCCGGCGTCTCGCTGTACATCCGTGGGCGCGTGAAATCCGGGGGGATCGCGGCAATCGCGGGCTGACCGATATTCGTGTCGGTCGCCGTCACCGCCGGACGTCCGTCGTAGCGGAGGCGCCAGATGCGTCCGTGCTGCGCGACCTTGTCGAGTTGATACTGCTCGATCTTCGCGCGCAGGTACGAGCCTGGACCGGACCACTGCAGCTCCTGAATGATCCCGTGGTACATGTCCGCGACGTACAGAGTCCCGTCGGGCGCGTTGCTGATGTTCACCGGGCGGAACAGCTGGTCGATGCTGTTGACGAATTCGGATCCCGGATAGACGTTACGCAGCTGCGTCAGTCCCTCGACGTTCTCGACCGACGCGCGGCGGATCAACCGACCGACTGGTTCGGTGAAGAGCAGATGGCCCTTCAAATCAGCCGGCAACCGATCGCCGCGGAAGATGGCCGGGCCCGTCGTGGCGGTGAAGTGATTCAGATTCTGTGCGGGCATGCGCGTGCGCCCGATTCCACCCTGCATGTCGCCAATGCCCGGAGCCGGCCAGACGATCGCGAAGTCCTTCTCGAAACCGTTCTCCATGCCGGCCGGGCAGTTCGGGTTCGGCGTGGGCGGTGCCGCCGGGACCGCCGCGCCCGCGGGTGCTGCTCCCGCAGCTCCGCGCCCAAAGGC
>JBKPLP010000039.1:0-7242 GCA_046731735.1 Acidobacteriota bacterium
CGCGAACACCTGCTGCGACACCCTCTGGTAGCGCGCGAAGTCAGGACGGACGATCACCAGCGAGGGACAGAGGCGTACCGCGCGCGCCATCGGTATTGCGGACCGGACGCCGAACTGCCTGGCTTCATAACTCGCCGCGGCCACGACGCCGCGGTGCTCGGGATCACCGCCGACCACCACCGGGAGCCCGCGCAGGTGCGGCTTGTCCCGCTGCTCGACGGACGCATAGAACGCATCCATATCGATGTGGAGAATGCGGCGCATAATGAGCTATCAGCGTTCAGCTGTCAGCTAGCCGACAGCTGAACGCTGATAGCTGATAGCTGATAGCTGATAATGATCCGTCTCATTCTAATCGCGCTCGTCACCGCCTTCATCGCCGCCCCCGCCGGTTCCTACCGCGACGAGATCCTGAAATATCGCGCGCAGCGTGAGGCGGAGCTGAAAGCGGACGACGGCTGGCTGACGGTCACGGGGCTGTTCTGGCTGAAGCCGGGGGCGAACGTGGCGGGGAGCGCGGCGGGCAGCGACGTGCGTTTGCCCGCGACAGCGCCGGCGCGTCTCGGCGTGTTCGAGTTGAAGGGCGGCGCGGTCACGTTTACCGCCGATGCCGCGGCGCATGTGACCTCCGCCGGCAAGCACCTCGGTACGCAGCCAACCGATGCACCGCGCGACGACAAGACCGCGCTGGCCGCCGGTGGCCTCCGGCTGTTCGTCATCCACCGTGAAGATCGCTTTGGGATCCGCATGCGCGATCTGCGGAATGCGGCGCGGCGACAGTTCAAGGGACTGCGCTATTTCCCGATCCGTCCCGAATATCGTGTCCGCGCCAGGTTCACACCCTACAACCCGCCGCACGTCGTCGCCGTTCCGAACGTGCTCGGACAGAATCCCGAGATGGAGAGTCCCGGGTATGTCACCTTCACGTTGAACGGGCACTCGCTGCGCCTCGAACCGGTATTCGAGGATGATGAGAAGAAGGATCTCTTCTTCATCTTCAAGGACACGACGAGCCGTGACGCAACGTATCCGGCGGGGCGTTTTCTGCACGCCGACCTGCCGAAAGACGGTTTCGTGACGATTGATTTCAACAAGGCCTACAACCCGCCGTGCGCGTTCACCAACTTTGCGACCTGTCCGCTGCCGCGCAAGGAGAACCAGCTGCCGGTACGCATCGAGGCTGGCGAGCTGGCATATCACAGGCGCGTGAGATAAGAGACGAATCCCTAATCCCTAATCCTGAAATCCCTAATCCTGAAATCCCTAATCCGTGAATCCCTAATCGCTGAATCTGCGAATCATCCGAATCGCTCGATCGTTGAATTGACCACGTCAAACCCGATTCGCGGGCCAGGACCCGCGCGACGGGTTGTGACACCTATTTCCGTGCGGCTACGCGAGCCGCATCTGCCGGGCCGCGGCTTCGAAGCGGCGATCGCTGCGAACGGGATCGAGCCGCGGATCGACGCGCATCCACAGCAGCTCGAACGAGCGGTCCTCGCAGGCTTTCATGAACGAGCGGAAGCCGGCGTCGGTTTGTCCAAGCGCGAAGCGCATGCTCGCGAACTCGAAGGGTGAGATGTAGCGCTGCTCCGAGAGGCTCTCGAGGCGGCGGAGGATTTCCGCCGATTCCTTGCGCTTGTCCGCGAGCGCGTACGTCCGCGCCAGCGCCGCCTGCATCCGCGGCGTCTGCGGCGAGAGATGAATGGCGCGTTGAAACGCCGCGGCCGCCTCGTCGAAGTCCTTGCGCTGCTCCTGCACGAGACCGAGCGCCCAGTAGGCCGGAGAGAAATGCGGGTTGAGCTCGATCGCATGGTCGCATTGCTCGAGCGCCGCCTCGAAGTCCCGTCGGAACAGATGGACGAGCGCGAGATCGCGCGCGACGATCGACGAGACAGGGTCGAGCGACTGCGCGAGCAGCATCTCGTCGAAGGCCTCGTCCAGGCGCCCCATCGGCACGAGACACGACATCGCGTACCAGTGGTGCGCGGTTGCGTATCCGGTATCGAGCCGGATGGCGAGCTGAAATTCCCGCTCCGCGCCGCTCCAGTCCCAGTCCTGCGTGGATTTCACATGCGCGAGCGACGTGTGCGCCTCGGACGAATCCGGGTCGAGCATCACCGCGGATGCGGCGCTCGAGGCCGCCTTGGTCCAGACGTCCGCCGGTCCGAACACGCCGTAATGCGTCAGCAGTCCGTACGCGTCGGCGAGCCCGCTATGCGCGAGTGCGTAGTGGCTGTCCTCGACGATGGCGCGTTCGAAGAAGTCCACCGCCTTGCGCAGCCCCTCCTCCGTGCGCTGATTCATCTGGTAGCGTCCCTGGAGGTAGAGATTGCGCGCCGCGAGGTTCTCGGATGGCCGTCGCGATCCGCGGCGTTGACCTGTGTCGACGAGCCGCGGCTCCAGCTTCGTGACCACCGCGTCGGCGACCGACTCCTGTGCGCCGAACAGGTCGGCGAGGCTCAGGTCGAGCGATTCCGACCACAGATACGAGGCAGTCGCGCTGTCCACGAGGTGAATGGTCGCGCGCAGCCGATCGCCCGACTGGCGGACGCCGCCGGTCAGCAGCATCGCGACCTGCGAGCGGTTGTCGTCGGCGTCCGCCGCGCCGCTGTTCTCTCTCGGCTGCAGCGCCAGAACGCGCAACGCCTTCACCTTCGCGAGCCGGTGGATGATTTCCTGCCGTAACCCGTCGCAGAAATACGACAGGTCACGCGCGGCGCTGTGATCCGCCAGGGGCAGCACCGCAATCGTGTTCTGACCGGCGAGCGCCGGCCCGGTGGTGCGGCGGCCGCTGCCTGCAGCTTCGCGATTCCGGAAGACCGGAGCGTAGCCGCCCTTGGGCAGCTCGATCACGATCGGATCCGTGCCGCCGACCTCGCGGTAATACCGCACCAGCCGCGATCGCAGCCGGCGCGCCTGCACGCGCACGATCGGGTCGGCGCGCGGATCGAACGACGAATCCTTGTCGAAGACCTGCACGCCGATGACGTATTCCTTCAGCTGATCGCCGCGACCCTCGAGCGCTTCGGTGACGATGAAGTTCAGGAACCGCTTGAGGCGATCGACCTGGCGGAAGGTTGTGCTGGCGAGAACGCGCTCGAGCTCCTGGCGTGCCCCCGCGTCTGCGTTCTTCTGCGGAACCGCCGCCGGTGCTCTGATCGGCACGACCTTCATCTTACCCCCGCGGGGATTCCGCGCCTTCATACCGCGGCGTTCTCCGTTTCGACCTCCAGGCGATGGATGTCGCCCAGGATCACGCTGTACGAGAACGCCCCCATGAGCGCGACGGCGGCGATGTAGATCAGCGGTCCGACGAACGTTCCGGTCATCTGGAATGTCACGCCGATGACCAGCGGCGTGATGATTCCGGCGAGGTTGGTCGTGAAATTGAAAAGCCCGGCGGTCAGACCGATCAGCTTCTTCGGCGCGATGTCCGACACGATCGTCCAGCCGAGGTTCGTCATGCCCTGCCCGAAGAACGCGATCGACATGATCACGATCACGAGGGCGTTCCTGCCGGAAGGCACGTAGTTCGCCAGGACGATAGTCGACGCGAGCAGCATCCCGGACACGACCGGCAGCTTGCGCGCGAGATTCGCCGAGCCGGTCCGTTTCAGCAGCGTATCCGACACCAGGCCACCAAAGACGACTCCGACGGCGGCAGCGATGTACGGCACCGACGTCATGACGCCCGCCTGAATGAAAGTCATGCCGCGCGCGCGAACGAGATAGGTCGGGAACCAGGTCAGGAAGAACACCAGCGTCGAATTGCCGCCGAACTGTCCCACTGACGCGCCAACGACCTGCCGATGGCGCAGGAGCGCCGAGATGTAGCGCCATCTGAAAACGAGCGGCTGACCCTTGTATTCGCCGCCGCCGCCGGCCTCGATGTAATCGAGCTCCTCGCGGCTGACCGTGGTGCTGTGTCCTGGATTCCGGTACAGCGCCCACCAGACGAAGCTGTACGCGATGCCGATGCCGCCGACGATGAAGAACAGGCCGCGCCAGCCGAAGTGTTCCGTAATCCAGAACAGCGGCAGGCTGAGAAGCCCGAGACCGATCGTCTGGCCGACGGAGTACACCGAATTCGCGCGTGCCCGCTCGTGCTGCGGAAACCAGGTGGCGAGGATGCGGCTGTTCGCCGGGAAGCACGGCGCCTCGAAAACGCCGACGCCGATGCGTGTCAGGAGCAGCCCACCGAACGATCGCACTACACCCATCAGGCCGGTGAAAAGCGACCAGCACGCCAACGCGACAAAGTAGGTGAGACGCGTGCCGAACCGGTCGAGGAAAATCCCCCCGGGAATCTGCAGGGCGGCGTAGCTCCACGAGAATGCCGAGAAGACGAGGCCCATCTGGGCGGCGGACAACGAGAGATCCTTGGTAAGAAACGGCGCCGCGATCCCCAGCACCGTGCGATCGAGATAGTTGATCATCGTGCCGACGGCAACGAGCGCCAGGATTGGCACCCAGCGCACGCGCGTTCGCGCCGCCGTCGAGGCGGTCAGCGGCACGATGGCGGACTAGTGGCGCAAGGGCACGCCATTAGGTGCCCTTGCGGTAGATGCAGTTGATGTCCCAATGGCCGGGTGTCGGCGTCGGCGCATTCTCCATCGGCGCCTGGATCACCGTCGGACGGCCCGACGCCAGCGCCGCCACCAGCGCCGGTCCGAGTTCGTCGGCCGCATTGATGAACACGCCGTCCGCGCCGTAGCCCTTCGCGATCTGCGCGAAGTCGGTGCGATACCGCGCGCCATCGGCCTCGAAGATGCAGCCGAATTCCCATCCGTAGTGCATGTTCGTCAGGCCGGCAATCGTGCCGAACGCCGCGTTGTCCATCACGAGCCACACGACGCCGAGGCCCGCCTCCATCGCGGTCGCGACGACCGAGGGGTTGCTGCCGAATGCGCCGTCGCCGATGAGCGAGACGACCGCTCGATCCGGCTTCGCGAGCTTGACGCCGAGCGCCGCAGCCGGCCCGAACCCCATCGTGGCGAGCCCGCTCGGCGTGATGAACGTTCCGGGCACGGTAATGGGAAACTGCTGGCCGACGCCGTTCTTGTTCCAGCCTACGTCGGTGACGATATAGCCGTCGGCGGGCACCGCCTGGCGAAGCTCGCTGAGAATGCGTTCGGGACGCATCGGGTATTGACTCGAGCTGTAGTGATCGGCCCAGTTCGCGGCAAACGCGCGCCGCGCCTGCGCGATCTCACCGCGCAGCGAGCCGCGGCTCCTGTGCGTGACGCCGTTTGCCGCCTTCGCCAGAGCCGCCAGAGCGAGCTTCGCGTCGGCGACCGCGCCGAGCTCGGTCGGCAGGTTGCGGCCGATCTCGGCGACGTCCGCGTCGATGTGAATCAGACGCGTCGGCGGGACGTTGAACGTGAAGCGCGGGTCCCAGGAGCTGGAATTGGCTTCAGCGAAGCGGGTGCCGACCGCCAGGATCACATCGGCCGTCCGGCATTTCTCATTCGCGATCGGTGTTCCCCAGAAGCCGGTCATCCCGAGCAGCAGCGGGTGATCCTCAGGGACCACTCCCTTGCCCATGAGCGAATGCGCGATCGGAAGCTCGAGTGCCTCTGCGAGCGCGACGAGCTCTTGCGACGCCCGCGCCGACAGGACGCCGCCCCCCGCGTAGAGCAGGGGCCGCTCCGCCGACGCGAGCGTCGCCACGATGCGCTCGGCGGTCACCTCGTCGATCGATGGGCGGGCGATCGCCGCGGGCACCTTGCTGAACGCGTCGACGGGCAAGGCGGCGGAGAAGATGTCCATCGGGACGTCGACCAGGACCGGCCCCGGCCGTCCGCTCTGCGCCAGGTGAAACGCGCGCTCCATGATGCGCGGCAGGTCGCCGGGACTGCCGACGCGGTAGACGCGCTTGCAGAACGGGCGGTAGATCTGGAATTGATCGGCGTCCTGGTGCAGGTTCACTTCCTGGTGCGGATGACGGCCGTGGAAGTACGACTGCACGTCCCCGGCGATGACCACCATCGGAATCGAATCGAGCGCGGCGTTCGCGACGCCGGTTGCCGCATTCGTCAAGCCCGGACCGAGATGGGTCAGCAACACTCCCGGCTTCCCGGTCGCGCGCGCGTATCCGTCGGCGGCGTGCGCGGCGACCTGTTCGTGCCGCGTGCTGACGTAGCGGATCCGGCTGCGGCCGAGCGCGTCGAGCAGGCCGATCACGGTATGGCCGGTCAGGCCGAAGACGACCTCGACGCCGAGGCGTTCGAGATAGTCGGCTAGTAGGTACGCGGCATAGCGCGTTTCACTCGTCGTCGGCAGCGGCTCGGGGATGACGTGGATGGCTGTGCTCATGGTCGTATGGTCCGACGCGCTCACGCAATCAGAAGATTTCCGAGTCGTAGAACTCACCGAACAGCTCCTGTTCGGACGGGCGGTCTTCCGGGATCGGCCGGCTGACCCAGGTCACATTCATATAGTGCTTGAGCGAGATGTTCTCGTTGGTGATGTTGCCGCCCCAGACGCCGCAGCCCATGCTCGAGGTCATCGGCATGCCGTTGGTGAAGGTGCCGGCGTTGGAGCTCGATTGCACCTGGCGGACCATGATGCGGCTCACCGGCGCGACCAGCGCGAGCTGGTGGATGTGCGTGTCGTCGAACGAATAGATCCCGCACGAGTGGCCGCGGCCCCCGGTGTCGAAGATGCGGCGCACCATATCGAGCGCCATGTCGAAGCCGTGGTACTTGAAGATCGACAACACGACCCCCAGCTTTTCGGTTGAGAACCGGTGCGTTTTTCCGATCAGCCGCTCGGGAACGATGAAGAACGTCTTCCCCTCCGGCAGCGCGATACCGGCCTTGGTCGCGACCGCCTCCGCGCCGCGGGCGATAGTGTCTGCCGTGCGGCGTCCCTCGTCGTCCCAGTACGCCGCCTCCAGCTTCTTCTTCTCGTCGTCGTTGACGAGATATCCGCCCTCCTTCTGGAGCTGGGCAAGGAACGCATCGTAGATGCGCGAGTCCACGAGGAGGTTGCCGTCCGCCGAGCAGCCGGACCCGTTGTCGTTGGTCTTGCTGATGCGCGTGTTCCGAGCCGCCTCTTCGATCCGCGCGGTCTCGTCGATCACCATCGTCGCGTTGCCCGCGCCGACGCCGTAGGCCGGCTTCCCCGATCCGTACGCCGCCTTCACCATCGCCGGGCCACCGGTGGCGATCGTCAGGTCGCATGCCGACATCAGCTCGTTGGCCAGCGGGATGCTGGGCCGGGCCACGACCTGCAGCA
>JBKPLP010000040.1:0-4518 GCA_046731735.1 Acidobacteriota bacterium
TTGATCAGGAATTCTCCGTAGAACTCGTTCGCGCCGGTGGCCGGATTGCGCGTGAAGCCGACGCCGGTGGCCGAGCGATCGCCGGTGTTGCCGAAGACCATCATCTGGACGTTGACGGCGGTCCCAATCGAATCCGGAATCTCGTAGATGCGGCGGTATTCGATCGCCCGCGCGTTGTTCCACGAGCGGAACACGGCGTCGCGAGCGCCGCGCAGCTGCGCCAGCGGTTCCTGCGGGAAGTCGCGCTTGGCGCGCGAACGGACGACCTCCTTGTAGCGCTTGACGACCTCGCGCAGCCCCGCCTCGTCGAGATCCGTGTCGAGCTTGGCGCGCCGCGACGCTTTCACGGCTTCGAACTCGTGCTCGAACGCTTCCTTCGGGATCTCGAGCACGACGTTGCCGAACATCTGGATGAAGCGGCGGTAGCTGTCGTAGGCGAAGCGGCCGTTCTTGGTGCGCGCTTTGAGCCCTTCGACCGTCGCGTCGTTCA
Organism: Acidobacteriota bacterium; assembly: GCA_046731735.1. GTDB lineage: Bacteria > Acidobacteriota > Vicinamibacteria > Vicinamibacterales > 2-12-FULL-66-21 > JALZOC01. The sequence continues at coordinate 491 of JBKPLP010000040.1, forward strand.
AGCCGAGATTGAGGATCGTGTCCATCATGCCTGGCATCGAGAACTTCGCGCCCGAACGCACCGAGACGAGCAGCGGGTTCTTGACGTTCCCCAGCTCCGCCCCGGCGGCCCGCTCGAGCTTTCGCAGCGCGTCCAGCATCTGGCGATCGACGTCCGCCGGCGTCTTGCGGCCCTCGCGGTAATACAGGTTGCAGGCCTCGGTTGAAATCGTGAAGCCGGGAGGAACCGGCAGGTCGGCATTCGTCATCTCGGCAAGGCCCGATCCCTTGCCGCCGAGCAGATCCTTCATCGTGCGATTGCCCTCGGCCCGGCCGTTGCCGAAGAAATACACGTACTTACGCCTGCCGCGGCTGGCGGCTGGCGGCTGGCGGCTGGTTGATGATTTGATGCTGTGGCCTTCGGGCTTCGCCGATCGCGAACCGCCAACCGCCAGCTGCCGAGGTTTTGCTGTCGATTTCCGTGCGAGCTTCTTCGCCATGTCTTCTGCCTACTCCGTTTGCGGGATGATCTCCGAGATGTCCGCGAGATGAAGAATGAGGTCGCGCAGATCCGCCATGAGCGTCAGCCGTGCGTTCCTGACCTGCACGTCGTCGGCCATCACGAACACCTCGGTAAAGAACCGGTCGACGGCCGCGCGAAGGCCGCCGATATCCATGAATGCCGCGCGGTAGTCGCTCCGCGCGGCCGCCGCCTCGATGCGCGGCCGGCGAGCCCCGACCTCCGCGACGAGCGCGCGCTCCGCGGGTTCGGTCAGCGCGCCGGGATCAGCCGCGACACCAGCGGGCAGCTCCTTCGCGATGTTCTTCACGCGCTTGAAGAGCACTGCGAGCGCCTGAAAATCCTCCGAACCGCGCATCCGCTGAATCGCTTCCGCGACGCGGCGCGCGCGCAACGGGCTGACGTCGGCGGACGCCGTGGCGGCGCGGACGATCTCGACCGGGAAACCGCGCTGCTCGAGCGCGAAGCGCACGCGGTCTACCGCGAAGGCCAGCGATGCCTGCGCGACTTCGGCGCTCCAGTCGGGGTTGCCACCTGCGGCGCGAGCGATCAGGGTTCCGAGCGCCACCTCGCGATCGATCCCGGTGAGCTCGGGAAGATCCATGAGAATTCGCACGGCGCCCTGGGTTTGCCGGCGCAACCCGAAGGGATCGCGCGAACCGGTCGCCCGCTCGCCGGCGCGCGTCAGCGACACGAACGTATCGAGCTTGTCGGCGAGCGAAACCGCCGCCCACGAAACCGCGGCGGCGCCCAGCTGGTCGCGCGAGGGAGGCGCATCCGCTTCGACGCCGATCGGCAAGTACTGGTAGTAGATGGCTTTCCAGACCTGCTCCGGCAGCCCTTCGTGCCGTGCGTAGATCCCGCCCATCGTGCCCTGCAGCTCGGTGAACTCGAACACCATCTCGCTGGTGAGATCCGACTTCGCAAGCAGACCCGCCTGCTTCGCCGCGGCGGCATCCTGCGGGTGACCGAACGCCTCGCCGGCGATCCACTCGGCGAGCTCGGACACGCGTTGCGCCTTGTCGCGATAGCTGCCGAGCTTCTTGTGGAACTGCAGCGTATGCAGCCGATCGAGCCGCGACTCGAGCGTCGTTTTGCGATCCGACTCCCAGAAGAAACGCGCGTCTCGAAGCCGCGCCGTCACGACGCGTTCGGCGTTCTTCGCAATCACGCGCTCGTCGGACGGCTGGGTGTTGACGACCGCCAGGAACGCCTCCTTCAGATCGCCCTTCTCCGTGACGACGGGAAAGTAGTGTTGGTGATGAACGAGGGTGGTCGCGAGCACTTCGTGGGGCAGATCGAGAAACCCGCGGTCGTAGAACCCGGCGACGACGCCCGGATACTCGACCAGATCGGCAACTTCGTCGATGAGATCCGCGTGTGCCTTCAGATGCACTCGCCCACCGAGTCGCCGGGCGTGCGATTCGAGCTCGCGGGCGATCCGATCGCGCCGCTCCGCGTGGGAAATGATGACGAAATGCTCCGACAGTCGCGCCGCATACTCGTCGAAGCTCCGCACTTTGATCGAGCGCCCCGCGCGCCCGCTGGTCGTGAGGAACCGATGACCGTAGGTCAACGCGCCCGATTCGACGTCGAGCACCTGCGATCCCGCCGCGCCGGGTGTGCGGCCGATGGTGAAAGGGACCACGCGGCCGCCGTAGAGAAAGAGCAGCCAGCGAATCGGGCGGCCGAACAGAAACTCCCCCCGGCCGTCGTCGAGCTTCGCGTCCCAGTGCATCTGTTTGGGAAACGATAGATCGCGCAGCAGGCCGACGAGGAGCTCGGGCAGCGTGTCGACGGCGCTCTTGCCGCGTTGACGCTTCTGATAGGCGAGATATTCACCTTTCGCGGTCTTGAGCCGGGTCAGGCCCTCGAATGGCACCCCTTGCTTCTTCGCAAATCCGAGCCCCGCCGGCGTCGGGTTTCCGTCGGGACCAACCGCTGCGGACACCGGGGGGCCGCTGATCGTCTCCTCGAGATCCTCCTGCCGTTCCGCGATCTTCCCGACGCGCGCGGTCAGGCGGCGCGGCGTGCTGTAGCTCTCGACTGGCGCACCGGCGCTGATGCGGAATTCGGTCAACCGGGCACCAAGCCGCTCGGCGAGCTGCCGCGTCAGACCCGGCAGCCACGACGCCGGCAGCTCCTCGACGCCGATTTCGAGCAGGAGCTCTCTATCCATCTAGTCGATGGCCATAAACGCCGTAATTGGCAGAATTGCCACAATTGCCCGGATCAATTCCGGCGACTCTGGCAATTCCGGCGACTCTGGCAATTCCGGCGACTCTGGCAATTCCGGCGATTGTGGCAATTCTGGCAATCATGGTTATGCGGCTTCGCCGACCCAATGCTTCGCGATCGCCACCGCCAGCTGCCGCACTCGCAGGATGTAGGCGGTCCGCTCGGTCACCCCAAGGCCGCCGCTCGCATCGAGCAGGTTGAACATGTGCGAACACTTCAGGCAGTAGTCGAGCGCCGGCAGCGCGAGGTCGCTGGCGAGCAGCGTCTGCGCCAGCAGGTAGTACTTATCGAAGAGATCGCGGTGCAGCGCGTTCAATTGATCCTTGGGCATGGCGACGTGCCCGAACGCGTACTTCGACTGTTCCACCTCGTCGCGGTGGCGCACGTCGCGATAGGTCACGCCCGGCGCCCACTCCAAATCGAATACGTTGTCGACGTCCTGCAGCGCCATGGCAAAGCGCTCGATGCCGTAGGTGAGTTCGACGGAGATCGGCGCGAGGTCGACCCCTCCCGCCTGCTGGAAATAGGTGAACTGCGTGATCTCCTGACCGTCGAACAATACCTGCCATCCGATGCCCCATGCACCGAGCGTCGGTGATTCCCAGTTGTCTTCCTCGAAGCGGACGTCGTGGGCACGGAGATCGATGCCGCACGCCTCGAGACTCTGCAAGTACAGCTGTTGGACCTCGTCGGGCGCCGGCTTGAGGATCACCTGGAACTGCTGATGCTTGAACAGACGGTTCGGGTTCTCGCCGAATCGCCCATCGGCCGGACGCCGCGAGGGCTGCACGTAGGCGACGTTCCAGTGCGCGGGACCGAGCACGCGAAGAAATGTCTCCGGGTGCATCGTGCCGGCGCCCATCTCGATGTCCAGCGGCTGCTGAAGCAGGCAGCCGCGGGAGGCCCAGAATTCCGAGAGCTTGAAGATCAGTTGTTGCAGCGTGACCATTCGGGTTACCGGGCGTGGCGCATTTCGCGCAGCACCCGGGCGGACTTCAATTCCTTTTCAAGATGCAGATGCAACAGCCGGCGATGCAGCATCTCGAGCTCGCGCGCCGCGCGCGGCTGCAGCGGCAGCGTGTCGATCCGATCGGGCGCCGTGCCACCGGCGGCCTTGAGGAACTTCAGCGCGTCGATGCCAACCGGTGTGCCGCCCGCCGGGGCGCACGTTCGGCACAGGAACAGATCGTCGCGCGGCGGCATCACCGCGCCGCCGAGGAGCGGTTCGGCGCAGCCCGCGCATGACGTCAGTGATGGGTACACGCCCTGCAGCCGCAGCAGCCAGTACTCGA
>JBKPLP010000041.1:0-15053 GCA_046731735.1 Acidobacteriota bacterium
CCACCCGGTGGCGGGGTCAGACCCCACCCTACGGAACGGATTTCCCGTGGGCCGCGGTCTCTAGACCGCGCCAAACTACTGCAAACAATCCTGTTATGCCTGCGAATCCTTGACAGTCCGCGATCCGTCGGGCACAATGGCTCAACGATTATGGAGCAGACGCTCCTCCTCAACGCCACGTACGAGCCCCTCAAGGTCGTCCACTGGCAGAAGGCCATGACCCTTTGGTGCCAGGGGAAGGTCGAGGTCATCTCGGTGTACGACCGCGAAGTGCGGTCGGTTTCGTTCAGCTTCAAACTCCCGTCGGTCATCCGGCTGCTGCGCTACATCAAGATTAAGCGCAACATCGACTACGTGCCATTTTCCCGCGCGAATATTTACGCACGCGACGATCATTCGTGTCAGTACTGCGGCGACGTGTTCCCGACGTCGGAGCTTACCTTCGATCATGTGGTGCCGGTCGCCCAGGGCGGCCGCAAGGATTGGGAAAACATCGTGACGTGCTGTATCAGCTGCAACCGCCGGAAGGGCGGCCGGACGCCGGCGGAAGCCGGCATGCACCTGATACGAGTTCCGAAGCGTCCCGAGAAGGCGCCGGCAATCCGGATCACCGTCGGCCTCAAGAACGCCCCGGACAGCTGGCGCGATTACTTCTACTGGAACATGGAACTGGACGAGAGTTGATTGGCGGCCGGCTGCCTGCCCTGAGCTTGGCGAAGGGGAGGGCCGGCGCCACCGGAGCCGGGCCGGCTGACGGCCGGCACCACCGAGCCTGACAGCGACGCAGCAGCAACCCACCACGCTCTACACATCTCGATGACAAAACCCAGCTCGCCACGCATTTCCGCGGTCCGTCCTCTCTGGGCCGTGGAAGGCGGACGGGTCGTCATCGACGGCACCGGGTTCGGCGTCGATCCCGTCCTGCCGCGCGTCCTGATTGGCGGCGTCTTCGCCCGCCTGGCCTCGGCCTCGTCCACGCAACTTGCCGCGATCGTCCCGGCGGGCCTGAATGGCGGACATAGTCCCGTCCGCCTGGAAGACGTGCCGGGGGAAACCGCGTACGTCGAGATCGGCGCACCGCTGGCGACCGGTCTGCACCAGGTCGACAGCCCCGCGGTCGATGCCGCCGGCAACGTCTACGTGACCTTCAGCGGATCGCGCGGACAGCAGGGGCCGGTCGCGATATTCATGGTCCGGCCCGACGGCTCGCGCGAGCCGTTCGTGTCCGACCTCGCCAATCCGACGTCGCTCGCCTTCGGTCCCGACGGCGCGCTCTACGTCTCGAGCCGCTTCGACGGCAGCGTGCATCGCGTGGAGAAAGACGGATCGACGGAGGCCGTCGCGTCCGACCTCGGCGTTGCATGCGGGATCGCCTTCGCGGAGGATGGCACGCTCTACGTCGGCGATCGATCCGGATCGATCCTGCGCGTGCGCGACGGGCGAGCCACGGTGTTCGCGTCGATCCCGACCAGCGTCGCGGCGTTTCATCTTGCCTTCGGCCCCGACGGCTGGTTGTACGTCACGGCGCCCACGCTCGCCGCGCGCGATTCCGTCTACCGGGTGTCGCCGGACGGCGAGGTCGCGGTGTTCTACGAAGGGTTCGGGCGGCCGCAGGGGCTCGCGTTCGATCCGCGCGGCGATCTCCACGTCGTCGACGCGCTGGCCGGAGCGAGCGGTGTGTATCGCTTGCGGGTGGAGGCCGGCGGCACCGTCGTGGCGGAGCAGATGATCGCGGGCGGCGCGCTGATCGGTCTGGCCTTCGATCCCTCCGGCGGATTCGTGCTGGCATCGAGCGACACGGTCTACAGATTCGCAGAGGGACGTTCATGAACCAGCTGTTCCGCCGCAAGCCGATCGCGGAGCTGATCCCCGACGAAGCGCATACGCTGAAGCGCGTGCTCGGCGCCGGCGATCTGGTGATGCTGGCGATTGGCGCGGTGATCGGCGCGGGCATCTTCGGCGCCATCGGGACGGCGGCGGCGGGCCAGGTTGGGCCGGACGGCGTGATCATCCGCTACGGCGCCGGACCGGCGCTGGTGTTTTCCTTCCTGCTGCTGGGCGCCGCGTGCGCGCTCGCGGCGCTGTGCTACGCCGAGCTCGCCGCGATGATCCCGCAGGCGGGCAGCGCCTATGCCTATTCCTACGCCACGCTGGGCGAGCTCGTCGCGTGGATCATCGGGTGGGATCTGATTCTCGAATACGCGGTGGGCAACGTCGCCGTCGCGATCTCGTGGGGCGATTACTTCAACACGCTGTTGAAGGGGTTCAGCGTCGAGCTGCCGGCGTGGCTGACGACGGGGTACCGGACGGCGCTGCTCAGCGCGGATCCGGCGGTGCACGGCCTGCTGCAGAGCGCGCCGCGCGTCGCCGGGATTCCGATCCTCGTCCACGTGCCGGCGTTCGCCATCGTGATGCTCATCACCGTGCTGCTGCTCCAGGGCGCGAAGGAGAGCGCGCGGGCGAACAACATCATGGTCGTGATCAAGCTGCTCGCGCTGGCGCTGTTCGTCGCGGTCGGCGCGACGCATCTGCACGCCGCGAACTATCACCCGTTCGCGCCGAACGGCTTCACCGGCATCCATCAGGGAGCCGCGATCGTGTTCTTCGCCTATATCGGATTCGACGCGATCTCGACGGCGGCGGAGGAGACCGTCAACCCGCAGCGCAATCTGCCGATCGGAATTCTCGGCGGGCTGGCGATCTGCACGGTCATCTACGTCATCGTGGGCGTCGTGCTCACCGGCATGGTGCCGTACACGCAGCTCGCGGTCGCCGATCCGCTGGCGCGCGCCCTGCAGCTGGCCGGCTTCAACGCGGTCGGCTGGATCGTCGCGCTCGGCGCCGCGGTGTCGATGTCGGCGGTGCTGCTCGTGTTCCAGTACGGGCAGCCGCGGATCTTCTTCGCCATGGCGCGCGACGGCCTGCTGCCGCAGTGGGCGGCAAAGATCCATCCCCGGACGAAGATTCCGCACATCACCACGCTCTTGACCGGCATCTTCGTCGCCACCTGGTCGCTCGTCGGCGATGCGGCCGAGACCTACGATCTGACGAACATCGGCACGCTGTCCGCGTTCATCCTGGTCAGCATCGGCGTGCTGGTGCTGCGCTACACGGATCCGGACCGGCCGCGGCCGTTCCGTGTTCCGCTGGTGTGGGCGGTCACGCTGCTGTCGACCGCCGGCTGTCTCTTCATCATGATCGGGCTGCCGCGCTCGGCATGGGAGCGGTTCGGCATCTGGCTGGCGCTCGGGCTGGTCTTCTACTTCGTCTACGGCTTCAGAAAGAGCCGCATCCGGACCGGGTAGCGTCCGTTCATCGATCGGCGACGGGCGCGAGTCACCGGAACACCCGCGTAAACACGATCACATTCCCGTTGAAACCAGGGCCGAACACCTCGCCCAAGATCTGGTTGCCGGTGTCATGGCCCATGACTCCTTCGATCCGGAAGACATCGACGTTCCCGTAGGACTTGCAGCGCAAAACGACACGCCCGTCCGCATCGATGCCGTTCTGCGCGGCCGGATCCAGATTTCCCCCGAACCGTTCGACGGCAGACGGCCCCGTGGCGACGCAGCTCCCCGTTGCCGCCCCGTTGACACCCTGAGACAGAGACAGCGACATCGTCCAGTACGGACCTCCCAACGGGCCGGTCGTGCCTTCCCATAACCCGCCGAGGTTCCCTACCGTCACGGGACGCGTGTCACTGGCGCTGCCTCCTCGGCCATCGGAGACGGTCAGGCGCGTCGAGCGCTCTCCGGACACGTTGCCGTAGGTGTGGACGACGGCGGCGCCGGTTGCGCTGGTGCCGTCCCCGAAGTCCCACGTATAGGTAAGGCTGTCGCCATCAGGATCGGTGGCCGAGGCCGCATAGCTGACCGTCGTGAGCTGGGCGACGGCAAAGCCCGCGCTTGCGGTCATGCCGGCGATGACGGGAGCGCGATTGGCTTGCTGCGTCGGCGGCGTCGGGTTGGTTGGTGAGCGTCCCGTCCTCCCACACGCAATCGACCACAGCAGAATCAGAACCAGTGCTGTGCGGCGCATACGCGGCTCTCCTTGACACCCGGAACCACAGCGGCAGCCGCATTAATAGATGGAAGCATCCGGCGCGTCAAAGTGGCGGGGGACTGGCTGAGCTGGCTTCGTCAGCTGAAGGGCGAGTAAAATGAGCTGTTTGGGTTCCCCTCGAAATGTCCGACCGTAAGCATGGCCCACGACTGGATTGCTGTACGCGGCGCGCGCGTTCACAACCTTAAGAATATCGACGTCGATCTGCCACGCGACCAGCTGGTGGTCATCACCGGCCTGTCAGGGTCCGGTAAGTCGTCGCTCGCCTTCGACACGATCTACGCGGAGGGACAGCGGCGCTACGTCGAGTCGCTGTCGTCGTACGCGCGGCAGTTCCTCGAGCAGATGGAAAAGCCGGACGTCGATCTCATCGACGGCCTCTCCCCGGCGATTGCCATCGAGCAGAAGACGACCGGGTCGAACCCGCGCTCCACGGTCGGCACCGTCACCGAGATCTACGACTACCTGCGCCTCCTCTTCGCGAACATCGGCACGCCGCACTGCCACCTGTGCGGCCGGGCGATTGCGTCGCAGTCGCTCGAGCGCATCATCGACATGGTGATGCTCTCGCCCAACGACGAGCGGATCAACGTGCTCGCGCCGATCGTCCGCGGCAGAAAAGGGGAGTTCAAGAAGGAGCTGGCGAACCTGCGCACGCGCGGGTTCACCAAGGTCCGCGTCGACGGCCAGCTGCGCTCGCTCGACGAGGACATCAAGCTCGATCGGCGCCGCAACCACACCATCGACGTCGTCGTCGATCGGCTGGTGCTGAAGGGGGGCATCGAGCGCCGGCTGACCGAGTCGGTCGAGATCGCGCTGAACCTCGCCGACGACATCGTCATCATCAACACGCTCGACAGCGGCGATCGCTTGTTCTCGCGCCGCCTCGCCTGCACCTACTGCGGCGTGAGCATGCCGGAGATGACGCCGCGGGCGTTCTCGTTCAACTCGCCGCACGGCGCCTGCCCCGACTGCCAGGGCCTCGGCGCGGTGTACGACTTCGACCCGGCGCGGCTCGTCCCCGACGAATCGCTGTCGCTGCAGGACGGCGCGATCGTGCCCTGGGCGAAGGGAGACCGGAAGCTGGTGCGCGAGGCGCTCAGCTCGTTGAGCCGCACCTTCGGGATCGATCTCGCGATCCCGTTCCGCAGGCTGTCGAAGAAGGTCCGCGACGTGCTGTTCTTCGGCGCTGCCGGCGGGCGCCGCGCCGAGGATCGGAAATCGAAGAAGGGGGAGGCGAAAGATCCGTTCGGCGCGGGATTCGAGGGGCTGGTGCCGAACCTGCGCCGCCGCTACGAGGAAGGCACCTGGCTCGAACAGGAAAACCTCGAGCCGTATCGCGCGCTGCGGCCGTGTCCCGCCTGCGCGGGCGAGCGGCTGAAGGCCCAGAGCCGCGCTGTCCGCGTCAAGGGACGCACGATCTCGGAATACGTGAACCTGGCGATCTCGGAAGCGGTCCGGGTCTTCGAGACGCTGGAGCTGACCGACCGGGAAGCGATGATCGCGAGCCGCATCATGCGCGAGATCCGCGATCGGCTGCGGTTCCTCAACGATGTCGGGGTCGGCTACCTGACGCTCGGCCGCAGCGCGGCGACGTTGTCCGGCGGCGAAGGGCAGCGAATCCGCCTCGCCACGCAGATCGGCTCGAACCTCACCGGCGTGTTGTACGTGCTCGACGAACCCTCAATCGGTCTGCACCAGCGCGACAACCGGGCGCTGCTCTCCACGCTCGGGCGGCTTCGCGACCTGGGAAACACCGTCGTGGTCGTCGAACACGACGAAGAGACCATCCGTACGGCCGACTACGTCATCGACCTCGGCCCCGGCGCGGGCGAGCATGGCGGCACGGTCATCTTCCAGGGGACGCCCGCCCGGCTCCTCCAGGACGGCCACGGCTCCCTGACCGGCGCCTACCTGCGCGGGGAGCGCGCCATCGAGACGCCGCGAACCCGTCGTCCCGCGACTCGCGGACAGATCGTCATCAAAGGGGCGCGCGAGAACAATCTCAAGGACATCGACGTCGCGCTGCCGCTCGGTGTGCTGACCACGGTGACCGGTGTCAGCGGCTCGGGCAAGTCGACGCTGATCAACGACATCGTCTACAAGGCGCTCGCCCGCACGCTCTACCGCGCCGCGGACGAACCGGGTGCGCACACCGCGATGGAGGGGATCGATCTGGTCGACAAGGTCATTCAGATCGACCAGTCGCCGATCGGACGCACGCCGCGCTCGAACCCCTCCACCTACACCGGACTCTTCACGTTCATCCGCGAGCTCTTCGCGATGCTGCCCGATGCCAAGACGCGCGGGTTCCGTCCGGGACGGTTCTCCTTCAATGTCAAAGGCGGACGCTGCGAGGCCTGCCAGGGGGACGGCGTCATCGCCATCGAAATGCACTTCCTGCCGAACGTGTACGTCACGTGCGAGCAGTGCAAGGGGCGCCGCTACAACCGCGAGACGCTCGAAATCAAATACCGCGGCAAGTCGATCGCCGACGTGCTCGACCTGACCGTCGATCAGGCGCTGCCGCTCCTCGAGAATTTCCCGCCGATCGCCAACAAGCTGCGGACGCTGCAGGACGTCGGCCTCGGCTACATCGAGCTCGGTCAGTCGGCGACGACGTTGAGCGGCGGGGAGGCGCAGCGCGTGAAGCTGGCGAAAGAGCTCTCGCGCCGCGGAACGGGACGGACGCTCTACATCCTCGACGAGCCCACGACCGGCCTCCACTTCGAGGACACCCACAAGCTGCTCGACGTGCTCAACAAGCTGGTCGATCAGGGGAACACGGTTGTAATCATCGAGCACAATCTGGACGTCATCAAATCGGCCGATTACGTCATCGACCTCGGGCCCGAGGGAGGCGAAGGCGGGGGGCGCATCGTCGCGACAGGGACTCCTGAAGAAGTCGCAAGGAGCCGAGAATCGTTTACAGGACGGTTCCTGGCGGGCATTCTGGGGTCGCCGCCGGCGCAGGCGGCGTCGTGAGGAGGCACGTGAGCGCTCCGATCGGACTTCGGGACTGTGGTAACAGAGCCACACTTTCCCTCGACAAATCTGTGGTTGCCCGGCCACAGCGTTTCGCGGATCGACAGCCATCCCCGTCGATTCGCATACTTCAAACAATAGTCTTTAAAGGACTTAAAGATTTTTCCCACGGCGGAGTTGGCGTGGCAGATGCTTTGCTGAGCTCGATGCGGCTCTCCCAGGTGCCATCAGAGAGGTCATGAGCGCTCAGCGAACTCTTCGTCGTTCTGTGTCGTGCACCGGAATCGGGCTTCATTCCGGCAACAAAGTCACGCTGTCGCTCAAGCCGGCGCCGGCGGATTTCGGGATTCGTTTCCAGCGCGCGGATCTCGGCGGCCTCGAGATCCCCGCGACGGTCACGCATCTCGGGGGGATCCAGTATCAGACCGGGCTGACGCGCGAAGCCGTGTCCGTCGAGACGGTGGAGCACCTGCTCGCGGCCCTGACCGCGCTGGGGATCGACAACGCGATCGTTGAGTTGAACAGCCCCGAAGTGCCGATCATGGACGGCAGCGCGGCGCCCTTCGTGTACCTCGTGAACGAGGCGGGCATCAAGCGGCTGCAGACGCCGCGGCGCTACCTCAAAGTTCTGCGTCCGATCTCGCTGGCGCAAGGCGACAAGCGCATCGCGCTCTATCCGTCGGACCACTTCAAGGTGACTTACAGCATCAGCTTCGATCATCCGCTCCTGCGGCACCAGTCGCGGACGATGCGGATTACCGAGGAGAGCTTCGTCGAGGAGATCGCCCCGGCGCGGACCTTCGGATTCCTGAAGGAAGTCGAGACGCTGCGGCAGCGCGGCCTCGCGCTCGGCGGTTCGCTCGACAACGCGATCGTACTGGGCGAAACCGGCGTGCTCAACAACGCGCTGCGGTTCGAGGACGAATTCGTCCGCCACAAGATCCTCGACGTCATCGGCGATCTCTCGCTCGTCGGCTACTCCGTCGTCGGCCACCTCGTCGCGCACCGCGGGGGCCACGCGCTGCACACGGCGTTTGCGGCACGGATCCTCGAAGAGGCCGACGCCTGGCGGCTCGTGGAGACGCCGGCGGATTCGGCGGTCATGGGTGTTCCGGCAGGCAGCCCCGCGGCCGCCGCGGCACGCCTCGCCAACTGACGGTCCGTCCTAATCCGATAAACAACACGTTACGAGGGCGAAGCTCTCGCTACATTACCGCCGCCATGTGGCCTGGCTGTCGCTGTAGGTTGGATGCGCCGGAGACGCCGCCTCGGGGATCAGCTGCTGCTCGATACCGCCATTGCTGACGAAGATTCGCCGACGCGGTGCGTTCGGCGCGCCCGATGGGGACTTCGTGAATATCAGGCGCCCATCGGGTGTCCAGTCCAGGCCGTCGGTGAACTGACCCGCCACGGGCAGCCGTCGGCCGGAACCGTCTGCGTGCACGACCCCAATCCCCGCGTGCGTCATGAACGCGATTTCCGAGCCATCCGGCGACCAGACGGGTTCCCATGCGTCGTTGGGGCCGATGTTACGGACATCGGAGCCGTCCTCGTTCATCACCCACAGCCCCATCCCGTCGTCGACGAATGTGCCGACGGAGAACACGATCCGCCGTCCATCGGGCGACCAGGCCGGCGCGAACGCTCCGTACCTGCTCTGATACAGCATCTGGCCGTTCGAACCATTCGCGTCGATCGCGCTGATTGAGAACGTTGGGTCTCGGAAGGCGATCAATCGCCCGTCAGGCGACCAGTCCGGCTCCCATCCACCAGCGACCCGCCTCAGACCGGAGCCGTTTACGTTGATCACATAGATCTCGCGCGCCTTGTAGAAGGCGAGCCTCTGTCCATCTCTCGACCATGTCGGCATCGCGCCGTCGGTGAGACGTGTGACCGCCGAGCCATCTTCGTTGGCCAGGTAAATCTGGTCTGTTCCGTCGCGGTCGCTCACGAAGGCGATGGGACCGGTAGACCGCTGTCCGCCTGCACCCGGAGCGGGTGATGCAGAACTGCTGGGCCCGGTGGGGGCCTTGTCACATCCGGCTGCCAGCGCGAGAAGGCCGAGAACAGACAGCAGTACGGAAGCACGCATTCCGGTCTCCTAGTTTGGTCTCAAAACAATACGTCGCGCCACAGGACTCCGGACAAACGCTACGTCGCGCCTTCGCTCCGCAGAGCAGATGCGCCACCTTCCGGTGCGCCAGCGCGGCCTCGCGATCGGCGGCGTTCCGGCGGGCAGCCCGCGGCCGCCGCGCGCCTCGCGAACTGACTTCGCTCCGCGGCTGAAATCCCGTCTCAAAACCGGCGGCGGGGCCTGCCCGCGAGCCGGTTTGAACCGGGCGCCGGCCATGACACACAGCTCACAGCTCGCTCGCGACGAGCGGCCACACTACTCAATCCGAAACGCAACGGTGCCGTAGTAGACCAACTGGTCCTTGCCGCTCGCCGAAACCCGGAGAACGATCGGCGCGCCATGTGCACCGAGCGCGGCGAGCACGCGCGTGACGTCATTTGCGACCACAGCGCCATTCCTGATGGTAAACAGGCCCTCGTCGAGATAGTTCGCCGTTGTGCCTTCAGGTGTCAACGCCTTTACTTCCTCGACGCGCGTGACGGGCACGGCCATTTCGTCATGGGTCAACCGCAGCGTGAACGACTTCACCGTGTGCTGAAGCACATCGTCCTCGGCCTCCATTAGATCGACATCGATCTCTTCGCCCGGTTCCGCATCGCTCTGCAGCACGAGGAATACGGTCGCAGCGCCTCCGGCGCGCAAGGTCACCAATTCGTATCCGAACTGGCCGGGCGGGATGATCGCGGTAACCAGGACGGGCCCGGAGGGGACCTGCGCGGTGAGCGTTCCGCCGCGGCGGGTACGGCCGACGGGTTCATCCTCGACCCGGACGAGCACGCCCGCGCCGGCGTGCTGCCCGCGGTTGTCGGGCTTGGTCTCGTCCTCTTTGAACGTGCGCACCGTTACCGTGGCGAACGCCGGAGGACGAGCGGTCGAGATGCAGCCCCGAAACGCGGCAATCGCCTTCAGCGTCTCCTGGCGGACGTCGGCCGGAACGCGCTGGCCCCACGTCCCCGCGAGCCGGATGTGAACACGGTCGATCTGCTGTATCGCTTCTCTCGTCCGGCGGAAGCGGAACAGCACGGTCGCGCGTTTCACGCCTCGTGCGAGGCGGTCGCGATCGAGCTGCGGGATGCGGGCAAGTGCCGCATTCGCGGCGGTGAGCTCCGTCCCGCACGCGCCCACCGGCAACGCCGGCGGTTCCCGCCCGAACAGCGGCAAAGCCGCAAGGATAACGGTGGCAGCGGTCATTGACTACGGAAGCACGCGCCGATCACGCGGCAGATCGTGCGGAGGTTCGTATGCCGGGAAGCGTACCGCGACGCTCCCCTCGAGCGCTCAGAGCCCGCAACTGTACTGACACTGGTTGGTGCAGCCATCGTTGTCGATGGCGTTTCCGTCGTCGCACTGCTCCGACGACGTGTCGACGATGCCGTTTCCGCACGCGGGCACCCGGCAGAAGACATTGCATGTCGGCGAAGGGCCAGCGGTGTCGCAGGACTCGCCCCGCGCGGAGTTGACCTTGCCGTCGCCGCAGAACGCGACGGTGCAGTCGGCGTTGCAGGTGGTGGTCTGTCCGGAGGTGTCGCACTGCTCGCCCTCGGCGGCGTCGACGGTGCCATTGCCGCAGGTCTCCAGGGAACGGCAGTCGGCGGAGCAGCCGTCGCCGCTCACGTTGTTGCCATCGTCGCAGACCTCTCCTTTCGAAGCCTGGACCTTCCCGTTGCCGCAGGCGGACGACGAGAGCTCACTGCTGACTTGTTGAGGACCGCCTCCGAGGGTGGGGTCGGCGACGAGGACACGAGTAGCGACGGCGGCAGAGACGAAGAGGACTGCGAAGGCGCGGCGTAGCGTCGACATGGAAACCTCCGAGCGAAGAAGGGGGACCAAGCTGGGTCGCGCGGCCCGCGACCGGACGAAAGGAGCATAGGAGCGACACGCTCCGACACGGTCCAAAGACATAACGACGCGAAGCTTCACGTGTCAAGTCCGCCGGCAACCTCCACTGCGGGTCTCTGCTTCGCCGCGCTTCAGACCCGTCCCCGACATTATTGGAGTCCGCGTTGCCAGAGAGACAAAAATGTCTTCTCAATGCCGCGCAATGGTCGATCCGGCCTGTCGGGAGGAAGCAAATTCACTACAAAATTGTCGCTTTGTCACCAGCCCATCCGACAATCCCGTTCGTTTGCGGTGGCGGCTGACGCGACGGATGCGCAGTTTTGCAGGGAAATCCGCACCCGAGTGTCGCCGTGCGTTGGCGCCGTTCTTGATACCGGCGACAGACACTCGACATGCGCTCGATCCACCCTATGCCCGGAATTCGCGAGAGGTGCACATGAACCAAGCCGATACCGCCTGGATGCTGATCTCCACCGCGCTGGTCCTGCTGATGACGCCCGCACTGGCCTTCTTCTACGGGGGCCTCGTGCGCACGAAGAACGCGCTGAACACCATGATGATGAGTTTCATCTCATTAGGGTTCGTCGGCGTGCTGTGGGCGCTGATTGGATACAGCCTGGCGCTCAGTCCCGGATCGAACTGGCTGGGCGATCTCTCGTTCGCGTTTCTCAGGGGCGTCGATCTCAGTGAGAAGGGGGCGATCGTCGCGCTGACGATCCCGCACGCGCTCTACATGGCATTCCAGGCGACGTTCTGCATCATCACCGCCGCCCTCATCTCGGGTGCGGTCGTCGAACGCATGAACTTCAAGGCGTATATCGTCTTCATCTCGTTGTGGTCGGTGCTCGTGTACGCGCCGCTCGCGCACTGGGTGTGGGGCGGAGGATGGCTTGCGGATCTCGGCGCCTGGGACTTCGCCGGCGGCACCGTCGTCCACGTGAATGCGGG
Organism: Acidobacteriota bacterium; assembly: GCA_046731735.1. GTDB lineage: Bacteria > Acidobacteriota > Vicinamibacteria > Vicinamibacterales > 2-12-FULL-66-21 > JALZOC01. The sequence continues at coordinate 11,972 of JBKPLP010000041.1, forward strand.
CATCGCCGCGTTCGTCGCCGCCATCGTCGTCGGCAAGCGCTCGGATTACGGCAAGGCCTCGATTCTGCCGCACAACATTCCCACCGTGCTGCTTGGCGCCGGCCTGCTCTGGTTCGGCTGGTTCGGGTTCAACGCCGGCAGCGCGCTCGCGGCCAGCCCGATTGCCGGATTGGCGTTCGTCACGACCATGCTGGCGCCGGCTGGAACGCTGGTGATGTGGACGTTCCTCGATCTGATGCGCTCGGGCAAGCCCACCGCCGTCGGGTGCGCCACCGCGATCGTCGTCGGACTGGTGGCGATCACACCGGCCGCCGGATTCGTGAGTCCGATGTACGGCCTGCTTCTGGGAGCGATCGCGGCACTCCCGAGCTATTTCGCGCTGATCATCCGCGCCCGGACCTCGCTCGACGATTCACTCGACGTCGTCGCCGCCCATGGGGTCGGCGGAACGGTCGGCGCGATCCTGACCGGTGTCTTCGCGCAGAAGGCAATCAACGGCGTGTTCGATGGCGCCATCGCCGGGAACGTCGGCCAGGTCGGCATCCAGGCGCTCGCGGTCGGCACCGCGATTCTCTACAGCGGCACGATGAGCTTCGTCATTCTGAAGGCGATCGCGCTCGTGATGCCGCTGCGCGCAGCCGCGGACGATGAAGTCGAGGGCCTCGACGTCACGATGCACGGGGAGGAAGCGTACCTGCACACGGGAGGGATGGAGGCAATCCCGGCGCCGTCGCGCGCGGAAAAACACGGCGCCGTGATCAAGACGCCGGTCGAAGCCTAGTCAAATCCGAATGTAGGGCGGGCCTTCAGGCCCGCCACCCAAGCAGCGGGCGGACCCCTACCACACGATCAGCGTCTTGGTCGTGGTAGGGGATCCGCACGCCTCGAACCAGTCGATCCCTTCGCTCACCAGATCGAATTTCAACTGATAGCGTCCCGGCTTGTCGGGCGCCGTGAGCCGCATCGGGATGGTGACGGCGGCGTGCGGCTGCAGGTGATCGGGCAGCCAGGCGCGTTCGAAGTCGCGGTCGATGAGGGTGCCGTCGGGGGCGCACAGCTGCGCGCCGAGCCGGACCAGCCGCCGGCCGTAACTCGCCTGTGCCGGGAACGGCCGCGCCGACGCGTTGCGGACGTTCGCGGTGATCGAGAGGGTCCGTCCGGCGCGCGCCACGATCGGCACGCGGGGTACGGCGCCGCGGACATGGATTTCCGCGCGCGGCGTCGCGCCCGGGATGGCGTTGCCCAGATTGTTGTCGTCCCAGATTTCGTGTTTGATCGCGGCGAGCTCCGGCGTCCCCGGCAGGAAGCGCCGCGAGTACATGTCTTCCGGGTGATCGGTCAGCTCCCAGCACAGGCGATCGACGCCGATCTCGGCCGCCAGGCCGCGGGCGCGCTGCATCTCCTCGGCGCTGTCGTTGTGCGTGAACAGGATGTAGCGCCAGTTGATGAACGGCACGTCGCGGCCGCCGCGCCGCTTCTCCTCGACCGCGGCGCGCAGATTCCGGATCGCCTTGGCGAAGTCGCCGCGCCGGCGATAGACGGCGTAGCTTTCGGGGGTCGCGCCGTCGATCGAGAAGGTGACCTCGTCGATGCCCGAGTGCACCAGCCGGCGCGCCTGGTCCTCGGTGAACGCCAGCCCGTTGGTGCTCGTGTAGAGATAAATGTGCGGGAAGCGCGACTTGATGTACTCGCACATCTCGATCGCGCGCTTGTGCAGGAACGTTTCGCCGTAGTTGAAGAAGTCGATGCGTCCCAGCGACGGCCCCGCCTCGTCCACCACTCGGCGAAAAAGCTCGAAATCGAGCATGCCGGCTTGACGTGTGCGCGTGATGCCGGTCTCGGGGGCACAGCAGGCTTGCGCGCACGAGATGTTGCAGGCCGCGGTGCATTCGATGTACAGCCGCGACGGCAGGGGCGCCACGTCGAGCGCGCGCTGCGGCGGGACGTCGTCTTTCTTCAGCGGCAGCTTCAGCGGACAGTCGCCGCAGAATTTCGAGCCGCCCGCGTTCAGGTCCGTGCGCAGCGCGGCGGCACGCTCACCGCGCCAGACTCCTGACACCGATTCGGTCCTGGTGTCTCCGAGTACCCGTTTCGCGTAGGGGTCTGCGCAGCCGCACACGATCCGGCCGTCGCAGAGCAGCACGAGCGTGCTCCACGGCCAGGAACAGGTGAAGCGGGTGGCGAGGAAGTTCAGGGACACACAGGGGCTTCAGGGCTTCAGGGCTTCAAGGCTTCAGGGCTTCAGGGCTTCAAGGCTTCAAGGCTTCAAGGCTTCGGGGGCTTCGCGGCCTCAGGCCTTCTTTCTCAGCTTCTTCATGTACGAGCCGAGGCGTTCGTTCTCGTACGAGACGGTGTTCAGGAACAGGCTTTCGGCGAGGTACTGGTTCCGCTCGTCGCCGTTCATCTGATCGATCAGGTGCTGGATCTCGCGCACCATGTCCTCGAAGGTGCGTTCGAGCTCGCGCTTGGCGGTCACCTCGACGTAGAGCGATTCGATGATCGACAGCAGGTCGCCGTCGAGCGCGAGAGGGGTGCCGTTGGTCATCTTGATCGTGCGCATCGCTACGCTCCGAAGCTTTTGACGGCGCTTGGTTCGTCGGGGTGTACCTCGATGAAATTCTGGGCGCCGGTCATCGTCAGCATCGTCTCGACCCGCTTCTGCACGCCGGCGAGCTTCAGCGCGCCGCCGGCCGCGTTGGCCTGACGGTAGAGGTCCATCAGGCACCCGATCGTGGCGCTGTCGACGTAGCCGACCGACGACAGGTCGACGACGACCTTCTGCGTGCCGGAGGCGATGAGCTGGGTGACGGCGTTCGAGAACTCCGACAGCAGCGGATACATGAGGCGCGACTCGCCGATGCGGACGACGGCCACGCCATTCGAGGTTTCGGTCGTGAGGTTCATTTCTTACTCCGTCGGCGACGCAGCGCGGGCTGCTTGTCCTGCAGCCGCTTCAGCTGGCGCGCCAGTTCGAGGCGGCCGCGATTGATCCGCGACTTCACGGTGCCTTCCGGCAGCGCGAGGCGATCGGCGATTTCCTGGTACGAGAGCTCCTGCAGATCGCGCAGCACGACGGCGGTGC
>JBKPLP010000042.1:0-6141 GCA_046731735.1 Acidobacteriota bacterium
GGAGGAAGTCGGCGAAGCCGGCGCCCGTGAAGTTGGTCCCGCCGTATACGAACAACCCGAGGAGCCCGTTGTTGCCGGGGTAGAACCGATTCTGTTGATACCGTAACCACTGGCCGCCCATCTTCATCGAGTGGCGCCCTTGCGTGATCGTCAGGTTATCGCCGTAGTGGAACGTGTTGGTGACGTTGTCCTCGACAACGACCGGACTGCCGATCGCCGTGAGACCGCTCCCCATGTCGATTTGACTCAAGCCAGCATGGGCCTGAGTGCCTGCGATCCCGAGGGTCGCATTGCCATTTCCGAGGCCAGCCCAATCGAGCTGGTCCGTGATGAATACGGCCCGGTTGAATCCGACGCGGGCCTCGTTGACCATCGTGGGGCTGATGATCCGCGTCCAGTTGAGCGCGACGTTCTGAGGGCGGTTGAAGCTCTTGCCCGTGAGCTGGACGGGCAGCGCACCCTTGATGCCGTTGGTGTGGAAGTTTGCAAAAGAGTATCGGCCGGACAGGTTATTCGAATCTGACAGCCGCGCGTCGATCCTGACATCGAACTGGTCACCGGTGAGCTCGTCCTGGGTGCTCGACGTGTAGTTGTTGGGAATATTCGCGGTACCTGGACGCGTCGGGAGTGGGTAGAGCGCCGGGTTGGCGAACAAGTTTTTCGCGACGGGATTCACGATGCGGTTCGGGGGGATTTGATTCCCGGGAAACTGGACTCCCGTCAACGGGTCGATAATCGGCGTGGTGATGCTCGACAGATCGCCGGTCCGCCACTCTGCGGGTGCTACGGTTCGCAACGCGGTACCACCGGTCTTCTGTCGTACTCCCTGAAAGTCGCCGAAAAAGAAGATCTGGTTTCGGATGATCGGCCCGCCAAGTGTGCCGCCGTAGATGTTCTGCCGGAGGTCGTTCTTCTTCGCGTGGTTGCGGTTGTTCGCCCAGGAATTCGCATCGAGCGCGTCGTCGCGAAAGAACTCGAACGCGTTGCCGTGCAGATCATTCGACCCGGATTTCAGCGTGGCGTTCACCGTCGCGCCCGTGACGTTACCGAATTCCGCCGAGGAGTTGCTGGTCTCGATCTTGAACTCCGCCAGCGCGTCGATGTTCGGCTTGTAGCCAATGCGGTTGTCGATTGTCTCGTCGACGGAGATCCCGTCCAGAAGGAAGGAGTTACCCTGCTCGCGGTTTCCGTTGACGAACGGACGTCCCTGTCCACCTTGCAGCCCCGGTCCGGTGAACCCGCCTGGATTCGGCGTGATGGTCCCCGGGATCAGCAGCGTGAGCTGCTGGAAATTCCGGCCGTTGAGCGGCAGACCGACGGTGGTGTTGCCGGAGATGACGGTTCCGACCGTCGGATTCTCGGTTTGCAGAACCGGCGACATGCCGCTGACCGTCACTTCGTCGGTCACGGCGCCGAGTGCGAGGGTCAGATCGACTCGCGCCGTCTGATTCACTTCGAGCTGGATGTCGGTCGACACGACCTTCTTGAACCCCGCCAATTCGGCGGTGACCACGTAGGTCCCGATTGGCAGAAACGGGATCCGGTACACGCCCGCGTCGTTCGTTTCTGCGATGTTCTCCAGTTTCGTCGCCTGATTCACCGCGACGACCTTGACTTTCGGGACGGCAGCGCCCCCTGGATCGACAACGGTGCCTGTCACTGTCGCCGTGTAGGTTTGTCCGAAGGCCGTCGCCGGCAGCCAGACGCTCGCCAGCACGGTCAGCGCAGTCGACAGGGCGACTCGCGGCATCCTCATTGGCTATACCTCCAATTGCAGATTTCGCTAAAGATGTCGCAGCCCTGCGCATGAGTCAAGCAAAACGACACGAACGACGGGATTCAGGACCAGGCTGCCAAATCCTCACTCCCGGCTGGCCGAACCTCCCAGCAATGCGCCGGCGTCAGCATCTACGAACAGCCAGCAGTTTGGATGACGGCGCAGCAGAGATGCGGGATTGTGCGGGCCGATCTCGCCCTCAACGGTCTGCTCGACGATCTCGGCTTTGTGTCGACCATTCGCGAGCAGCCAGACCTCCTTCGAACCAAGGATGCCCTTCAGCCCGACCGTGAGTCCCCATCGAGGAAGGTCTCGATGCGAGAAGTACTTCGCGGACGTCTGAATCGTCGTCTCGTGCAGTTCCACCCGCCCCGTCGGGCTATCCTCGGGCGAACCTGGCTCGTTCATCCCCAGATGTCCGTTGAGACCGAGCCCGAGAAGCGTCAGATCGAAGCGATCATCGATAGCGGTGTCGTAGTCCCGGCAGTATCGCGTGACGTCTGACGTGTCGGGATCGAGGACGTGAAAGGCGGACGAGGGTAGATCGATCGAGTCAATCAACTGCCGCTGCAGCGTGTCCCTGGTTCGGCCGGGATCGTCGGGAGCGAGTCCGCCGAATTCATCCAGCGCGAATACCGCCGCTCGTGCGAACGAAACGAGCCCGGCGCGCACGTCTCGTGACATCTCCGTGTAGATGCCGATCGGCGTCGTGCCCCCCGGCAGACACATCTTCAAGTCGGGTTTCGTGCGAAGACGGTCGCGCCACAGCGAGCAGACGGCGTGCCGCCACGCCGCTTCCGAGTCGAATCGAAGAAGATTCATCCGCTCATCCGAGCCAGAGATCGATTGGCCGCGACACCGTGGGTCGAAACGGAAGCGGCACCTTGTGGCCTGAACGGGCGGAGGCGTACGCCGCGTTCACCATCTCGAGAACGGCCCGTCCGTCTTCGCCGGTCGTGACCGGCGGGGTGTCGTGCCGCACGCAGTCTATGAAGTGCTTCAACTCCTGCGGGTATCCCTGATTGAAGGCTTCCTCGAAGTTCGTGAACGTCCAGCCCTGCGTCCCGCCGGCCTTCTCCATCGCGTAACCATATCCGCGCTCGCTGTAGGTCAACGCGGAGTTTCCCATGAACAAGTCGGCATACACCACACCGCCCGTGCCGCACACCTCGATGCGATCCTCCATGCCCCCGAGCTTCGCCCAGCTGTTCTCGACGATGCCGACGGCGCCGCCGGCGAATTCGACGATGCTGATCGCATTCTCTTCGCAGCGTGTCCGGCTGCCGTGAAGGAGACCGGTCTGCATCTGGGCGTAGACGCTGAGCACCTTCGCGTCCGCACCGAGCATCCACCGGAACCAGGCGAACCCATGGCAGCCCATGTCCATCAGCGCGCCGCCCCCCGATCGTTCGAGGTCGTAGAACCACTCGCTGTGGGGACCGGAGTGCTTCTCGCACTGCCGGAGGTAGTAGAGCGAGCCGACCGCTCCTTCGGCAACGAGGTGCCGGACGCGCTCGTACTTCGGCGCGAAGCACAGTTCTTCCGCGTACATCAATTTGCGATTGTGCGCTTTGCAGACCGCAATCATTGCGTCCGCTTCCTCGAGCGTGAGACACAGCGGCTTCTCGATGATGACGTGTTTGCCGGCCGTCGCCGCCTCCATGACCGTGCGCGCGTGCAGGTCATTCGGAAGACAGACGTCCGCCACATCGGAATCGATGTGGGTGAGCGCCTCCGTGATGTCGGTGAACCAGCGCGCAATCCCGTGTTTCCGAGCGAACGCGCGCGCGTGCCCCTCGCGCCGCGAATACACGCCGACGATTTCGGCGTCCGGGACGAAGCGGTGATACGACTCGGCGTGAATGTCGGCAATGAACCCGGCGCCGATCAGGACGACTCTGGTTCTGCTCATGTGGGGCATCGTAAACTGGAATATCGTGAATCGTGCCTCGCGGCTGCTCGTCGTCTCGGCCCTGCTCGCCATCCCGGGTCGCGGCACCGCAGAGACCCTGCCACGCGGGATCGTCATCGACGCGGTCAAGTGCGAGTCGGATCCCGCGCAGAGCTACGCCCTCTATCTGCCATCCGCCTATTCGGCCGATCGGAAATGGAATCTGCTGATCGCCTTTCATCCGGCCGCGCGCGGACGTCTCATCGTGGAGAAGTACGCCGCGGCCGCCGAACGATACGGCTACGTCGTCGCGGGATCGAACGTGTCGCGCAATGGCCCGTGGTCCGTGTCGGTCGCGGCCGCTGACGCCATGTGGCACGACATCGGCCGGCGTTTCGCGATCGATCCACAGCGCGTCTACCTGACGGGGATGTCGGGCGGCGCCCGCGTCGCACTGCGGATAGCCCTGGGCGGCAACAACATCGCCGGGGTGATTGCGTCGAGCGCCGGCTATCCCGACAGCCAAGCACGCGCGACCGTGCCGTTCGCGATCTTTGCGACCGCCGGCACCGAGGATTTCAACTACGCCGAGATGCGCCAGCTGGATCGCAAGCTGACGTCGCCGCACTACCTGTCGATCTTCACCGGCGGACACACGCTGCCGCCAGACGAAGTGGCGGTCGACGCGATCGAGTGGATGGAATTGCAGGCGATCAAATCGGGGCGCCGTACGCCGGACGATCGTCTTGTCGATCTGCTGCTGGAGAAGCGCCGGCACGCGGTCGCTGTCTCGACCAGCACCGCCGAGACCGTGCATGGGCTCGAGGCGTTGATAGCGGACTTCAACGGGCTCCGCGACGTCTCCGCCGAGGCCCGGCGCGAACGCGATCTCTCGAAGCAGCGCGAGGTGAAAGAGTCCCTCGCACGCGAGCGTGCCGACGAGGACGCCGAAGCGCGCATCCTGCAGGAGGTCTACGCGCTCGAAGGTGACCTCGCCGACAACGATCGCCACGCCGCCGCGCTCATGGCGCTGCGGGCTCGCGTATCGCAGGTCGCCAAGAAGGCGGGCGCCGCGGAGGACTCAGCCGAGCGGCGGCAGTCGCGACGCGTGCTCCGGGCGATCGCGATGGGCGCGAGCGCGCGCGTCCAGGACCGCGCCTATCTTTCGCTGCTCGCCGAGTACGCGCAAATCGGCAGGTGATCCACCCGCGATTACAGGATCCCGCGCGCCACGAACGCCTGCTTCACCTTCTTCGCAGCCGCGGCGCCATACAGGCGGGACGCGGCCGCGACGGTGTTGGCGGCCAGCTCCGGCATCGTCGGATCGCGCATCCCGAAGTGCGCCTCCAGGATGATCGTGTCGGCGGTTTCATGTCCGAGCGCGTTGCGAATATCCCACAGCGCTCGAGACCAGATCATTCCGTCGTGGTGGACCCGACCGGTGAGGTCATCGGGGTAGTGCAGGTCGCTGTCGATGCGGCGGAGGCAGTGCGGAACGGTCGAGGTATATGAGACCGAGTCCCAATCCGCAACGCACGCGGGATCGGGCGTCGGCGCAACGATGTCGGAGACCGTTACCGCCCAGTAATCGGCGAAGCCCTCGCCAATCGATCCCGCTTCCACGGAGAGGCCGAACCCGAACGGCGTCTGTTGCGAGTCCTGAATCGCGTGCCCATATTCGTGCAGGATCACCTCCGCGTCCTCCGCGTCGTCTACACCTCCCTTGCCAAAGCGCAGCAGGTCTTTCTTGGACCACGAGAAGGAGTTGTCGGCGCCCCACTGGTTTATGCGCACGTTCTGCGACTCGTAGTTGACCGGACGGAGCCGGCCAGTGCCGAAGCCGAGTTGCTGGATGTACTTTTGAGCCTCAGTGACCCAGTAGTACGCCATCACCTGCTCGAACTGGTCCTCATCACGCTTGTAGATGAACGTGTTGCTGGTAGAGAACGCGGCCGGCCCGGTCTCGCTGACAATGTTCGCCCAATCGCCCCTGAGGTATCCGCTGCCGTCGAGATTGGTGAGGGTCACGATCCGGTAGGCGGGTTGCAGCGCCGGGTAGTCGGCGTCCTTTTCGTCGGTGAGTGTCTGATCCTGCAGTGACGCGACGGGATTCGGGAAGAACACTTGCCCGACGCCGGTGCTTCCCGCAGGCTGCAGCGTCGCCGCGACCGCAACGGCCGTCACAGATGTCATCGTTGCCGTGAGAAGAAGTCGTTTCATCGAACCCCCCGGGGTAATGGTGCGCGCATCATGACGGACTCGCGACAGGAACGCAACGTGGCTCAAGCGTCAGTTCCAGCGGGCTCATCTTGCGCCGACCTCATCACCGCGAAACACCCGCTGAGCAGCTCCCACACCTCGACGGCGAGCAACCCGGCATGTTGGTTGCGAGCGGTGTCGTTACACCCAATCGTATTGCCAGCTCCTTCGTGTGTCGTCACAGCCTGGCGCACACGAATGATGGAGCAGCGGC
>JBKPLP010000043.1:0-26049 GCA_046731735.1 Acidobacteriota bacterium
GCCGAGAAGAACACGTTTACCAAGAGCATCTTCAACACGGCGATCTCGTATCCGGGGTTCGAGAACCTCGTCACCGAAGAAGTCGAAGTTCCGGGACACGACGGGACGATGATCCCGCTGTCGATCGTTCACAGGAAAGACTTGAAGCTCGACGGCAGTGCGAGTGCGATTCTGGAAGGCTACGGCGCCTACGGAATCAGCATGACGCCGGGATTCAACGTGCGGCGCTCGATAGCGCTGCACGGCGTCGTGCTCGCCTACGCACACGTGCGCGGCGGCAGTGAGAAGGGCGAAGCCTGGTACAAAGCCGGCTACAAGGCAACGAAGCCGAACACGTGGAAGGACTTCATTTCATCTGCCGAATACCTGATCAAAAAGGGATACACCAGCGCGGGCAAGCTGGCCGGCACGGGCACCAGTGCCGGAGGGATTCTGATCAGCCGCGCGGTAACGGAGCGGCCGGACCTGTTCGCAGCTATCGTCTGCAATGTCGGCGTCGCCAACGCATTGCGGGTGGAGTTCAGCCCGAATGGTCCGGTCAACACACCCGAGTTCGGCACCGTGCAGGATCCGGCGGAGGCGCAGGCGTTGTACGAAATGGACGGCGTCCAGCACGTCCAACCGGGAGTCAAGTATCCCGCAGTGCTTGGCGTCGCGGGTTGGAACGATCCACGTGTTGTACCGTGGCAGCCGGGAAAATTCGTGGCTGCGATGCAGGCGGCAAGCACGTCGGGCAAACCGGCGCTGCTCAAAGTCAACTACGACAACGGGCACTTCACGGAGGAGAAGATTGTCACCTTCCGGAATTTCGCCGGGCAGTACGCCTTCATGCTCTGGCAGACGGGACACAAGGAGTTTCAGCCCGCGAAGGGATCGCACTGACGGTCTACCGGCCTGCTCAACAATGAATCGTGACCTTCACTTCGCGTCGGCCGGCAGTTCCTTCACGGCAATCGTGCGCCAGCGCCACAGGCCACCGGGGACCCACCGCGTTCCGCCATGGACCTGGATGGCGATCGGGCCTTCGGTGATTCCGCCGGCGGCGTGATTCGCGGTGTCGGTGAAATCGGTGATCTGCTGATCGTTCATCCACACCGTGATATGCGGCACGTCACCCGCGAAGCGCACGCGGACGGTGTTCCACTCCTCGCGCTTCCACGCCTTCATCCATGCAGCGGTTCCCTGCGGAGTCGTGCCGCCGAGCGGAATCCCGCCGACGACCGGCGGTGGCGGCGGCGCTGGCGGTGTTGTCGCGGCGCCACGGCCCGCGCCGGGAGCGTTCCCCCGGCCACCGACGCCCGTCAGGCCCTCGCCGTAGATGCCGCCCATCCCGCCACCAGGCAGGTAATCCATCGTCACCTGATATGCGTCGCCCGCTTCGTTCGATCGGAAGAACAGCCCGCTGTCACAACCGTAGTCCGGCTTCACCTCGACGTAGAGTTCGAGGTTCCTGTATTTCCGATCGGTCAGCAGGATGCCACCCTGCCCCAATGGGTTCTGCGTGCCGATGATCATTCCGTGAAGGACGCGGTACGCGGGCGTCGTCCCGTGATGATTCGTCGTGCTGATGTGCCACCCGGTGAGATCGCGGCCGTTGAAGATCGCCGTGAATCCCTCCGGAACGAACGGGGCCGGAGGCTCAATCGGCTTGGGGACAGCCGGCGCCGCAGCCTGTCCAGCCGGTGCCGTCGCGGCCTGGCGGCCAGAGATGCCTGCACTGAACCCGGCGATGCAGACACCCACCATGGCCACCATAGGACGACCGAAGAAGCCGATTCGCCGCATCGCGCCACCTCCTAATCAACCCGGCGGACGATAGTCCACTGGTGGGAGAGATGATACTGCCGGGGTACGCGTTCAGCCGCCTTTGCCTATTCGGTCAGCTTCACCGCCGCTTCCTTCGTTCCGATCTGGTTGTGTTCCGCAGGCGGATCTTCCTCAAGGTGTGAGGGCCGCTATGGCTCGTCGGACGGAGGCTCCGGCGACGCCTCGTCGTCGCCGTGGGACACGGGCAAGCCCTCGATGATCTCTCGCGCTCGAGCGGCATCAGATGCGGCAACGACCACGATGTACGCAGAGAGTTCGAGGGCGGGAATTTCGAGGTAGCGAAGTGGTATGTTGCCGCCGAATCCAGTGGCGCCCCGCGCAACAACAATGCCCGCTTCTTCGAGTTGCGCAGTGACCAGCTCGACTTCGTGCGCGAAGCGGCTCCGGTAAACAACCTCGGTGATCAGCGGCTCGTCCGTCTCGCCCAGCCTGGCGCTGACCGTCTGTGCGAGCGGTTCCCCGCAGTTCCCGCAGGCATCGTCGGGTCCGCCGGCGTAGATCCCACGGGCGCACTTCCAGCAATAGTCTACTGGCGCCGGAGCGTCCGGCAGCTGACGACGGCGAAGTTCGGCACGGATGATCTGTTCCCCCTCCGCGGTGAACTCGAACAGCCGACGACCAGCTTCGACGAGGTCCTCGTCGGACTTTTCGCGCCATATCTGTTCAGCGTCCATCAAGCCTCGGCCCCCTCTCCTCGTCGACCATGACCCGGCGGCACAGCTCGTATGATAGGCGATCGGATCATCTGCGCGTGCGCAACTCAACGCGGTCCGGACCCAGTTCTCATCGGATCGATCGATCGCCAGCACCGCGCGAAGCCGCTGTGTGTGCGCTACACTAACGGTTCCCCCAACTAGAGGAGCGTGTGAATGGCGACGGTGGCGATGCCTTCTGCGGAGATCGTGTTCGATACGTTGTTTGCCTACCAGCGATCTGCCGCGCTGAAAAGCGCGCTCGATCTTGACCTTTTCAGTTTGATTGACGACAGCGCGACCTCGACGCAGGCGCTGGCCACGCGATGCACGGCATCCGAACGTGGCATCCGGATTCTGTGCGACTACCTCACGACCATCGGACTGCTGACAAAGTCGGACAGCACATATCGTCTGACACCGGAATCGGCGACGTTTCTCAGCAAGCGCTCGCCGGCCTATCTCGGCACCACCGCGCGGTTTCTGCTGCTGCCAGAGTTGAAACAGAACATGGATAGCCTTACCGATGCCGTACGCCTCGGTGGCGTGGCGCCTGCTGGCAAAAACACTGTCTCCGATGAAAACCCCATCTGGGTCGAGTTCGCGCGTTCGATGGGACCGATGATGGTGCCGGCCGCGCACGGCATTGCGGACCTGGTGGCCGGGACAGGGCCTCTGAAGGTGCTCGACATCGCTGCCGGTCACGGCCTGTTCGGCATCACTATCGCGCAGCGGAATCCGCAGGCGGAGATCTTCGCCGTGGACTGGCCGAGCGTGCTGGCGGTCGCCACCGAGCATGCGCGCGGCGCCCAGGTGCAGGACCGTTATCGCCTGGTGCCCGGCGACGCGTTCAACGTGGAGTTTCCCGGCAGCTGTGACGTCGCGCTTGTCACCAATTTCCTGCACCATTTCGACCCGGCGACGTGCACGAGCTTTCTCAAGAACGTGTATGCGGCGCTCAAGCCCGGCGGACGCGTTGCGGTGCTCGAATTCGTGCCGAACCCTGACCGCGTCTCGCCGCCGATCCCGGCTCGCTTCAGCCTGGCGATGCTGACCGGCACGGCGGGCGGCGACGCCTACACGTTCGAGCAACTGCGGCAACAACTCGAAGGCGCTGGATTCCGGAGCCTATCGGCACACGGGCTGCCGACGCCGCAGACAATCGTGCTGGCACAGAAGTAGCCTTTAGCGACGTTGCCGCGTGGCTAGGGCATCAGTTTCAGAATGGCCTCGAACTCCTCCGCGTTGTGCGCGCGCATCGTGGTGCTACGGACGTTCCCCTGCGCAGCTGTCGCGATAGCGAACGCCGTCGCGGATTTCTCGTCGGATGCCTCGGAGATTACGACCAGGTCGTACGGCCCCTCCGTGTAGTAGGCGGCGAGGATCTTCATTCCCATCCCTTCGCCGCGTTTGATGGCCGCTTTCAGCCTCGAGGGAGAGTCCTTCACGTTGCGAACGCCCTGATCGGTGAACTGGTAGAGGGTGACGTAACGAGCCATCGTGCGCCTCCTGCTACAGCCGGGAAACGGGTCATTCTACCGCAGGGGATCAATCAATAGAACGGCCTTGTTCCCGTGCGTCCGCGCGGTCCGTACACCGGCAATGGCTGCCCAACTTCGTAGGCGCCAAGGTCCGGTGCTCGACCCGCGAACCCATCGTTGACATTGGGGATCTTCATCCCTGCATCGACAGCCTTGCTGCCGGCCTTCAATGTGAAATTCAGATCGGCGGCCTCGTATGGCTTGCCGTAGTTGCCGGCCGTCGGTGGCGGATTCGGCGGTTGAAGGCTTTCGAAGATGTCGTAGTCGATTTCGAGACCGTGGGTTTCCTGGCCGGTGGCCACCGCCAGCTCGGCGAGAGTCTTGAACCGCTGCGGCGGCGCTTGCGTGTAGTCGGCGAGCGCCGGCGGCCTGGCGCCAATCCAGGTGTAGTTCTGCTCGACCCCCTTGTTCGGACGGAATCCGTCGTAGTCGTAGGTCGAGTAGGTCGTCGGCCCGCCGAGCGACGCGATGCCGTTCTGTCGATCCGTGCCGAGAAACAGGTTGTTCGCGAAGTGCGCGTTCGACACCTGCTGATTCGTGCTGTCCTCGGCGACGATCGTGTTGTGGTAGACGATGACGCCGGCGGGATTGCTGAACTTCAGCGCGACCGGCGTGTTGTAGACGACGTTGCGGATGTAGTACGCGGGTCCGCCGAAAATCGGCTGCGCGCTCAGGCCCGTGTGCGCGGCGTTGAGGCCGCGGTTGCGCATGATGCGGATGTTGTGGACGCCGCCGTCCCCCTCGATGAAGTCGTCGCCGGTGACGTAGATGTCATTGTTGTAGATGTCGATCGCCACCGCCCAGTCCTTCCGGTCGCGATCGGGAACGCCGTGCGTCGAAATCGTGATGCCGTCGTGGAAGAACGCGACGGCATTGTGTGCGATCGTGTGGCCGGACCCATACACCTTGATGGCGTAGTAGCTGTTGATGGGGTGCGCGCCATAGACGCCGGGACTCGCCCAGCCGAGCGTGCGGTAGTGATCGTCGCGCCCGATGAAGACGTTGTCCGCGATGTAGAAGCCCGTCGATCCCGCAAACTGGGTTTCGATGCCGATCCCGACGCTCTCGAACCGGCAGTTCTTGACCGCGAGCGCGGTGGCACCTGCGACGTCCTTGACCCCGGCCCAGAACGCCACTTCGGTGTTCCTAAACGTGATCCCCTCGAAGATGTTGTAGGCCGAGCCCATCACGTCGAACAATCGGAACGCGCCGTCGCCGTCGAAGACCACCTCGCCGTCACCCGCCGATTTGATCACAATCGGCTTCTCAGCGGTGCCCTTTGCCGTTAGTAAATACGTGCCATCGAACGTCAGTCCGTACGGATCGACGTAGTTGTGCCGATCGCCCTTGTACAAACCCGCATGAACGAGAAACGTGTCGCCAGGCTCCGCCTTCTGAAGCGCGACAACGTTCCAGTCGCCGGTGCCGACATACCCGTTGTACGCGGCCATGAGGCCGGTGAAGTTCGGGCTCTCTTTCGGCCGATTCGCAGGCCAGGTCAGCGGATAGACGTGGATCGTGCGGCCGCCGGCGGCGGCCTTTGGTTCCGCCCGCGTGCGCACCTTGACGTTCCGGACCGGCGTTCCCGATACGCCGTCCGGATCCTTCATCGTCAAACGGACTTCGTATTCCGTATCGGGCTGAAGGTCGAGGATGCTTCCCGCAAAGCGGTCGGGCACCGTGTAGGGCGCGCGCATGATCCGCTCGCCGCCCATGCGCAGCAACGGCATGCCGTCGCTCCACGGCGTCCGGCCTGCGGCGCGATAGCTGACCTCCACGGTCGCATTGCGATTGTCATCACCGGAGATGTCCCACTCGAAGCCGAGGCAGATCAGCGTGGCGGGCTCGATCACGAACTGCCCGGGCGTCACGCCGTTGACCGCGCGCGCGGCGGGCGTGGCCGTGAGCAGCCCGAGCACGACGAGGATGGTTTTCATCGAGGGCTTTGTGCGCCGGGAATGAGGAATAATACAAGAAAACCAACAGCCCACCCGCATCACTGACGGACGCGCAGGAGTTGTCTATGAGCGAACAGCAGAACGTCGGCGTTGTACAGCAGGTTTATGGCGCCTTCGGCCGTGGCGATCTCGACGGATTGATCGCGTTGCTCGACCCGCAGGTGTCGTGGCGTACTCCCGGCCCTCCAGATCTGCCGACCGCAGGTATGCGGCACGGCGTCGATGCCGTCCGCGACTTTTTTGGCATACTGCTGAACACCTTCGAAATCACCAGCTTCGCGCCCACCGATTTTCTGGCGCAGGGGGACAAGGTTGTCGTGCTCGGCACCAGTCTCGAACGGGTGAGGGCCACGGGCGCGGCCGTCGATTTTCGATGGGTGCACATCTTCACGATCCGGAACGGCCGCATCGTCGCGTTCGAGGAGCCTGCCGACGTCAGCGGCCTCGTCGATGAGTTCCGGAAAGCGCAACAAGCAGTTCCCGCTGGCTAAGGATCGAGGTGAAAGTTCCTGGACCGGGTGTTCACTCGTAGCGCAGGGCGATCATCGGGTCGACGCCGCTGGCCCGTCGAGCGGGCAGGTACGCCGCGATTACTGCGGCGGCCGCCAAGACGAGCATCGCCACGGTAATCGCCAGCGGATCGTTTGACGCGACCTCGAACAGCTGGCTCTTGACGTAGGCGCCAGCCGTAAGAACGAGCGGAACGCCAGCGATCAAGCCGATCGCGACGAGGACGACGGTCTCACGCAGCACGAGCCAGATCATCGCCCATCGCTGCGCGCCGATGGCAAGCCGGATCCCGATCTCGCGCGTGCGGCGCACGACGGCGTACGACAAGACGCCGTAGATGCCAATGCAGGCGAGTACGAGTGCCAGCGCACCGAACACGCTCGCCAGCCTCGCGACGAGCCGCTCCTGCAGCATCGAATCGTCAATCTGTTGCTCGATCGTGACGGTGTTGCTCACGAACGCTCCCGGTACGCCCTGAGCCGCCACGTCCCGAACGCCGCCGACAAGTCCAGACGGCTCGATCGCGCTACGAATGGCAACGATTACGCCGCCGAGCCGGTCGATGGACTGGGAGACGGGAACGTACGCCATACGCTCGGGCTCCTTCCGGAGACCGTCGTATCGCGTGTCCTCGACAACACCTACAATCTGACGGGCATCCGGGATCCGCTGCCCGGGAAAGGTAATCGTCCGGCCTAGTGCGCTGGCCTTGCCGAAATAAAATCGCGCTGCCGTCGCGTTGAGAATCGCCACACGCGCGGAAGTGGGCTGATCGCTCCGGGAAAACGTTCGACCTTCGAGCGGCCGGATGCCGAACGTCTCGAAATATCCTGGCGTCACGTGATTCACGTGGATTCCTCTGTCGCGCTGCGGCCCCTGCGCTTCGCCGGGAATATCAATCAGAACCCCGCGATCTCGACGGCTGAGCGGGGTGATCGTGCTGAGCGACGCAGAGGAGATTCCCGGCAACGCGCCAAGGCCATCGAGCAGGTCGTCCCAGATCCGCGCGAGCTGCGCGTGTTCGGTATAGGCGTTCCGCGCGGCGTCGAACGGCGGCAGCGTTGTCGACTCGACGCGCACCGTCCACACGCCGTGCCGGGAAAAGCCGGACTGGACGGCGCTCAGATTGTGCAGCGTCCGCACGAACAGGCCAGCGACCGAAAGAAGCACGAGCGAAAGCGTGACCTGGATGACCACGAGCGCCTGACCGACCCGAGCGCGGGGCCTCGGGACCGACGTCCGCCCGCCGTCGTTGGGTTTGGCGGCATCGACACGTGTCGCGTGCAACGCGGGTGCGACGCTGAATAGGAACGCGGTCACCACGGCGATAGCCGCGGTAAATACGAACACGCGTATATCGAAGTGCGGCTCCAGCATGATCCACTGCTGTCCGCCGGCGAAGAACTGCACGAGCGTGCTGACACCCCAGCGTGCGATCAGGAGACCCGCAGCTGCGCCCAAGGTCGCGAGCAATCCACCTTCGGTGATCAGTTGTCTGATGAGACGTCCGCGGCTCGCGCCGATGGCCAGACGAACGGCTATCTCGCTCCTGCGCGCGCTGGCCCGCGCGATGAGCAGGTTGGCAACGTTGGCGCAGCCGATCAGCAGCACGAGTCCAACGATGCTCATGACGATCCAGAGCGGCGTCGCGAAATCGCGCCGCAGATCGTTCAGGCCCTTGCCCGCGGGTACCAGGACGATCCCATCGAAGTAACGCCGGTTGTCTCCCTTCATCCCGATGTCGTTCATGTACGTCTGGAACATAGAGTCCAGATCGCGCTGCGCCTGATCGGCAGGCACGTCGTCCTTCAGCCGACCGACGACGCTGAACCACCACATCTGCCGGGCCGACAGGGGGTTGCCGGACGCTGCCATCGGCACGGTGAGATCGACCGGCGAACCAACCTGGAGCCCGCGAAACGCTCGCGGCGTCACTCCGGCGATCGTGACCCACGTCCGCCCCACCTGGATCGTCTTCCCGAGAATGGCGGGACTCCTGACAAACCGGCGCTCCCAGAACTCCTCACTAATCACCGCGATGGGCGTCTCGGCTCCGCCGCCGGCCGGCGATCGGTCGTCGGCCGCGGTGAACACGCGGCCGTAAATCGCCGGCACGCCGAGCACCTCGAAGAACGATCCGGAGGCGTATTGACCGCGAACGCGCTCGCGCACCCCGTCGATCGTGACATTCATCGGCCCGGCGTAATCGAATGCGGCCATCGCGGAGAAATATCGATTGTGATCGCGGAGGATCTCGAAGCACGGATACGGCGGCCCGCTGCTGCCGCCAGACTTTCCTCCGGAGTTGTCGACGAAGAACAGTCGACTAGGCTCTTTCACCGGCAGCGGCTTCAGCATCACGGTGTCGAGCAGCGTGAAAATCGCGGTGTTTGCCCCGACGCCGAGCCCGAGTGAGAGGACGGCAATTACCGCGAAGGCCGGCGAGCGCCGCAGCAAGCGCCCGGCGTAGCGGACATCGGCGCGTAGCTCGTCCAGCAACCGAAGACCGAGCGCGCTCCGGCACTCCTCTTTGCGCGCATCGACGCTGCCGAACTCCGCACAAGCCCGGCGTCTGGCTTCCGCCGGCGGCAGGCCGCTGCGCTCCAAATCCTCGGCGTATCGGGCGCGGTGGAATTGAAACTCTTCCTCCATCGCGCGCTCGAGCTCCCGCCGGTGGAACGAGGCGCGCAACCACGACCGCACGCGAGCCCCGAGACTCACGACTCCTCCGGTGACGCGCGCAGCACGCTGGCGATAATGTCGGCCATCCGATTCCACGAGCGCGTCTCTTCCTGCAGGCGACGGCGGCCCGCGGGCGTGAGGGTATAGAACTTGGCTTTGCGCTTGTTCTCCGACTCGCCCCACTCACTGGCAATCCAGCCCTGATGCTCGAGCCGGTAAAGAGCGGGATAGAGGGAACCCTGTTGGATCTGAAGCCGCTGACTGGATATCTGCTGAATACGCAGCAACACGCCGTAGCCGTGCTGCGGGCCGAGGGACACGGCTTTCAGAATGAGCATGTCCAGCGTGCCCTGGATCAGGTCTACTGACTTCGCCATCGCTCTCCTAGCGCGTCTTGGAGAGACGGTATCGCCGGACTCCTAGATTGTCAAGGAGAACGGATTCCGGCCGATGCGATCACCGACCGCGGCGACCTCCCGATCCACCGTCACTCACCTCCGCATACGGCGCCGGCACCGCTTCGCCCGCAACGAGCGCCGCTTTCACGTCGCGGGCGTGGCGGCACTGGCCTCGGTACTCGAACCCCGGGCAGCTGCATGTCACGTCCGCGTCGACGGCCACGATCTCGTAGTCGAGTCCCTTGTGTGACGTGCTCGGGATGCGGAAGCGGCGCGCCGAGGGGGCCGAGAGCACCTTGACCAGCGCCTCCAGCGCGCGCGCGAGCGCCTGAGCCTCGCGCTCGCCGCGCATCGGTGCCGAATGACTGGCATCGCCGCGGTGTGTGATCCTGATCTCGTCGGAGGCCCGACGCAACAACTGCTCGATCAATTCATCGTCTTTGGCGTATGCCGTTGCATCGGCGCCGGCCGAGATCGAGTGCAGGACGCGTTGCAGCTCGTCGAGAACATCGCCGCCGGAGCCGGGCGCCAGGGCCTCGCCTTCGACGATGGCGTTGACGAGCGCCGCCTTGGTTTCGAGGACGGCCTGGACGAAGTCGTCGATGGTGTCGCGCGCGACGAAGTAGGTGACGTTGACCGTGCGCGCCTGACCGATCCGGTACGCCCGATCCTCGGCCTGCCAGTGGTTGGTCGGCACCCAGTCGAGGTCGTTGAACACGACCTGCGTCGCCGCGGTCAGGTTGAGTCCAGTTCCACCCGCGATGATGTTGGCGACGAAGACACGGACATTTGCATCGTTCTGGAAACGGTCGACCAGCGGCTGCCGCATGGCGGCGGGCGTCTTGCCGGTGACGACCACCGCTGTTGAGCGCAGTTCGCTCGCCAGCCTCTGAATGGGATCCTCGAAACACGAAAAGACGATCACCTTCTCGCCCTGATCGATCGCACCCCTGACGAAGTCGAGGGTTGACGTCACCTTCGCGAACGCGAGTGCCTGGCGCGCCTCCACCAGGAACGCGAGCAGCTTGCCGCGTCGACGAAGCTCGACGTCCCGCGACTGGGGCGGCCTGGCGTCCTTTCCGGCGAGCAGCTCGAAGACCTTCTTGATCGCCCGGGCTCCGGTGCCCGACGGCACAGCGACCGGCAGCCAGGTCCGCAGCTTCGGCGGCAGGGCGAGCACGTCGTCCTTCGAGCGGCGCAGCATGACGCCGTGCAGCTGCACGGTCAGCTCCTCGATGTTCGACGCTCCCCCCGTCTTCCAGCCGTAGTCGCCCTTTTCTGCGGCACAGTAGCGTTTCGCGAACGCGAGAAAACTGCGGCCGAGCGGATGGGCCGCCAGCTGGAGCAGCACGAAGAGATCTCGAGGCCGGCTGGTGAGCGGCGTTCCGGTCAATAGTTGCACGGCCAGCGTGGGCGTGGCGGCAGCAGCAGCGATCGTCAGCTGGCGCGCGAGTTTGCTCCGTGCGCTGGTGTGGTTTTTCAGGTAGTGCGCTTCGTCGAACACCAGCGCTGCCCATGGCACACGGAGGAGGTTGTCGATGTGTCGTCCCAGGATGTCGTAGTTGACGACGATCCACTCGGCGGCTGGGGACACCGGGGCCGTCCCTTCAATGACCAGGATGGACGCGTCCGTCGCGACCACGGCGATCTCACGCGCCCAATTCTGTTTGACCGAGGCGGGACAGACGACCAGCCGCGGTCCACCAGGCGTCAGGTGCCGCAGCGACACGATCGACTGGCGCGTCTTGCCGAGTCCCATGTCATCGGCGAGAATGGCGCGCCGCCGTCCGAGCAGGAACGCGACGCCTTCGATCTGGTGAGGAAACAGCCCATTGGCGAGCGCGACCGCGCTCGTGACGGCCGCTTCGGGATCGCCAGACAGCTTGAGCAGCTGAGCTACCGCGGCGGCTTGAGAATCGAGCGTGTCGGCCATTGTCTCGGCGCGGGGACCGCGCAGGAGCGGCAGTTTGACATAACCGCCGAACCGATTGAGTTCTGGCAGGAATGACACCGGCCGCCGAAATCCGGGCGGCAGATAGAACCGCTATCGCGCGCTCTTCGCGGGCGTGATGACCAGGTTGCGATAGTCGACCGGACCGTGATCCCCCTGGAGCAGCAGCGGTCCGGGGTTGCCTTCCGCGCTGTCGAGCGCGCCGCCGGTGATGCCAGGAATCTCACGATTGCAGATGATCGTGGTGCCATTCAGCGTGTAGGTGAGCATCCGTCCCACGAGCGAAACGTCCATCGACTGCCACTCGCTGGCAGGGCGGGCGACATTCTCGCTCGGCGCGATGAACCCGTAGACACCGCCCAGATGATGCGACGACGGATCGAGCCCGGCGCTGTCGTCAATCTGCAGTTCGTAGCGGCCGCGCAGGTACACCCCGCTGTTCGCGCCTTTTGGCACGCGGAACTCCAGGTGCAGCTTGAAGTCGTCGAACTTCTGATCGGTGGCGAGGTTGGCGCCTCCTTTCGCGTTCTGCAGGACGCCGGCGACCGCGCTCCACTGGTTCTCGCCCCCGCCGACCGTGTGCCAGCCGTCGAGCGATTTGTCGTTGAAGAGTTTGATCGGGGCGCCCCATGCCGCTTGGCCGGTCCGTCGCAGCGATGGTGCCCGCGTGCCCGTCCAGGTGAGCTTCTGCGCGTCGGCGGTCGTCATCGAGCCGCTGATGCGATCGCCCTCGAGCCGCCCTTCGAAGTTGAGGTCGTTGGATTCCCGCTCCCATTGCGGCGGGATGGTAAACCGGAACGTGCCGTCACTGAATTCGATCTTGGCGATCGGGCGCATGCTGCCGCCGGATCCGACAAATTGTCCTACCAACCTGACGTTGCCGGACCGTTCCACCTCGAGCCATGACGGCATCGTTTGCGCGCCGCGTTGCACGACGAGATCCCAGCGCCCCAGCAACGCTTCGTCCGGACGCGACTGCGTCAATACTCGAGAGTATCCACAGATCATCGCGATCGATGCGGTAGCGACTGCGAGGCGAGCAATCATGATCCCTCCTTCAGACCGAACCGTGCGCAGCTTACGACAGCCGACGGCGGTGCGCCGGGCGCCGGACTTCCGTCAGTGGGTGAGCGCGTACAACACGATGTCGACCCCGACTGCGTAAGCGTCCGGCGAGAACTGGAAAAAGTATTGTGGGTCCTCGCCTTCCCGCTCCCAAGGGTCGGGAATGTCGGAGTTGTGAATCATCAGCACCATGAGACGGCCATGCGCGTCTGCGATCCCGCGGGCGTCTGGTGGAGCTCCATTGTCATTCCAGCGCTCCAGCGTGCCGCCGGTCCGACGCCACGTCTGAATCGATGCGAACTGCGGCAGGCGCGAGACGTTGAACATGGTGTGCCAGAGGGGATGGCCGGGCGGTGTAAGGTCGATCGTCGGATACTGCGCCGGCGGCAACACCCGGCTCATCTCTTCGTCGAACTGCTCTCTGGAAAACGTGCCGTGGTAGTCCGAGACGAACAGAAAGCCGCCCTTGAGAAGATATGCCCGCAGGCGCCGCGTCTCGGCGTCACTGAAACGCGCCGTGCCCGCATCTTCCATGAGGACGAACGGACATTGAAACAGCGCATCGTCGGTCAACCTGACGACGACGGCGTCGGGCACTTCTTCCTCGCCGTCGTGCGTCATCGTCACGCGCACCTTGGTCAGTTCCGCGAGCCGGGTGCTGAAATTCAGGTCAGCGCCGGGGTAATCGGTGCCCCAGCCCTGCTTTTCACGGCGGTCGCTCGTGAACATGACGCGGCAGAAGTGGAAGTTGCCGTCGAAGGTCGTCGCGGTGGGAAACTTCGGAGGCGTGCGGCCGTAGTAGCCTCCCCAGATTCGCTGGGCGTTCACCGCGGTAATGGAAGCGCCGAGCGCGCCGATGATCGCGGCAAGTGTCCAGGCCAGCGATCTGCCGCGCTTCTTCATGTGGGCCTCTTGTTCCCGATCCAATCGTAGTCGATCAGCGCGCCCAGGCGTACGCTTCCACCCGCGGGTCCGCGCCGGCGCTGAGAACCCCCGTCTCGAGATTCACCACGATTGCCGCGCTGGAGCCGAGCGACCATGGTCGCGCAGCCTGAAGCTTGTGCCCCTTTGCGAGAAGCGCTTTCTGGACGGCGTCCGGCACACGCGACTCGACCGACAAATCGCCGGGATTGCTCATCCTGTGCGGAAACACAGAAGAGGCAAAGCTGCGCGTCGACCACCGCGGCGATTCGATCGCCTCCTGGACATTCATGCCGAAGTCGACGAGGTTGAGCAGCGTCTGCACCGTCCGTGGGATTTGATCGTCCCCCCCGGGGCTTCCGGTGATCATCCAGGGCCGGCCGTCCCTCATGACGAGCGTGCTCTGCAGGGTGCTGCGCGGGCGCTTCCCCGGCTCGAGGGAGCGTGGCTCGCCCGGCGTGAGCGAATAATAGTCACCGCGGCAGTTGAAGATGAACCCGAGGTCGCCCATCACGACGCCGGTGCCGAAGCCGCTGTGGAGGCTCGGCTCGAAGCTCACCATGTTACGGTCCTTGTCGATCACCGCGATGTAACTGGTGTCGCCTTCGGAGTAGTCGGCCTCACCTACGCTGGCGGCGCGAACGCGGCTCGGAGCATCCGTCGTTTTCATGAACCGCTGGGGGTTGCCCGGGCGGATCTCGAGAGAGGCCTTCTCGGAGTCTATAAGATTGCGGCGCTCCGCGGCGTAGGCCTTGGAGAGGAGGCCTTCGAACGGAATGCGCACGAAATCGGCGTCGCCAAGCAGCTCGCGATCCGCGAAGGCGAGCTTGAGCGCTTCAGCGCTCGTGTGAATGTACTCGGGGCTGTTATGTCCCATCCTCTTGAGGTCGTAGCCTTCGAGGATGTTCAGCATCACGAGCTCGGCGGGACCCTGAGAAGAGGACGCGTTCTTGTAAACGTCGTAACCGCGGTAATTCGTCGCGACCGGCGCTTCGACCTTGGCGGTGTAGCTCGCGAAATCCTCGTAGCGATAGAGCCCGCCGTTCTTCTCGGAGAAGTCGGCCATCGTTTTGGCGATGTCGCCCTTGTAGAAGCGATCGCGTGCGGCGCGCAGCGCTTCCCGCCGGCCCTTGCCCGCCGCGGCCTTTTCCGCCTCGACCAGCTTGCGGAGCATGCGTGCCGAGTCGGGATTCCTGAACAGCTCGCCTGGCTGCGGCGCTCTGCCGTTGGGGAAGTAGACCTTCATCGTGGTCGGATACTTCCGGATTTTCTTTGAGCCCGCAATCGCGTGTGCGAGACCCTCCCCGATCGGATAACCGTTTTCGGCGACGTCGATGGCTCGCTCGAGCACCTGCGTGAACGTCATCGTGCCCCAGCGGTCCAGCATCGCGTACCAGGCGTCGATGACACCAGGAAGCGACGCCGAGAGTAGACCGTCGCTGTCGGGAATCCGGCCGCCGTTGTTCTTGTTGTACCAGTCGATCGTCGCGAGCCTGGGAGCGGTCCCTTCGGCATTGATCGAATGGACCTTTTTCTCGCGGGCGTCGTAGACGAGCACGACCGCGTCGGCACCGAACCCGTTGGATTCCGGATTGACCAATGCGAGCACGGCCTGACCCGCCACGGCGGCGTCGAAAGCGTTGCCGCCTGCTTCCAGGATGCGGACGGCGGCCTCCGTGGCCTCCAGCTTCATCGACGAGACCGCGTACTGGGTGCCGCGAATCACCGGCCGCGCCGTGCGGCTGGGACTGGAGCTGTCGGATTGTTCCTGTGCCTCCATCTGGGGCCCTACACAGACGCTGACCAGCAACGCACCCAGGAAACAACTCTTGAGCCGGCGCATGGCATCCCTCCAGCACAGGCAAGTGTGCGGTGACGAGGTTGGCGGCTCATCGTGCACCCGGGCGGAAACGATTGTCAAACGTGCGGCAAAACCTGGATGCGCCCAAACCGCTTCACGTTGAAGAGTTCGGCGGTGGCGCGCGGGGAGAGCTGCCGGTCAGCGCAGGGAGCGCCGATGTGTCCTTATCTCAAGGGCGCCCAGAGGTCTCCGCCGCGTGAATGACTTCGCTCGTGCTGGTCGGCGCCTGAGCGTTCTGCCAGGCATTGATGGCAATCGCCGCTGTGGCCATGACGACGGCCGCGAACATCGTATACGTCGATCCGGTCATGAACGTCGGCTTCAGTATCAGCCAAATCGACGCCATGAACAGCCCGACGAGCGAAATGGTGACGAGAATCGTGGTCGGACCGTTGAGATTGAACATTAAAGCCCTTTCAAGGCACACGAGTTGGCGTTCTGCCACTCGAGACTAGATAGATGACGCGTGTTGCGATGCCTGATGGGCGGCGATCCACTGATGACTCATCGAGCCGAGGTCCACGGCATATGAGCCATGCCAGCGCGACACGCTCGCAAGAAGGACCGCTGTCAGCCCCAGACCAAGCGCCAGAACAAGCATGGGTGAATCCTCGGATCCGCACCAATCGACCGGAACCGGGCTGGAAGCAGGGAGATATCCGCCAGCCACTTTGATGAGCTCGGCGGCTGGTGACGGCCGGAAAGTTCAGGAAAGGATCTCGATGATATCACACCCCGGTCAGCTCAAACCCAGCAGACCGTCGGCGTTTCCTCCGAAAACCTTCGCTTTCGTCTGAGAATCGAGTCCGAGCTTCTCGAGACTCTCTTTCATCAAAGGAATACTTCCAATCTGATGCGGATAGTCGCTGCCCGCCAGAATGCGGTCCGGTCCGGCGAAATCGAGCGCGAGGCGGATCGCTGCCGGGTTGAAGTTCACCGTGTCGAGGTAGAAGGTCCGCAGGTACTCGCTCGGGGGACCGCTGATGTGCTCGCGGCAGTCGGCAAACGCCCGGTAGCCGCGATCGAGGCGCTCGGCAAGATACGGAATCGCGCCACCCATGTGGGTCAGAACCCACCTGATGTTCGGATGCCGCTCGACCACGCCGCTGAACACGAGCTTCGCCGCCGCGAGCGTCGTGTCCATCAGGAAGCCGACGAGCGGCATCAGCCAGTACTCCAGCATCGCTTCGACACCCGCCGGATCCGTCGGATGGATGTAGATGACGGCCTTCAGCTCGTTGGCTTTCTGCCACAGTGGCGCGAAGCGCGGATCGGCAAGCGCAACGTGATTGACGTTGCTGAAGACCATGGCGCCGGGCAGGTGGAGCTCCGTCATCGCGCGCTCGAGCTCTGCAACCGCCGCCGCGGGATCGTTGAGCGGCAGCGTCGCCAGCGCGGCGAATCGGCCGCTGCGATCGCGCGCGGCTGCGGCAAACGAATCGTTGATCATCCGTGCGAGCGAAGTCGCGAGCGCCGGCGACTCGACGTGCACGCCCGGCGTGGTGAACGTGAGGAGCTGTGTGTCTACTCCATGCTCCTCGAGCACGCGCTTGCGAATCTCGAGGTCGCGATGGCCTGGCACGAGGATGTTGTAGTCCCCCGGGTAATGCACCAGCGGATTGCCCTCGGCATCGTAGGTGACCCGTACCGAGGACTGTGATGTCTTCAGCGCCTCGATGTACGCGGGCGGATAGTAGTGATTGTGAAAATCAACGACGCGCATGCCAGAGATAGTAGATCGGCGCGCCGACCGCGACCATGCCGAGGCCGAGCAGGGCGTCCTTCGGATCGCTGAGCAGTTGATTGAGGACGATCGTGAGCGAGGCTGCGATGAACACGATCGGCACGATCGGGTAGCCCCAGGTCCGATACGCCGGGGAGTACTCGCGCCGCCGCCGCAGCACGAAGAGTCCGGCCGCCATCAGCGCGAAGAACAGCCATTCGGTGTAGATGACGCGCGTAAACAGCTGGCGGTACGCGCCTGTCGCCGCCAGCACGCTCGCCCACGCCGCCTGTGCAGCGATGGCGTGCGACGGCGTCCGGAACTGCGGGTGGACGTAGCCGAGCCATCGGAACGCCAGGCCGTCCCGCGCCATCGAGTAGTAGACGCGAGGGCCGGTCAGCACGATGCCGGTCAAGCCGCCCAGCGACGACACCATCACGATCGCGGCGAGCAGCGCCGACCCGCCGCGGCCGACGAGTGCGTCGGCGGCGTCCGCCGCGATCCGCGTCGAGGATCGGACCGCGTCGAGCGGCAGGACGGCGAGGTACACCAGATTCAGCGCGATGTAGCAGACGGTCACGATTCCCACGCCCGCCAGCAGCGCGAACGGGATCGTTCGCGCGGGCATCAGCGTCTCGCCCGCCGTATAGGTCACCATGTGCCAACCGCCGTACGCGAACAGCCCCGCGACCATCGCGAGCAGGAACGCGTTTCCCTCCGTCGGTGCCGCGGGGGCCCCGCCGCCGGCCACGCCCGCGCTGCCCGCCATCATGGAGCCCGCGACGACGATCAGCATGATCGCGAGCAGCTTGGCGCCCGTCAGGACGGTCTGCACGCCGCTGCCGGCGCGCACGCCGACATAGTTGACCGCCGAGACGGCAAGAATGACCGCGACGGCGATGCCGCGCACGCCCGCGTCGCCAAGCCGCAGGAAGTAATCCGCATAGCGCGCGAACACGACCGCGATCGCCGCGATGATGCCGGTGTGCATCGTCCAGAACATCGCCCAGCCCCACAGAAAGCCGGCAAGCGGCGAGAACACGTCGCGCATGAAGACGTAGAATCCGCCCGTCTCGGGGAAGGCCGAGGCAAGCTCGGCGCACACGAGGGCCCCGAACAGCGTGAGCACCCCGCACGCGGCCCAGACCAGCATGATCGCGGCGGGCGTCTGCAGGTGGCGCGCGATTTCCGATGGCTGGACGAAGATCGACGCGCCGATGATCGTGCCGACCACCATCGCGATCGCGTTCACGCGGGTCAGCACTGGGGGAAGCTCGGGCATGATTCGCGTGGTGTGTAACATTCTCATGAATGAACACGCGTTCCCATGCCCGTGGGGCTATGTCTCGCTGAACGGCAGGAAGGGATCTAGAAGGGTGGAAGGGTCGGTACACACCCTGACCGCGAACAGGACATCAAGGCAAGGGCAGCCCACCGGGTGGGCCGCAGTCAGTAACGAGCCCCCCGCGCCTCATCCGCTCCCGGTCGGGTCTGCCGGGGTCCACCGAGGTCCGATCCAATGTCGGGGTGACCGCGCGGCTTCCACCATGTAAACCAGGTGTGTCCGTGCGCCTTCCCTCGACGGATGTACCAGATGAAGTACGGGACCCACAACGCAATGATGAGCCCCAGCGCGATCGCGACGCCAGTTGACATGTCCATTGTTCAGTTCCCTCAGCTCCACGATTTCCTGCAAGCCGCGGTCCTGGCCCGAGCTCGACTTGGGCGTCGCGACTCGGTGTAAGCTATCGAACTCGGAAATCAAAAGCCCGCCGAGCTTAGTGCGCCGGCCTAATAATGAAAAAATACGACGACATCGTCGGCGATGGAGGATCACGAGTCCTCGAACAGGTCGTCGAACAGCGCGCCCGCATTGCTGACGGGCTCGCCGGCGTGCGCCACCTCGTCGCCGTCGGGTCCGGCAAAGGAGGGGTCGGAAAGAGCACGTTGACGCTGCATCTGGCAGGGGCGCTCCGCGCCCGGGGGCTGCGGATCGCGATCCTCGACGCGGACTTCAACGGTCCTTCACAGGCGCGCATGGCCGGCGTGCAGGACGCGGTGTTCGTTCCCCCTCCTTCGCCCGCAGGGTTCGGCGGCGGCAGCCAAAAGGTGGCGCTCCCGCGAACGAGCAACGGCATCGGCGTGTTTTCGATGGGCTCGCTGCTTCCGGAGTCCGAGTCGCTCGAGTTCGCAAGCGCCGCGCAAGGAGAGTCCCAGACGTGGCGCGCCACGCGCGAGTTCGCGCTGCTCGGCGAGATCCTTGCGTCCTTCGACTGGGGCGAGCTCGATCTGCTGATGTTCGATCTGCCGCCTGGAGCGGAGCGGACCGTTCAGTACGCGGATTTTCTCGGGCCGCGGACTTCGTTCCTGCTCGTGACCATCCCGTCCGAGGTATCGCGTGGCGTGGTCGCGCGCGCCGTCGCCGCGCTGTCGAAGAGTCCCTTCGACGGGACTCAGGGCAGGCGGAACCGCGTCCTCGGCTACGTCGAGAACATGAGCGGCTATTACTGCCGTGACTGCGACGCCGTCAAGCCGCTCTTCTCAGACCGGGGGGCTTCGCCCCGCCGGACCCCCCTGCGCGCTCACTCGCGGGGACCCCATGATCCCCGCTCCGTTCACGCGGGGCGAGCCCTTGGCGCGCCCGAAATCTCTGAGCTGGGTATCCCCTGCCTGGGGACCGTACCGTTCGATCCGGAGCTCGCACGTCACTGCGATCGAGGGATCCCCTTCGCGGAACTGCCCGCTACACCCGTTCGCGGAGCTCTGGAGCACGTGGCGCAGCAACTTCTGGACAGCCTCGAATCGACCTTGGAGCCTTCGCGATGAAATTCCTCTGCGTGCCCTGCGATAGTCCGATGAAGCTCCAGAGCGTCGGGCCCCCCGAGCGAGGATCTCTCGCCGTCGTTTACTCCTGTCCCGAGTGCGGCTACGAGATGGCGATGCTCACCAACGCGTACGAAACGCAGGTCGTCCAGTCGCTGGGTGTGCGGATCGGCCCCTCGACAGGGCTTGGGGCAGGCCCCGCAGCTTCAGCGGAGGCGGGGAAATCCGGCGCCGGCTGTCCGTTCTCCGCGATGATTCCGGGAATGGCAAGCGGTGAGGCGCAGGCCGAGCCCGCAGCCGTCCGTTGGACAGCGGCCGCCGAAGCGCGGCTCGCAAACATTCCAGAGTTCGTCCGGCCGATGGCGCGTGCGGGCATAGAACGATTCGCCCGCGAAAGGGGTGCTTTTGAAATCGACGAGAGGATCCTCGATGCGGCGCGTGACTTCTTTGGCATGTAGGCGCGCCAAAGGCGCGCCCCGCGCGAACGGAGCGGGGATCTCAGGGGCCCCCGCGAGTGAGCGCGTAGGGGGGACCGCGGGGGCGAAGCCCCCCGGACCCAAAAACGACAAAGCACGCGAGTTCTTCGGGATGTAATGTGAACGCGAGCGGTTTCGCCAGACCCTACGTCGTCTCCTGGAACCTCACCTACCGCTGCAACCTCGCCTGCGAACACTGTTATCTCGACGCGGGTGGCACCCCGCAGGTCGGCACGGAGAACTTCGCCGATCGCAGCGAGCTCGGCACCGAGGAATGCTTCAGGGTCATCGACGAAATCGCCGCCTTCGCGCCCGAATGCGTGACGATCCTGACCGGCGGCGAGCCGCTCTTGCGCCGCGACATCATCGAAATCGTCCGGCGGGCGGCGGAGCGTGGATTGTGGGTCGTGGTCGGCACCAACGGCGTGCGCATTACCGAGAACGTGGCGCGGCGCCTGGCGGAAGCCGGAGCCCGCGGTCTGTCCCTTTCGCTCGATGCTCTCGACCCCGATCGGCACGACCGCTTCAGACGGGTGCGCGGCGCGTGGCAGAACACGGTCGAGGGCGCGGAGATCCTGAACAGGACCGGTCTCCCCTTCATCGTGCAGACGACCGCGGGCGCGCACAATCTCGGCGAGCTCGAAGCGATCGCCGACTTCGCGCACGATCGCCTCGCCGCCAAGGTCTGGAACCTCTACTTCCTGGTGCCGACCGGACGCGGGCAGTTCGTGTCGGACATCACACCCGCGCAGTACGACGACGTGCTCGGATCGCTCTATCGGATCCAGTCGAAGTACGACCGCCGCATGCTCGTGAACGCGAAGTGCGCGCCGCACTACATCAAGACCGTCCTCGAGAACGGCGGAGGTCAGATCAGAACCTACTCCGGCGGCGCCGGCGGCTGCCCGGCGGGCACCCACTACATGGGGATACGGCCGAACGGCGACGTCACGCCCTGCCCCTATCTTCCGGTCTTCGCGGGAACCCTTCGCAAATCGAGTCTCGCGGACCTGTGGACGTCCTCAGCGTTGTTCACCGGCATTCGCCTCCGCTCCTCGCTCGGTGGACGGTGCGGCGAGTGCGAGATGAACGCCCACTGCGGCGGCTGCCGCGCCCGGGCCTACGGGATGACCGGCGATCTGATGGCCGAGGATCCGCTCTGCACTCACACTCCCGGAAAGTTCGCGGGATCCCCGCTCCTCGCGGTCAACGGTCCTGCCGCCGCCACGGGGGCGCCGGCAGCAACCGCCATCCAATACGGCCGCGACTCGGTGACCACCATCGCGTGGGACGATGCCGCGAGCGAGCGCATGAAGAAGATTCCCGCGTTCGTCCGCGGGATGGTCGTCCGGGCCGTCGAAGAGTCCTGTCGTAAGAACGGCATCAGCCGCGTCACACCCGAGGAATTGGAACGGATACGGGCGCGGATGCCGACTCCGAAAATCTTCGGACGACTTCATCCGGGTGGACCGGGTGACAGGTAACATTAGAACCAGGTAGCCGATGCACGTTGCGGTGCAGCTCGAATTCAAGGCAGACCGTAAGGAGCCACTCGGCGTTCTCGTTCGTCGCGTTGCGGCGCTGTTCGAATCGTCCGGGCTTCAACCGCAGGTCAAGGCAAGCTTCAGCGACGGTCCGCCCATCCTGCGGACCACGTCAGCCGTCGAGCGCGCGCTGAGAAAATATCCGCACCTCGCGCCTCTCGAGCGTAACGACACGCCCCGGCTCCGTTCCGACCTCCCACCCATTCGTCGTCTGACGAATCTCGACTCGTCGATGCAATTCCCGTTGACGGACATTCTCGCATTGGCTGATGGCGTCCCACGGTCGCTGCCGTTCCACGCCGTGCACGTGAGCTTCGGCCACGCCGGTTTCGGACAGGTCGTCTTTCCCGCAGGTCAGGCGCCGGCCCCCGGTGTCGCCGTCGATGATGGATGGTGGGTGAACGGGCGCAATCGAAGCTTGACGGCGTTCTATGCCGTGGAAGGCGAGGCGAAAACGAAGAAACTGCCCGAACCACCTGGCGCGGTTGGCGTGATCCTGACACGCCTCGGCAAGCCCAAACGAAAGGCGCAGTTCGTTGCGCCCGAGGCAGCGGCAACGTCTCCCACATCTATTCCTCGAGACATCGCGCTCGTCACTCCGATCCTCATCAAGTACCGCAGCGGAATGAAGGGCCTCGTCGAGCGTATCGGGCTCCCCTACAATCTGCGACCGGCGGGCGAAGCGAGGCAGGGAACTCTCGGCGCGAGCGGCGCGCTGAAGCCGGCGCTGGTCGAGGCATTCACGTCGCGCGGGTACGATTGCCGCGGCGGGAGTGGCATGTTCACGTTGCGCCGACGCACGGCAACGAACCACATCGTCGATGTGGGACTCGACGTCGGAACCTGGAGCCGTTCGGTGACGTTCATGTACTCCGTGCGGGGACCGGGCTTCAACGCGACGCTCATGCCGCCGGTCAGCGCACGTGACGCGTCGCGCCAATACCCGATCGGCGATACCGCCAACTGGCAGCAGATCGTGGCAAACATCGCCGCCATCGTCGACGAACTGGATAGGACATTCGCCACCGAAATCGTGACTGTCGTGGATCCTGCACCGGAGTGGTTCGAGCCGGCGAGGTGATCACGGCCCGAGCTCACGCTCAACAATCAGTTCTCTCGAAGGACTGCACTCGGATCCATCCGCGCCGCACGCCGCACGGGAAGCCAGGCGGCCGCGAAGCTCGTCGCGCATAGTATGAGAGCGGCGCCCGCGAAGGTGGCTGGTTCGTGTGGCGGCAGGCCATAGATCAGGCCGCCAATGAATCGTGACGCCCACATCGTGATTCCGATGCCTGTCACGATCCCCAGCCCCACCAGCAACGACACGCGCGCGAGCATCAGCGTAATCACGCCGCTCGGCCGAGCGCCGAGCGCCATTCGCACGGCGATCTCCATCCGCCGGCGGGACACGGCGTACGCGGTCACTCCGTACAATCCGAGACCAGCGAGGATCAACGCGAGCGCGCCCAGAGACCCGGCCAGCTGCGCCATGAGGCGCTCCCGCGTGAGGGCAGCATG
This sequence comes from Acidobacteriota bacterium, assembly GCA_046731735.1. GTDB lineage: Bacteria > Acidobacteriota > Vicinamibacteria > Vicinamibacterales > 2-12-FULL-66-21 > JALZOC01. The sequence continues at coordinate 23,491 of JBKPLP010000043.1, forward strand.
AATCTGGGCAGCCAGCGGCCGGAACGTCAGCGTCAGTTGCGGATTCACTGCGGCGATGGCTGCGGCCACGGTCTTTGTGAGGAGCTCCGGCGAACCACCGCTGGCCCGCACGCTGAGTCGTGCTGAGGCGAACGAAAACTCGGGCACGTCGAACTGCGCCATGGGCATGTACCACGTGGGAGGCACCACCTCGCGAGGCGAACCGTAGATGGCATCGGCGGCAACGCCGACGATCTCTGCGCGCATTGCTCGTGGTGTGTTGGGGTAGACCACGATCGATTGACCAAGCGCACTGCGGTTTGCGAAAAACCTGCGGGCGAATGTCTCATTGACCACAGCGACGCGGGGAGCACCGCGGCGGTCCCCGTCACTGAAATCGCGTCCGGCGTTCAGCCGGATTCCAAATGTACCGAACCAGCCGGTGGAGACCAGATTGCCGAACAGATCGCCGTCGGGCGGCACCAGTTCTGGTTGCCGGCCCGCGCCCCGCGCATCCAGGACGCCTACGGGTGGCGTGAATCCGCCCCCGCCCGCAGGCGTCAGCAGTGAAATCGCGACTTCAGCGACATTCGGTACGGCAAGGACCGCTGCACGCGCGCGTTCGTAGAGAGATACGCGACTGGAGGGCTCAACTGCCGTCTGCCGTGCATCGATCGTGACGACAAGCACGGGATCGGGCTGGAGTCCGAGGTCCCGGTTGATGAGTGAAAGGAACGACCGGATGAATAGTCCCGCGGCCACCACCAGCACGACCGAGAATGCGACCTGCGCCATGACGAGCCATGCCATCAACCCGTGCCGGCCGTTCCCGGTTGCGCGGCCGTGAGCCTTGAGTGCGTCCATCGGTACGACGCGAGCGGCGCGGAACGCGGGAGCAGTGCCGAAGAGGAGCGCCGTGAGCAAGGTGACGGCGACCGTGAATGCGAGCACAGGGCCGTCGATCGACACGTCGAGAAAAACAGGATTCGCCGGCGTCGAAAGCTGACCGACGAGAAAACGACCGCCGTATGCGGCGATGATGAGCCCGAAGCCGGCCCCGGCCGCGGCCAGCGTCAGACTCTCCGCGAGCAGCTGGCGCGTGAGGCGCGCGCGCGAGGCTCCCAGCGCAAGTCGCACGCTCAGTTCGCGACGACGGGAGAGAGCGCGTGCGAGCGACAGGTTCGCGATGTTCACGCATCCAATCAACAGTACCAGCGCGACGATCGCCGTCAGGATGAGCAGCGGCCGCTGGTAATTGCTGCGCAGGTTCGAATAGCCGGTAGCGGCCGGGACCACGGTGAACGGCGACGTCAGATATCGATCGGCTACATCTTTACTCCACGCTCCAAGTGTGGCGCTGCGAATCTCTGATTGCGTCCGGCGCAAATCCGCGGCCGCCGCGTCCGGAGACTGTCCGGGTTTCAGCCGTCCGAGAATGCTGAGAAAGTTCGTGGACGCCGAGTCCAGCGCGGAGTCGCGGCCACGGATCAGGGCCTCGGTCTGCAGTGGCAGGACGAAGTCGAACGACCGTCCTACCTCGACTCCGAAAAACTCCCGCGGTGTCACGCCGATGATCGTGAACGGCACGCCGTTGAGACGCACTGCGCGCCCGATGACGTCGCTGGCCCCGCCGAAATGACGCTGCCAATAGCCATAGCCCATCACCGTCACCGGCCCATCGTCGCCGCCGCCAGGGCGATCGTCAGCCGTGGAGAACGTCCGCCCGAGCCGCGCCCGTACGCCGAGCATCTCGAAGAAGTTCCCATCCGCCCAGATGCCTTCGACGAGCTGTGTCTCGCCGCCCGATGCCAGATTGAATCGGGTAAACGACCACGCGGTCGATCCTTCGAAGAGATGTGGACGCTGGCGGATCTGCTGCCATGCCGGATACGACCAGGCGCGCACGCGCGTCTCGCCGCTGTCCCTCACGACGCTGTCCGTGACGTGCACGAGCCGCTGCGGCTCCCGCACCGGCAGGGGGCGAAGCAGCAAGCCATTCAGAATGGAAAAGATCGCGGTATTAGCGCCAATCACCAGCGCCAGCGACAGGATCGCCACCGCCGATACCAGCGGCGTCGCTGTGAGGGAACGAATCGCCAGCCGCACGTCCCGACTGAGATCGTCGATCAAGCGGACCTCCAGGGAGTCTCGATACTCCTGCCTGACCTCGTTGTAACACTGAGAGGCGTCACCACGAACAGTTTCAACGACGGAAGTTGCGCCGTTCCTGCAGGATGCCGAGAGGCGCCGACGGCAAGGACAGGGTGTTGACACGGCCGCACCGGCATTGCCGCGCGCCGACCGCCGCGATATGCTCTCGGCGCTTCCCTAGCACGAGCACGAGGACGTAAGGACCGAATGCTCGTCACCGAAGGAGACTCTGATGTCTGCGCGAGCAATGCGACGAGCAGCGTGTGGTGCCCTGCTCCTGATCCTTCCATTCGTCACGCCGCACCGTGGAACAACCGCGCAATCGGTCCAGCCCGCCCCCGACGTGTCGAAGTACCTGATCCCGTCGCCGCAGATTGTGGCGACCTTCGATGCGCCGCCACTTCCACAGGTCATTGTCAGCCCAACACG
>JBKPLP010000044.1:0-4842 GCA_046731735.1 Acidobacteriota bacterium
CTTACGTGAACTTCATGATGGATGACGAGGTGGCGGGACGGCTGCAGGCAACCTACGGCGACAATTACGCGCGGCTCGCGGTCGTCAAGGGCAAGTACGACCCCCGCAACCTTTTCCGCGTGAACCAGAACATCGAGCCAGCGCTCGCCTGAGGCGTTCGACTCGCGTGAATGTGCGGGCTCCACGCAGTGGGAGCCCGCAACCATTTGCCCGGTCGGGCCGTCTCATTGAGCGGCATGATATTTGACAATCTGCGTCGTGACCTGCGCCTCGAGCTGCGACAGCTCCGGAGGGCGCCAGGCTTTGCCGTGACCGCGGTATTCACGCTCGCGGTCGGCATCTGCGCCAGCGTAACGATCTTCGCGTTCGCAGACGCCGCGCTCCTCAAGCCGCTGCCGTATCCCGATCCATCCCGCCTCGTCGGCGTCTTCGAGCGCGTCGAGGCATTCCCGCGCTCCAATCTGTCCTACCTCGATTACCTCGATTGGAAGCGGCTGAATTCCGTCTTCAGCTCGCTCGCGGTTTATCAAGGAGGAGGGATGACGCTGACCACGGCCCAAGGTGCGCAACGCGCCTCCGGCGCACGCGTCAGCGACGACTTCTTTCGTACGCTGGGCGTCGCACCGATCCTCGGCCGCGACTTTCGCTCCGGTGAAGATCTCGCCGGTGCCCCGCGCATAGCGATTCTGAGCTACACGGCGTGGCAGACGCGCTATGGCGGCCGCGCCGACGCGGTCGGCAGCTCCGTCGTGCTGAATGGCGACGCCCATGTCATCGTCGGCGTGCTGCCGCGCAGCTTCCACTTCGCGCCGGTCGAGCCGGCGGATTTCTGGACGACGCTGCACCCGGCCAGCGGATGCGACGCGCGTCGAAGCTGCCACAACATGTTCGGTGTCGCGCGGCTTCGCGACGGTGTGTCGATCGCGACCGCAGGGGCCAATGTAGCCGGCATTGCGCGTCAACTCGAGCAGCAGTATCCGGATTCAAATCGCGGACAGGGATCCGCGGTCGTGCCGCTCGCCGACGTGATCGTCGGCGACATACGCCCGATGCTGTTCGTGCTGCTCGCCGGCGCCGGGTTGCTGCTGCTGATTGCGACGGTCAACGTCGCGGGCCTGCTGCTGGTGAGAGCTGAAGCGCGCCGGAAAGAGCTCGACATCCGAGCGGCGCTCGGCGCATCGCGCGCGCGCGTCGTCGCCCAGTTCCTGACCGAGAGTGTGCTGCTCGTTTCCGGCAGCCTGGCGGTGGCGCTGGTAGCTGCATGGGGGGCGACGCGCGGATTGATCGGACTGATTCCCGCCAACATGTACGCGAGGATGCCCTATCTTCACGAGCTTGGCGCGACGGGCCGCGTTGCCGCCTTCACAGTCGTCATCGCATCCGTGGCGATTGTCGTTCTCGCGTCGGCGCCGGTCGTTCATCTTTCACTGACCGCCGGCCGAAGCGCGCTTGCCGATCGCGGCTCGGCCGCGGCGACGTGGCGTCGTGTCGGCACGAAGCTGGTCGTGGTCGAGATCGTGATGGCGATGATCCTCCTCGTTGGCGGCGGGTTGCTCGGCAAGAGCCTGTATCGCCTGCTGCACGTCGATATCGGGCTGGAGCCGGATCACCTTGCGGCGATCAACGTGTCGCTTCCGGCCTCCACCTACGCGACCAACGAGCAGGAAGTGGCCGTCGCGGACGAGATCCTGCGGCGAGTGGCGGCGCTGCCGGGCGTCGAAGCGGCTGGCGTTACGAGCCGGGTGCCATTGCAGCCTGGAAACACGGTGTGGATCCGCATCGGCGGCCGCCCCTTCAACGGCGAGCACAATGAGGTCCATTATCGCGAAGTCAGCCCGGCGTACTTCGCGACGCTCAAGGCCCGCCTCGCGGGCGGGCGGTACTTCACGCCGCACGACGACGCGTCGAGGCCGCTGACGGTGATCGTCAATCAGTCACTCGTGCGGCGATACTTCGGGAGCGACGACGCGCTCGGCCAGAAGATCTTCTATATGTCCGCGACGTCCGCAGCCATGGAGATCGTCGGTATTGTCGACGACGTGAAGGAAGGGCTGCTCGACGCGGCGACCCCGCCAACGATGTATGTGGCGTTTGCGCAAGAGCCGACCAGCAGCTTCTCGTTGATCGTGAGGACTGCGCAGGCGGAGCACACGATTCTGCCGACGCTCGCCGCGCTCGTGCACGAGATCGATCCGGGCATCTCGACCTTCGCGCCGCGCACCATGAACGACATCGTGACGCAATCGCAGCCTGCCTATCTGCGCCGCTCGTCCGCGGCGCTGGTCGGCGCCTTTGCCGTAATGGCGTGGCTGCTCGGCGTCGTCGGGCTCTACGGGACGGTTGCCTACTCGGTCAGCCAGCGGACGCGCGAGATCGGAATCCGCATGGCGCTCGGTGCTCAACATTCCTCGGTGCGCCGGCTGATCGTTGGTGAGGCGGCCGTGCTGACCGTCGCCGGCGTTACCATCGGTGTTGTCTGCGCGATTGGCGCGGCCTTGTCGATGAGAGGTCTGCTGTTCGGGGTCAGCTCCTGGGACGTCCCGACGCTGGCGGTGGCCGCCGCCTTGCTCGGGAGTTCTGCAATTGCGGCCAGTCTGGTGCCAGCCTGCCGCGCGTCGCGCGTGGACCCCAACATCGCGCTCCGCGCCGAGTAAGAAGTCGTCGATCTTTTTTCCACCTCGTACGAACGTTGTACGGTCCCGACTTCCGTATCGCCATATCTGCAGGCGATCTCCACGAATGGCTTGGCGATCCATTTGCACTCCGTCACGGGTTGACACGAAAACAACAACCAACCCAGGAAGGTAGGCAACCTATGAGTCGTCAGTTCATGTATGGCACGGCCATGGCCGTGGCGATGACGGTCGGGCTAGGGGCGCAGACCCCGAGTCCTCAGCAGTATCCCGACACCAGCAAACCGCAGAGCACGTCGCAGGAAAAGGGCAAGAGCACTCGCGGTCAGGAGCTTACGCTCGTCGGATGCCTGCAGAGCGGCGATCAGTCCGCGAGCGGGGCGGCGACGGGCACGGCCGGCTCGACCGCGTCAAATCGAGCGAAGTTCGTCCTATCGGAGGTCACGCAGAGCCCAACAGGCAAGACGGGCGCTGAGGCTGGCGCGGCAGGGACAGCGGGCGCGCCCAGCATCCCGACCAGTCTGCAGCTGACGGCCAGCGGGAACAGCAGCGCGAGCTGGTCGAAATACCTGAACCATAAGGTCGAAGTGAAGGGAACGCTGGAGCACTCGATGAGCGGGATGGAATCGACTCCGGCCGCCAATCCGCCAGCGGCGAATCCGGCCAACCCCCCGTCGACGAACCCGGCGAATCCGCCGTCGCCGAACGCCCAGCCGTCGCGCTCGCCTGGCGTGAGCAGCAGTGACATGGGTCCGACGCTTCAGGTCACTTCCATCAAGGAAGTGTCGGGAACCTGCAGCGCCGCGAAGTAAGCGGTCCGATCGACCAGGAGGTTTTGCATCGACCAGGAGGTTTTGCAGCCTCCTGGTCACTCTCTGTGCGGGTGTATGATCCTCCCCATCCCGTCGGGAGGTCACGATGTCCTTTCTCCGCGCGCTGTTTCCTGCGCTCACCTTCATACTTCTCCTCACTCCGGCACACGCCCAGCAGGTCAGCTCGGATCCTGTTCCGGGGATCACGAACCTCAAACGTCTCGAGAGCACGGTCGCGTGCGCCGGCGCGACGACGCCGGAGTCAATGCGTGCGGTGAAGGAGATGGGGTTTGCCTCGGTCGTGAACCTGCGCGAGGCGTCGGAACCTGGCGCGAATGTCGAGGCGGAGTCCGCCGCCGCGAAAGCCGCCGGGCTGCGATACGTACACCTGCCGTTGAACCGCGAGTCACCGGATCCTGCGGTCGCCGATCGATTCCTGATCGCAGCGCGCGAGCCGGCGAATCAACCAATGCTCATCCACTGTGCGAGCGGCAACCGCGCGGCGGCGATATGGCTGATCAAACGCGGCGTCATCGACGGCTGGTCAATCGAGCGCGCGACTGCGGAAGCGGAGCGCCTGGGCCTCGAGCACGAGCCATGGAAGAAGTTCGCGGCGGATTATGTGAAAACGCGCCAAGGAAAGTGACATGACGGCTGTGACACGCCGTGAAGTGCTGCGCGATCTCGCCGTCACGACCGCCGCGCTGTCGGCGGCCGGCGTCGCGTGGCCGGTTCTGGCCCAAGACGAGGTCGTCATCCCGTTTACTGATCTTCCGGCCGCGGCGCCAGGATCGCCGCCGCAGCGGATGCCTCCGTCGCTGCAGACGTTCCGCACCCCAAACGACGAATTCTTCGCGGTCCAGCACTACGCGGTCCCTGCGGTGGACGTGGCAACCCACCGGCTTCAGATCGGCGGGCTGATTGATCGGCCCTTCGAGTTGTCGATGGACGACCTGCGGAAACGTCCACGGATGGAGCAGGTCGTCGGATTCGAATGCTCGGGCAACAACAACGCGCGCGCGAATCCTCTCGTCGGCAACGCGAGATGGGCTGGCACCGGTCTCGCCGGTTTGCTCCGGGCAGCTGGCCTGAAGTCCACGGCAAAGGAAATCGTCTTCTTCAGCGCGGACCGCAACAGTGAAGAGGTCTCGCACGGCGGCAACGTCGCCACGGTCGATCAGCACTTCGCGCGCAGTCTGTCGGTCGACGATGCGATGCGGCCCGAGATGCTGCTCGCTTACGAGATGAACGGCGCGCCGCTGCCGCCGGGACATGGCGGACCGGTGCGGCTGATCGTGCCCGGCTGGTACGGGGTGGCGAACGTCAAGTGGCTGCAGCGCATTCACGTCCAGGACACGCGCTTCATGGGCAAGTTCATGGCGCGCGAATATGTCACC
>JBKPLP010000045.1:0-11640 GCA_046731735.1 Acidobacteriota bacterium
AGCGATTCGACGAGCCGCGGCACGTAGTTGCGTCCGAGCTTCTGCAGCGCAAACGCCATCGCGGCGCGAACCATTTCCGATGCGTCGTTGCCCGCGCCGATTTCGAGCGCTGGCAGCTCCGACGAATCGCCCGCCCGGCCCAGACCCTCAGCCGACGCCCGCCTGAGGAACGGGTCCTTGTCGGCGAGTCGCGCCTTGAAGAGAGGAAGGCTCGACGGATCGGCCAGGTGCGCGAGCGCATCGAGCGCCGACCACGCCGCCTCGCCCTTGCCGTAGAAGTTCAGCTGCTCGGTGAGCGCAGGCACCGCGCGGCGGTCGCGGATTTCCCCAAGCGCACGCATGGATGCGTAACGCACCGGCGGCTGCGAGTCGTTCACCGCCTTCATCAGCGCGTCCCCAGCGCTCGCCACCTTCAGCCGGCCGCTGACGCGTGCCGCGGCGGCTCGGATTGCCGGATCGTAGTGATCGAGCGCCTTGATCAACTGCGCCGACTGCGCCGCCGACAGCGGGCCGCGCGCAATCGTGCCGAGCGCGTAGATGGCCTCGCTGCGCACTTTGGGGTTCTCGTCGTCGACGGCGCGGAGCAAGGCGTCGACGAGCTCCGCTGGAGCGGCGTGCGGCGCCACGGCGAGTGGCCCCTGATCGAATGCGGCGGCCGCCCGGCCCGGATTGCGCACTTCCACGAAGCCCGCCACGCGCTTCCGGGTGCGCGTATCCTCGAACAGAAAAAATGCCAGCTCCGCGGCGATTGCTTCGAGCTGAATCTGGTCGACGGGGTCGTTCACCAATGCGGCAATCGGCCCGATCGCTTCCGGGTATTTGGATTCGTGCAGCAGCTGCACCGCCGTCAGCCGTACTTTCGCGTCAGGATTTCGCAGATTGCGAATCACGTCGTCGAACCGCTGCTGCTGCGGCGCTGCGCCGGGGGCCGCACTGATGGCCATCGCCAGCGACGAGACCAAGATCTGGAGAAGCATCGCTAGTTTCTCACGCCGTAGGCGTTGGCCCGGCCGACCGCCAGCACATCGCGCAGGTAGCGGCCCGTGTGCGACCCTTCGACTTTGATCAATTGTTCTGGTGTCCCTGCGGCAACCAGCTGACCGCCTTCTTCGCCCCCCTCTGGCCCAAGATCGATGATCCAATCGGCAGTCTTGATGACGTCGAGGTTGTGCTCGATCACGAGCAGGCTGTGGCCTGCCATCAGGAGCTTCCTGAACGCCGCCAGCAGCTTCGCGATATCGTCGAAGTGAAGTCCCGTCGTCGGCTCGTCGAGAATGTAGAGCACGCGATCGCCCGTGTGGGTCGACAGGTGCGCCGCGATCTTGATCCGCTGGGCTTCGCCGCCCGACAGCGTGGTGGCCGGCTGTCCGAGACGCAGGTATCCAAGGCCGATTTCATCGAGGACCTGGAGGCGCCGCAGCACCTTCGGCGAACTGCTGAAGAAGGTCAGCGCTTCGCGGACCGTCATGTCGAGCACCTGGTCGACGCTTCGGCCGCGGTACTTCACCTCGAGTACCTGCGCCTTGAACCGCTTGCCCTCGCAATGCTCGCACGGCACGAACACGTCCGCGAGGAACTGCATCTCGACTTTGACTTCTCCTTCGCCCTCGCAGGCTTCGCAGCGTCCACCGGGCACGTTGAAGGAAAAGTGACTGGCGGTCAGGCCGCGCGATCGCGCATCCTTCGTCGACGCGAACAGCTCCCGGATCGGATCGAATGCCTTCAGATAGGTGACTGGATTCGACCGTGGCGTCCGTCCGATCGGCGCCTGGTCCACCAGCACCACGTCGCTGATGAACTCCGCCCCTTCGAGCTTCCGGTGCGTGCCGACGCGCCGGTCCCAGTCCCCCTTCGCCTTTTTCAGCGCGGCATAGACGACATCGTGCACGAGCGTGCTCTTGCCCGACCCACTGACGCCGGTGACACAGGTCAGCAGCCCCAGCGGGATTTCGACGTCAATCTCCTTGAGATTGTGTTCCGCCGCCGCGAGCACCCGCAGTTTCTGCGTGCTCGGTTTGCGCCTCACGGCCGGGACCGGAATCGCGAGCTCGTCGCGCAGGTATTTCGCGGTGAGCGAACGCGGCTCGTGCAGCAGCGCCTCGAGCGTGCCGCTGAAGATCACCCGCCCGCCCTGTTCGCCGGCGCCGAGCCCCATGTCGACGACGGTGTCGGCCACCCGGATCATGTCGGCGTCGTGTTCGACGACCAGGACGGTATTGCCCTGATCGCGGAGTTGACGAAGAATGGCGATCAGCCGCTCGTTGTCGCGTGAATGCAGCCCGATCGACGGCTCGTCGAGCACGTAGAGCGTATCCACCAGCGCCGAGCCGAGCGAGGTCGCGAGATTGATGCGCTGCGACTCGCCGCCCGAGAGTGTCGAGGAGAGCCGATCGAGCGTCAGGTAATCGAGCCCGACGTCGCGCAGGAACCCGAGCCGCTTCCGAATCTCGCGCAGCACTTTGTCCGCGATGGCGGCTTCTTTTTCCGACAGCGCCAGGTGCGCGAAGAACGCGTCGGCGTCGCGCACGGTCAAGCCGCAGACCGCGTCAATCGTGCGCCCACCCACCTGCACGTCGCGCGCTTCGCGCCGCAGCCGTGCGCCGTTGCACTCCGGACAGGTCAGGTAGCCGCGGTAGCGGCTCAGGAAGACCCGGACGTGGACCTTGTACTTCTTGCGTTCGAGCCAGCGGAAGAAACCCTTGACGCCCTCGTAACCCCCGCCGTCCCCATCGATCACGAACCGCTTCTCGTCGTCGGTCAGCGCCGACCACGGCACGTCGAGCCGAAGTCCGCGCGACTTCGCGGCCCGCTTCAGATCCGCCAGTTGCGCGCGATAGTGGGGCTTGCTCCACGGCTCGATCGCATTCTGCGCGATCGACTTCGACGGGTCCGGCACGACCAGATCCATATCGAGCTCGATGATGTTGCCGAACCCGTGACAGATCGGACAGGCGCCGAACGGATTGTTGAACGAGAACAACCGCGGCTGCGGCAGCTCGTACTGGATATTGCATTCGCGGCACTCGAAGCGCTCGCTGAACCGATGGACCTTGCCGCTGTCCGCCTCGATGGCGAAGGCGGCACCGCCGCCTTCGCTGTATGCCGTCTCGATCGAGTCGGTCAGGCGCGCGCGTAAATCGCCTTCAACCTTCAGGCGATCGACGATCACTTGCAGCATGGAGCGGTCGCGCACCGTTGCCGCATTCACCTCTTCGAGCGTGACCGCGGCGCCATCGATGAACAGCCGTCCGAAACCCTTGCGGCGCAGCGCTGCCAGTGTTTCCGCGACGGGATCCACCAGATCCGGCAGGTCGGGCTGGGCCGTCGGTTCATCGGCGCCCTCTTCGGCCGCGGCCGCCTCGTCGTCGTCCGGTTCGGTCGCGAGCGGCAGCGGCGGCGCGGTCACCACGGGCATGTCGAATCCGACCAGGAGCCGGGTCCCTTCGGGCAGCTCGCCGAGCCGGCGGGCGACGACTTCCGCGGTTTCTCGAATCACTTCCCGGCCGCAGGTGCGGCAGTACGTTCGCCCGACGCGCGCGTAGAGGAGCCGCAGGTAATCGTGAATCTCGGTCGTGGTCCCGACCGTCGAACGGGGATTACGGATGCTGTTCTTCTGCCGGATGGCGATCGCCGGGCAGATGCCTTCGATCGAGTCGACGTCCGGCTTCTCCATCCGCTCGAGGAACTGGCGTGCGTAGGCGGACAGCGATTCGACGTAGCGGCGCTGTCCTTCGGCGTAGATCGTATCGAAGGCAAGCGAGGACTTGCCGGATCCGCTCACCCCGGTCATCACGACCAGCGACCGCGGTGGCAGCGTCAGGTCGACATTCTTGAGGTTGTGCGTCCGCGCGCCACGAATGACGATCTGGCCGCGGCGGGCTTCGGTAGCAGTCGGCATCTACTGGGAGGTTTTTCGGGAAACCCGGAACATTTCATAGTAGCGCACCCTCCCCATTCGCTCAACCTCGACAGCAACCATTTGTGCTATTTTGTTGGGGCTTTGCCGGCGCGGGATGGCAGGAAGGTCCGGCCTCATCCCGTTCGGCCGAAATCCAAGAGGGGGCTGTGTCAGTCCGTCTGTTTATCGGGAACCTGCCTTACGCCGCGTCGGAGGCAGAATTGCGGGAGCATCTCTCCAGCGTCGGCGAACCCACCCAGATCGTTCTTCCAGTTGACCGGGAAACCGGACGTCCCCGCGGATTCGCGTTCGTCGATTACGCCGATCGCGCTGTCGCGGAGGCCGCCATCAGCAGGTTCGATCAACAGCCGTTCAAGGGACGGCCGCTTGCCGTGAGCGAGGCACGTCCGCGCGAGGAGCGCGGACCGGGCGGCCCGCGGCCGGGCGGGTTCAGCGGTCCGCGTCCGGTTACTCCGGGCGGCGGCGGAGGATTCACGCCGCGGCCTTCCGGATGGGCGCCGCGCCCCGACAGCGGCGGGGCGCCGGGTGGCCCGCGCAATCGCAATTTCGGACCCGATGCGCCGCCGAAGAACAAGCGCAAGCCGCCGCGCAAGGAATCCGAACGCGGGCCTCGCGGGCCGATCAAGGAACGCCCGGTCAGCCGTCTCTACGAAAACGACGAAGACTGGCGCAACGACAAGGACGATGACCTCGAGATCGATGACATCGCGACGAGCGCGAAGCAGGAAGACAGCGACGAGGAAGAATAGGAGCCGTCAATGCAGACGCACGTGAAAGTGCTCGGCGTGATCAACCTCGCGGTTGGGGGCCTGATGCTGGTGGGTGCGTTGTTCCTCTTTCTCAGCTCCGGCGTCGCCGCCGGCATCGTCGGCGCGTCGGCGGATCCGCACGACGCCGCGATCGCGATTCCGATCTTGGGTATCGCCGGCACCGCGCTGGCCGCGTTCCTCGCCCTGTTCGCGCTCCCGAGTCTCATCACCGGCTACGGGCTGCTTCAGTACAAGCCGTGGGCGCGGATCGTGGGGATCGTCCTTTCGGCGATCTCCCTCATCAACATCCCGCTCGGCACGATCGTCGGTGCTTACGGGTTGTGGGTTCTCCTGAACAAGGAAACCGAGCGGCTCTTTGCGCCGGTCGCGAGCGTGGTATAATCAGGGCCTCCAGCGGAACACATTTACTTGAACAACCTTTTACGCAGCATCCAGCTGCGTCTGTGCCTTCTTTTCCTGTTTTCAGGCTCGGCCGCAGCTTGCGTCGCGAGTAGCGGCCTCGTCCATCGCAATACGGCGGAGCTGGCTCGCGTCGTTCCGGCCTTCAGCTCGGCCCTTCCGGCCGGCACGGCGGCCGGACTGAACGGCAGCACCTCCGAGCTTGCCTGGTTTACTCCGGCGGCACCGGGCGACGAAACTCAGCTGTCACGCTGGCGCCGGAGCGTCGGACCGGCCGTCGTTCGGGTCCAAGCGACCGGCGATGTCTCCTCGCTCGATCACCTCACCATCGTGAGCTGGAACACGGCGGTCGGGGAGGGTCACGTCGTCGAGTTCGTGCGCACGCTGCCGCCGGGCCCCCTCGTGCTGCTGTTGCAGGAGGTCTATCGCGGGGGTCCCGAGGTGCCGGCGCAGCTTCCATCCGCTCTTGCGGCGTTCGCGGGACATCTGGGCGGCGCCGCGGCCGGACCAACCTGCCACGAGATCGAGGATGTGGCGGCGCGTCTCGGGCTGAACGTCTACTACGTGCCGTCGATGCGCAACGGCGGCTTGACCTTCGACGAAGATCGCGGCAACGCGATTCTTTCGAATCTCCCCCTGACGGAACTCCGCGCCATCGAGTTGCCGTTCGAACGACAGCGCCGAGTCGCGGTGGCCGCGACGATTCAGGGCCGGACGACCGCCGGCAGTCCGTGGCGCGTCCGATTGGTATCGGCCCACCTCGACAACATGTCGACGATCAAGCGAGCGTGGCTCGGCGCTGAATACGGGCGCGCGCGGCAGGCGCGTGAGCTCGTGGCACTTCTACGCGATTCCGAGCCGACCATCCTCGCGGGAGATTTCAACACCTGGTTCGGGTTCTCCGACCGCGCCTACCTCGATACGGCCCGCGCGTTCCCCCAGACGACCGTGCTCGATCGCCGCGCCACATTCCGAGGAATACTCCGGCTCGATCATGTGTTCTTCCGCCTGCAGCCGGGCTGGCGCGCGGAATTCCGGCGCGCGGAATCGCGGTTCGGATCGGACCACTATCCGCTCGTCGGCGCGCTGCATTTCAATTGACACCATCGGCGCACGCGCGAGCGCTGTAGCGCTCACGGCCGCGGCCTCATCTTTTCGCCAATCACTTCGCGCATCTCGCCGGTTTTCATCTCGAGCAGACCGGACTCGTGGCGGAACTGCGGTTTGTAGTCCGGGCTCAGAGAGAGGACGCGGCTGACTTCCACATGGCAACGGCCCGGTACCGCTTTCGTGGGATAACACTGGAACGCGACGCTGGTTGCATCCCTCGACGCCGGGATTGCGATGCGCACCCACCCGTTACGATCCACGGCGAGCTCTTTCATCCCGCGGTCCGAGGAACGCCAGATCCCGTCCGCCCCTTTCGCACTGGCCGCTACCGAGGCGTCTTCCAGCGTCAGCCTCGCGTCGACGTAGAGGTACTCGCGCACGTCGCCGTACACCGCGGACTTTCCTTCTTCCTTCAGTTCGTCCGCCATCCTTTGATAGGTCCACGGCTGTTTGTCCATCACCGATTCGCGCGTACCGGACTCGAGGTCCACGAGCAGCGGCACCAGCGTCACTTTCACGGCGGTGCGGCCGCGATCGAGGAACACGTTGTTGAGCGTCGCGTCCACGAGCGACGGGTGATCGCCGTCGCGAGCACCTTTGTACTCGATGACCTTGTGGTCCGGCGCCTGGTAGCGCGCCGTCGACATCCGGCCATCGCGCCATTCCTCCTCGTACATCATTTCGATGTCGGTGGTGCGGCCCCACCTGGCGAGCAGCGCTGGCGTCGCGGTGCCGCCGTCCTCGTTCGAGAAGATGACGCTATAGCGCAGCACGCCTGTGCCGTTGACGCGCATGTCTTCCGCGTACATGACCAGCGGAAGGTCGGTCGAGGTGCCGATCGTGTCGGCGCGGACCCACAGCGCCGGGGCGCGGGCGATCGCAGTTGACTGGGGCGCCTGCGCCACGGTGAGCGACGGAGCAGCGGCACCGGCCGGCCACGCCCAGTACGGCGACGGCTGTGCGACGACGTCATGTTTGCCTGCGGGCAGCGCGTGCAGCAGCGCCGTGTAGGCGGGATGACCGACCTTTCCAAACATCAGTACCGTCGTGCGCACCTCGCCATCGACCGCAATGTCCAGCGCCGTTACCGCGGGAAACTGGACATCGTTGACCGTCAGCGTGACGACCGCGTCGCCTGTTTTCGTGAGGGTGATCGAACCCGCGGCGACCGGCGGAGGACCCGCGCCGAACGCGGCGAGGAGCAGTAGGACGTGCGTCATGCCGCACATCCTACTCTACGGTGGGGCGGGGTCTCTACGGTGGGGCGGGGTCTTAAGACCCCGCCCTACTTCTCGGACATGAAGGGGTATTTGTAGTCGCGCGGCGGCGCGAAGGTCTCCTTGATCGTGCGCGCGCTCACCCACCGGACGAGATTGAGTTTGGAGCCGGCCTTGTCGTTCGTGCCGGAGCCCCGCGCACCACCGAACGGCTGCTGCCCGACCACCGCGCCGGTCGGCTTGTCATTGATGTAGAAATTCCCGGCGGCGTTCCGCAACGTACTCATCGCCTCCCGCACGCCCACCCGATCCCGGCTGAAGACGGCGCCCGTCAACGCGTACGGGGAGGTGCGGTCGACGATTTCCAGCGTCTGCTGCCACTCCTGATCGGGATACACGTAGGCGGTCACCACCGGCCCGAAGATTTCCTCGCACAGGGCGCGGTATCCGGGATCCTCCGTCTGAATGAGCGTCGGGTGAATGAAATAGCCGTCGTCACCGGAGACTTCGCCGCCGGCGAGGACTTTCGCGTTCCGCTTCGCGTCGTCGATGTAGCCGCCGATTTTGGTGAACGCCTTTTGATCGATCACCGCCCCCATGAAGTTGCGGAAGTCGCTCACGTCGCCGACCTTGATCTCGTTCATCATCGCGATCGTGCGCTCGCGGATTTCTTTCCACAGCGACTGGGGGACGTAGACCCGGCTCGCGGCGGAGCACTTCTGTCCCTGGTATTCAAACCCACCGCGTGCGATCGCGACCGCGACCTCCACCGGATCGGCTGAGGGGTGTACGACGATGAAGTCCTTGCCGCCGGTTTCGCCGACGAGGCGTGGATACGATCGATAGCGGCCGATGTTTTCGCCGATCTTCTTCCACATCCCGTTGAACACTTCGGTGCTGCCGGTAAAGTGGACGCCGGCGAGCTCGGGGGAATCGAGCAGGAGATTGCTGATCTCGCGTGCGTCCCCGGGAATGAAGTTGATGACTCCCGGCGGCAGACCCGCCGCTTCGAGCAGCTTCAGCGTGTAGTACCCGCTGAGGATCGCGCTCGACGCCGGCTTCCAGATGATGCTGTTTCCCATCAGCGCCGGGGCCGTGGTCAGGTTGCCGCCAATCGCGGTGAAGTTGAACGGCGAGATGGCATACACGAACCCTTCGAGCGGGCGGTACTCCATCTGGTTCCACACACCGGGCCCGCTGATTGGCTGCTCGTGATAGAGCTCCTGCGCAAAGTGCGTATTGAAGCGCCAGAAGTCGATCATTTCGGACGCCGAGTCGATCTCCGCCTGGAACGCCGTCTTCGACTGTCCCAGCATCGTCGCCGCGTTCAGCGTGGCGCGCCACGAAGTCGAGAGGAGCTCGGCCGCCCGCAGCAACACCGCCGCGCGATCTTCCCACGGCCAGCTGCCCCACTCGCGCCGGGCCTCGGCCGCGGCGGCAATGGCCTGCTGTACTTCCTGAGGGCCTGCGAGGTGGTAGTCGGCCAGCACGTGCTTGTGATTGTGGGGCATGACCGCCGGCGCGGTCCGACCGGTCCGCACTTCGCGCCCGCCGATCACGAGGGGAATGTCGAGGCGTTCGGTCGCCATGACCCTGAGGCGCTCTTTCAATTCGGCACGCTCAGGTGAACCGGGCGCGTACGCCTTGTTCGATTCATTGACCGGCTGAGGCACTCGCCGCACGCCGCCGAATGCCGCGACCGCCGTTCTGCCGGCCGGTGCAGCCGCGGAAATGCCGGGGGTGGGTGTCGGAATGGTGGAAGTCGGTGTGGCCATAAAGGCCATTTTACTCCGCTACTTCCGGAATAGCAGGACCGCGAGGACTGCCACGATCACGAAGAGCACTACGAAACCGATGATCGTGCCGCGCCGCCGGCGCGCCTCGGCCATCCGCAGCTCGGCGATGTTCGTCCAGAGAATCTTCTGGAGCCGCATGGTGGTGCCGGCTGCAGGACTCCGCGATCCAGTACCGGAATCATGGACCGCCACCGGAACTCTGAACCGGTAGCCGCGCCGCGGAATGGTCTCGATGTAGACGTTGTGGCCGCCGCCGTCATGCAGCGCTTCGCGAATCTGCTTCATGCAGAAGTTCACGCCCTGGTCGAAATCGACAAAGGTCCCTTCAGGCCACAAGTGCCGGCGGATCTCGTCGCGCCCGACCGGCCGCCCCGCACGGCTCGCCAGCAGCACGAGCAGTCTGAACGGCTGCGGCTGGAGCTTGACGCGGTGTCCGCCGCGGCGAAGCTCCTCGCCGTCGAGGTCGAGCTCGAAGTCCCCAAACGTCATCAACCCTGAGACAGGCGTGGATTCCATACACGGAGAGCGCTCTCATTGCAGACTACCACGCGCCTCATGCGTCCACAGCTTTCGCGCTAACTGATTGATGGGACTTTAGTTCCCCACTCAGACATAACTCTGCGAATCCGCACCGTCCGATCAGCGCCTTTGTACGCTTCCTCACGTATATGTCGTTTAGTCAGGTAACGGACCTCGGAGGGAGCGAACCAGATGCAGGGATTCTATGTCGAAGGGCAAACAGAACCGGCCACCAAGTGGTCAGTCCGCCGAACGGATATGGATCTTGTCGCGGCGTGTCAGTCAGACGCCGCCATCCTGTTTACCGGCGCCGGGGGGGCGGCCGAATCAATCGCGCGCCGCATTCACAGCGCCAGCGGCTGGCGACACGGGGCCTTCGTCGTCGTCGAGTGCGGCACGCGTGAGCGCGATCTGGGCGGCCGGCTCGGGTGGTTGCTCTCGGACAACGACCTGATCGGGATCGTCTTCCTGCGGGACATCGAGAAACTCTCCTCGGTTGCCCAGGCAGAACTGGACGAGTGGCTGCTGCGGGTGAGGGCGCCCGGAAAAACGGGGCCGCGGTGCCGGGTAATGGCGAGTACCGCCGCTCCCCTGGTGCCACACAGCCTTGGCGGCACGTTCAACGACCGTCTCTACTACCGGCTGAATCTGATCCGGGTCGATATCGGGCCGCCGCCCGAGGGCTTTATCCCCGGCTCCGTCCGGCCGAGGCGGCACAGCGATCAATTCTAGGGCAGGGGGCGCGGCTCCCGGCGGTTGTCAGGATCGACGCGCAGCGGCGTGAAATACAGGTTTTGGGTGTCTGCGCGGAGGTACCTCCCGACGACCACGTAACCGTGACGCGTGAAGTAATCGAGAATCTCCTGCCGGACGTCGATGTGCGCTTCAATGCAGGCGAGGTCCGGTTTGAAGCGTGCGATATCGAAGCCCTTCAGCGCCCGCGGTTCCGCCAGCTCGATATCCATCGACAGGAAATCGACTTTCGTGATGTTCGCTTGCTCGAGCACGGTGTTGAGCGTGGCGGTGGGCACCTCGCGGCGAATGCCCGGGGCGCCTTCCTTGCCGGCGAACTGCTGATTCGAGGATCCGAGCAGCGAATTCTCTTTCGGCACGAAGAACGGGATCGTGGTTCCGCCTTCGTCAGACACGAACAGCGCGGCGAACTTTGTCTTCGGCCGATGCGTCACGTAGTCTGGCCCGAATTCTTCCAGCGCATCGATCGCTACGCCTGACCAGCCCAGACTCTCCTCGAGGAAATACGTATTGTTTTCGTGCCGGTAATGGTTCGCGCCGACGTCGACGAACACGCCGTTCCGGCGATCCTTGAAGAAATCGCGGATACACCATTCCTCCGTGTTGCGCGTGTAATGCTGTGGACCGTACCTGGCCTCCAGTGGGGCGATCTCCTCGAGCGCGTTTTCGGTGAAGTACTGCGTTCGCTTGAGTTCGCGCTGATCGTAGGTGTGGACCGCGATGCTCACGAGCGCGGCGGTGCCGAGTGCAGCGGCCACTGGCTCAAACCATCCATCGCGTTGTTTCGTCATCCCGCCGGTTCTCCCATACAGGCCAGTTGATTCCTGTCAGACCTGTAGATAGGGGCCGAGCCACGAATTGAGAGGATTCATCGAAGTGTGTCCTTCCTGAGCGTTAGGTAACAGCATATTCCGAGCGGATGGGTGACACTTTGCCCCCACCAGGAGGGGGCATGCCTTGGAAGGAGTGTCACGTCATGGACGAGCGACTCCGGTTTGTCGCCCGCCTGCTCGAGGGCGAGAAGATGGCGCCGCTGTGCGCCGAGTTCGGGATCTCCCGGAAGACCGGCTACAAGATCTTCGACCGGTACAAGGACTGCGGCGTTCAGGCCTTTAGCGACCGGAGTCATCGCGCGCACCGGCAGGCGAATCGGCTGC
>JBKPLP010000046.1:0-11180 GCA_046731735.1 Acidobacteriota bacterium
ATGCCGCTCGTCATTTTCGTCACCGCGCACGATCAGCATGCGCTCCGCGCCTTCCAGGTGCGGGCGCTCGACTACCTCCTCAAGCCGTTCGATCGCGATCGCTTCCGCGACGCGCTTCAGCGCGCGCGCAAACAGGTGGACCGGCAGGACGACGGGGAGATCGGGCGGCGGCTCCTCGCGCTGGTCAAGGATTTGCGGCGCGATCAGCCGCGAACGGATCGCCTCGTCGTGAAATCAGGCGGGCGGTTGTTCTTCCTGCGCGCGGATGAAATCGACTGGGTGGAGGCCGCGGGCAATTACGTGCGCCTCCACGTCGGCAGCACCTCCTACCTGCTGCGCGAGACGATGAACGCCATCGAAGGGCGGCTGGATCCGGAAAAGTTCTTCCGCATCCATCGCTGCCGCATCGTCAACATGGAGCGGATTCAGGAGCTGCAGCCGTGGCTGAACGGCGAATATGCTGTCCTCCTCCGGACCGGCACACGTCTCACCCTGAGCCGGGGCTACCGTGAAAAGCTACAGGAGCGGCTCAAAGTCGGAGCCGTGTAACGCGCCTCCCGCAGGGCGGGGCTTTCCGGCCCCGCCCAAAAACCGTAAGTACGCCGTCAAAACCGTAATCATTGGAGCGGGGCTGTTACGCCAGATCCCGTGAAAATGGCCGGAAAACGCCGCGGCATCCCACTTGCCCCTCTTGCGGTGTCCCCTTTTTCCTACGAACATGAACGTCCTGTTTGTGACGGCAAATGCCGATCTGCGCGCGGTTGCGCGACGCGTTCTCGAGCGCGAAGGCCACGAGGTCGCGACCGCTGCGCACTCGGGTCACGCCTTGCTCGCGGGCCTCGAGTGTGACCGCATCGACATTCTGATTAGCGATTTGAAGCTCGACGGCGTGACCGGTGAGTGGGTCGCAGAGTCGCTGCGGCGGTATCACAGCGAGATGCGGGCGATCTTCATGGCCGATACCGGCACCGCGCCGCGCGCCGGAGTGCTCGTCCGGCCGTTCATCAGCGACGACCTCCTGCGCGAGATCGGCGCCATCCGCCCCGTTACTTTGCCGGCGGCATCCTGAACAGCGACTCGTCGGCCGGCACGTTGAACTCCACCTTTTCGAGCGTCACCGTCGAGACCGGCACGTTGTTCTGCATCTGCTGCGTCTTGAACGGAACCTGACGCCCATCGACGTCGCGGTAGTCCGACATTTCGGTCACGAACGTGATCGGCTGCTGGTCCGGGGCGGCGACTTGCGCGATGATTTTCTTTTCCAGCCCCGTCTGCGCGTCGAGATAGAAATCCTGGACCGGGCCGCTCTTCTTCGTCACCTTCAAGTGATACACGGGCTGGCCGTCCAGAGTTTCCTTTCCGGAGAGGGCGATCTTGACCCCCTTCTCCTTGTAGTCGACGAACACGCTGTCGAACTCCGCGTCCTGCATCGCGTAAGCAGACTGAGGACCGGGGAGCTGCTGCGCCGGCAGCTCGCCTCGCGACATCCACAACGTCTTCCCATCGAACGCCAGCACCGTCGACTGGCCACTAATCGTGGTTTCGCGGCGCATCAGATTCGGCCGCTTCGCGAGGATGACCATCGTAGCCTTCATCTCCTGGCCGGTGGCATTGCGGGCCGTGACGGCGCCGGTCATGCGCACCGTCTCGGTCGCGCGAATCTTCTCGACGCCGCCTTTCGACTTCAGGTTCAGGGCGACGATCTCGTCGAGCGTCTGGGCGGAGACATGGCTGGGAAGAACTACCGCGGCGGCGACCGCCGCAGCGACGGACAAAGCACGCATGTGTGAACTCCTGGGGCAGCTATCAGCTGTCAGCTGTCAGCTGTCGCTGAAAGCTGACAGCAAAGGATGGGCTGCCCGTACGCACTAAGGCGCATGGCGGAACCCTTCGACAGGCAGGGTCCACCATGCGCCTTCGAGACCCGGTTACACCCGTCGGCGGACCATCATGCGGTAAATAGCCAGGAGGACAATCGCGCCGGCGATCGACATCAGCCACCCAGCGCTCTGGTTCTCGGCATAAAAGCCCATCGCCCGTCCAATGAAACCGCCGAGGAGCGCGCCCGCAATGCCGAGCAGCGTGGTCACGATGAACCCGCCTGGATCCCTGCCCGGCATCAACAGCTTGGCAATGATGCCCACAACGAGGCCGAACACGATCCAAATGAGAATAGACATCGGTACTCCCTCCCTCTCGAGGGGACGATACTGCAAATCGATGTCCAGTCTCAAACGCTCGAGCTCGCAGCTCTAGCGCACCACAATCGTCGATTGCGCCGTGCGACCGTCTCCATCCCGTGCAACGAATGTATGAATCCCGGCCGTTAATGACCAGCTGGCTGCGGGCTGGACGCTCGTTCGTACCAAGGGCCGTCCGTCGATCCACCACTCCACAGCCCCGTGGGACGTGGATACGACGCGGAGCGAGAGAGCCTGAAACTCGCGTCTCAGGGTCGGATCGATGAGGTAGGTCGAGCCGTCGGCCGGGCTGGCGATCCGGAACACGTCCCCAACCGCTGCGGTTTGTCCCTTCTTGACGGAAGCCAGCGGCATCGCGTGCGCCTTCAGGAGTCCCCGGTTCTTTGCCCACTCGTGATACTCCGCCGGCCAGATGGTAATCAGCTCCCCATCGTCCAGGTGATGCCATTTGCACGGCAGCACCTCGGCGTCGGGTGGCAGCCACTCGCGCCGGCGGACGGGGCACCACTCGTTGGCGGCGAGACCCGAGAGCGCGCAGATGTCCCGTTCCGAAACGGCGTCGCGGCCGCCCGGTCGGGCCGTCGGCGCCGCTTCCGGTTCGTCTTCTCGATACCGCCGCTCCGCGGCGAGCATGACGGCATGGAAGATCGGACCTGCTCCCGTGACGCCGGTCGAATCGCGCAGCGGCGAACGGTCGAAGTTGCCGACCCACACGCCGACCGTCACGTGCCGCGAGAAGCCAATCGTCCAGTTGTCGTGGTAGGCCTGCGACGTACCGGTTTTCGCCGCAACCGGAAACGGAAACTCGAGACTCCCGCCGCGTCCGAAGATGTACTCGCGCGCCTCGGGGTCCGAGAGAATGTCGCCGATCCAGAACGCGGCTCGCGGCGAGACCAGGCTGCGCCTCTCGTGCGTCGCACCTCGCAGGAACACGGGCGAGACCCATTCGCCGCCGCGCGCAAACGCCGCATACGCTGCGGTGAGCTCGTCGAGCCGCACCTCCGCGTTCCCGAGCGTCAGACCGAGGCCATAGTACGCGGCGTTCCGCGAGAACGTGGTCAAACCGGCGCGCTGGAAGAACCGCAGCAGCGATGGCACGCCGACCTCCGAGGCGAGCGTCACCGCTGGAACGTTCTCGGAGCCCGCGAGCGCGGCGCGCGCGAGCAGCGGGCCACGGTATCGCCCGTCATAATTGCGCGGGGTGTAGAGCACGCCGGGATCGGCGGTCGGGAAATGCGCCGGAACATCCGGCAACACGCTTGCCGGCGTGAACCCCTGCTCGAACGCGAGCGCGTAGGTCAGCGGCTTCAGTGCGGAGCCGGGCTGGCGCGGCGTCAACCCGCCATTTATCGCCCCACCATGCTCGCCGTCGAAATAATCGCCGGAGCCCTCCCACGCCATCCATTCGGATGTGGCGTTGTCGAGCACCACGACCGCGACGTTGAATGCGCCGTGCTTTGTCAGCAGATCGCGGCGCGCCCGGATGATTCCGACCACGTCTCGCTGCAGATCGCGGTCGATCGTCGTCTGTACCGTCGGGCTGTCGCCGGACGCGGCCAGCGCCATTTCCACGAAGTGAGGCGCTGCGAACGGAGATGTGTCGCGCACCAGGGCAAGCCGTTCATCGAGTGATTCCTTCAACTGTTCGGGCGTGATGGCGTGGGCATCGGCCATCCGCCGCAGGACCGAACGCTGCCGGGCGATCGCGTCGTTCGGACTTCGATATGGATTGAAGCCCGATGGCCGCTGCGGAAGCCCGGCAAGAAACGCTGCCTGCGCGGTCGTCAGCACGTGCGACGAGCGGCCGAAGTAGGCACGGCTTGCGCGCTCGACGCCGGCTATCTGGTTTCCGTAGGACGCGCGATTCAGGTACATCGCGAGGATTTCCCGCTTCGAGAACCGGTGCTCCAGGCGCAGCGCGAGCACCGCCTCCGACACCTTTGCGCCCAAACCGCGGCGGGTACGCCCGTCGCGCACGAGCAGGAGTTTGGCGACCTGCTGCGAAATCGTGGACCCGCCCTCCACTCTGTGACCGTGCCGCACGTTGGCGGCCGCGGCCCGCGCAATCGCAATCGGATCGATGCCTGGATGCGCCCAGAACCTGCGGTCCTCGACCGCCACCGTCGCAGCGACCACTGACGGCGGCAGGTCCGCCGCCGTCAGCGTCTCGCCGCGCGTGCCTTCAGGCGAGAGCGCCTCGTACAGAGGCAAGCCGTTCCGATCGAGCACGACGGTGGACGCCATGCGGCGATCGTCGAGAAGGTGCGCCGGGATTGGTCCGCAGCGGAGCCACGTCAGCAAGGCGACGGCAGCGGCGGCTCCGCCTGCTGCGAGCTTCCGGCGGCGGGTCAGTCGAATCATTTTCTGACCTCGACAATCGCGGTCGCAGTGCGGCCGAACACTTCCGGCTCATACATCTCTTCCGCGTGCGCCGGCGCCGTGCGGAAGGTTCCCGCCGTCGTTGCCCGGACGATGTAAGTGAACGTGTGCCGTCCCTCGCTCAGCCGCGTCGCGAAGAGCTGAACGCGGTCGTCGTGCCGCTCGACGTGATCGAATCCGCCGCGCTGCCACCAGGAGTCCCAGTCGGCCGTCGATTCCGGCTGCTGGTCCTGATCCTGCGCCAGGGTGCGCGCCGTCGTGGCGAACCAGGATTCTACCGGCTCGAAGCCTGCGGGCAGGGGATCCGTGACGGCGACGAATCGCCGCTCCTTTGTCAGGCGGAGCGTCAGCGTCACGCGGACAAGGTCGCCCGCCTTATAGGTCGTGGTGGCCGGTCGAACGCCATTCTCGACGTACGGTGCATACGCCCGTTCGATGCTGAAGCCGGTGTCGAGGCCATGCTGGAACAGCGTGTCGGCGGCGTAGCGAAACCGCGCCGTGTAAAAGAGCGAGCCCACGCCTTCGCGTGTGAACGTCAACGGCGAGGAGCTCCCCGCGGTGCCGCCGGCAAGCACCTGCGGCATCGCGATGTCCTTCGACACCGATGTCGTGGTACGGCCAGCGAACGGCTGACGCGCGATCTCGTTGCCGGAGAGCTTCACGACCGCGGTGAAGTCCGGCACGACGGACTCGAACTTACGGTAATAGGCCACCAGCGATTCCATCGCATGCGCGTTCTCCTGCGTGTTGCCCCATCGTCCGTCCGTGCGAACCTTCATCATCCAGCGCACGATCGG
This sequence comes from Acidobacteriota bacterium, assembly GCA_046731735.1. Classification (GTDB taxonomy): domain Bacteria; phylum Acidobacteriota; class Vicinamibacteria; order Vicinamibacterales; family 2-12-FULL-66-21; genus JALZOC01. Next base: position 5,378 of record JBKPLP010000046.1, read on the forward strand.
CCGGGCCTCGGTGTCCGTCAGACCACCGCGAATCAGGCTGTTCAGCACGATTGCCGTCGACCGCACGTTGGAGTTCCAGAACCACAGCAGGTATGGATCGCTCAGCTCCTCGACGTGCGCGCTGCCGGCTTCCGGAAGAATCGCGTTGTTCATCCTGCGTCGCAGCTCGGTGACACGAGCGCCCGAGGTTTCCCCTTTCGCGAGCAGCGCGTCGTGCAGGTAAGCGAGCGCAAACACCGGCATTCGATCCCGATAGCCGTACAGGCGGTTGATGTTGGAATCCTCGTTCCGGCCGCCTTCCGCGAGCACCTTGACCGCGAACGCCTGCCACGCCGTGTAGGCTGGCCACCATCCTTCGTTGGTCGGCGGCGTCTCTCCGAGCTTCGCATCGAGGTACGAATAGGCGCGGTCGCGCATCCCGCGATCGACGCTGTACTTCAGATCGGTCGCCGTCTTGAATACGTGAAGCAGATACGCCGTGAGATACGGCGACGTCGACCAGCACGAGCCAGGCCAATAGGCAAAGCCACCGTTCGGACATTGGAAAGCCCGGAGCTCGTCGAGCGTCTGCTGCACGGCTGGACGCATCTTTGCCGTGTCCATCCCCGGCAGCGTGAAGGCGTCGCCGAGATCGGCGGCGAGCAGCAGCGCGAGCGCGCGCGAGCCCTTCTGCTCCGCGCATCCGTACGGATACTCGACCAGATATCGCGCGCCCTCGCCAAGGCCGACCATCGCCGTCGAAGCCAGCTCGACGTGCAGGCCGCCGAAACCCGCGACAACCCCCGCCGGGATCGTGAACTTCTCCGTCGCAGGTGCCGCATCGCTGGTCTGGCCGTAGGCCGCGACCGTCTCCGGCGATACGAGCACCTCCACGGGGATGACATCTTCGAAGGCGTCGGTTTCGGACCCCACCGCGACGGTCATTTGCACGCGCGCGCGGCCGATCGATTTGGCGGCTGCCTGGAACTTCGCCTCGACGGACCCGCCGGCGGCAATCGGGATGCTCGTCGTCGCTGCGGGACCGACCTCGAGGATCGACGGGTCGAGACTCTTCAGCGTGACCGTTGCGCTGCCCGCGGATTTCAGCTGACTGGTAATGACCGCGCCGAAATGGGCGGTGTCGCCGACAGCCAGGAACCGCGGCCAGGTGGGCTTCATCGTGATCGGCTTGTTGATGCGAATCTCACCGTCCGCGGATCCGAATCGTGAGTTGCGATCCGCGGCAACCGCCATGATGCGATAGGTCGTCAGCGACTCCGGCAGCGTGACGTCCGTCGCCACGTGGCCATCGGCATCCGTGGTCACCGAGCCAAGCCAGAACGCCAGCACGCGGAAGTCCTTGCGGATGCCGCCGTTGGCGCTGCCGTCCGCACCGCCGCCGCCGCCGTCGGTATCCCCCTTCGGCGTGAGCACGCGGCGCGAAATGATTCGCTGCCGGCTGTCCTGGTTCATCACCTGCAGCGCTTTCTGCACGTAGACGGATCCGAGAACGTCGGGCGTCCGATAGCTCGTGAGCGACAGCACGCCGTAGTCGACTGCCCAGAGGGTCACTTCGCTCGCCGTGCCGCGACCCTGGTGGTCTTTCACCTGGACGTCAATCTTCGCGATGTTGGCCGGCCGATACTCCGGCTTGTTGGCCGCCACCGCCACGGTCAATCGTTTCGTCGCGTCTTCGACCTTCAGCTCGGCGTAGCCCAGGCGAAACGCCGGCTTCCCTGGATCGGATGTGTCCTGCTCTGGGCGATCGGTGGAAGTAGCCTTCACGCCGGCCATCGCCGTCACCGGCGCCGCGGGCTTCGTCCGGCCTTTGATGAGCAGCACAGACACATACACGTTCGGAATGTCCGCCTCGGTTATCGGGACGTCGATCGACTGCTGGGTCGAGTTGAGCAGAAACTGCTTGTGCGTCCGGATGCCTTCGCGCTCGGTGGTCACCAGGGCAGTCGCCTGCTCCCATGGCGACTTGATCATCAGCCGCGCGGTCTCGCCCGGCTTCCACGTCTGGCGCTCGGGCACGACCTCGATACGGTTGTGGTCGTAGCGTGCCCACGCCGTGTAGCCTTCACCGAGCGCATAAAAGTAACTTCGCGTCACGGCGAACGCGCCGTTCGCTCCCTTGCCGGTCGCGGTCAGGTAGAAATCGCCCCCGGACGGCAGCTGCGCCCGGAACGGCACCGGCTGCTCCGCTGTCGTGATCGTCCACTTCCCGATTGGGGTTTCCTGCCGCTCGGTGTCCCATTCATAGAAGCCGTTCCCCTCGGCGCGGCGAACGCTCCTCCACTGCACCTGGACCAGCTGCAATTCCACCTGTACGCCGGCGACCGGGTTGCCATCGAGACCTGCGGCCACCACCTCGGTGTCGAGCCCGTTCTTCTGATCCGAAAAGAACGGAATGCTTTTGATGCCGACGTACCAAGGCGCAGGATGGACGGTCACGGATTCGCGGTTCGCGATGTGCTGCCGCGAAACGTCCTCGACGTCCCCCTCGAGCGTGTAGACCCACGGCACGCCGCGGCTGTCGGTCGTCGGCAGCTTCAGCGCCAGCGTCCCCGTGCGCAGAAGGTTCGTGTCGTCGGTCTTGATCGGGCTCGAATCGACGAATCGGCTTTCACCAAGGTCCACAGAGCCGATGAAGTCCCAGGCGGATTCACCGAACTTCTCCCGAATCGGCTTGGGCACGCCGTACGCGAGCGATCGCGTGTACGTCCATTTCACAGGGCGCGGGCCCATCGCCGCGCCGAAAAGATACTTCGCGGTGATATTGCCGTTGAGGGTCGTCCCTGAAAGCAGCGAGTCCGCGCCCAGGGCAACGTCGACGCGGAAGTCCGGCCGGCGGTACGCCGCGACGAGAAACGATGCATGGACCGTTTTTTCGTAGGGCACGTAGTCGTCGCTGCGTGGGCTGGGCGTCTCGCCGGGACGCCGCGTTTCGGGCGTTTTCGGCTTCGGCATATCCGCCTCCAGCACGCCACGCACGGAATAACCGCCAAGCGCACCTTCCTTCGGCAGCGTCATCGTCCACTCGGCGCTGCTCCATGGATTGACCCTGACCGAGCGTGTGTCAACGGCCCGGTCTTCGCCGTCGCGAACCGAAATCACCACGGCAGTGCCTGCGGGCAGCAGCCGGACACCCGTGGGCGTGTTGTGCCGCAGCACTGCCTTGAAATGCACCTCTTCGCCGAGCCGATAGACGCCACGATCCGTGAAGATCGTGCCGCGGAGCATCGGCTCCGCCTGGTTCGGGTTGTAACTGGTCAGGAATTGCCAGGGTTCAATGCCTTCGTTCCAGTCGCTGCCGAGGTATGCGACGTCGCCGTCCTTCTCGGCGGTGACAATGAACTGAAACCGGTCGTAGCGGTCGCGATCCCGCAGCGGCGTATTCGACGCCGTCGCGGTTCCATCGGCGCCGGTGCGTCCCCGCCAGAACACACTGTTGTCGAGCCGGACGATGGATACGTCAGCCCCCGCGACCGGCGAACCATCGTCGAGCCGCGTCACGAAGATCAGCGTGTTCTGCGGGCTGTCCTTGACGCTGATCCCGAGGTTCGTGACCTGCACAACGGTCGCGCGCGTGATGTCACCGCCGTAAGTCTTGGTGAGCGGGGTCACGGTCCCGGGTTTGACCGCCGCCCAGACCAGCCCCGTCTTCCCCGCGCCTAGGGCATTGCTGATGTTGAGGCCGTGCGACTGGATCTGATCCGGCGTCACGCCGAGCTGCCGTTCGGTTCCCGGAACGGGTGGCGGCTCGCGGAACCCCTTCTCGACGAGCTCTCGCAGCCTGGGCATGAGATCGCGGACCTGCAGTGGCGCGGCCCATTGGGTCGCGTTCCTGAAGTTGCGCGCATAAAACGGGAGCAGCGGACCGCCATCCTTCTCCCACACGCCATGGCCGTCGCCGAAGCTCGTGAATGCCGGCCGGTGCCAGTTCTCGATCCGCCCGAGCCACGTGTAGCCGAGCACCTGTCCGTCGGCGGCCTTGAGAGAGCCGTCCACTGTAACGACATACGTCCTGGCGGGGGGCTGCGCGTCGAACCCTGCATCTTCGAGCGTCAGTGTTTCGTCGACGTCACGCACGTTCCCGTAGTCATCCTTCGACCGAGGTTGGTGAGGCTTCGCCAGCGCAGTCTGCGCCGGCGCGGTTACATCGCTCGCGCTGGCTGCACGCGCGAACTCAGTGACCTTCACCGGCCGCCGGAACCACAGCGGGTTGGAATCGTCCGGATTGCACTGGTTCATGCAGTACACGTGGTCCACGAAGAACGCGGGCTCGACCTTGACGACGTAGTCCTGGCTTTTTTCCGGGGCGGCGGGCCCGCCAGGGGATGGGATTCGAGGGTCGAGCGTGAGCGTCACCCAGCTCTCCGGCGGGACGACGGCCTTTGCTTCGAGTACGACGAGATCGGGACCGGGCGGAAAACGCTTCCGGTCCCAGTCGGTTGCCACGGCAAACTTGACTGGACCGCTCATCGCGGCCACCGCTCTGGTCGCGGTGACCTTGGCATTCAGCTGCTGCAACCACTCGCGATTCCCCGCCGCGAGGCGCGCGCGCAGCTGTTCCAGGTCCGGCAGCTCCCACTCGTGCGGCGTGAACGCGGCGCTCAAGTGCGCGGCCACATCGGACTCCCGGACCCTCTGGTTGAACCGAAGCGCGACGATGAGCGTGCCGTCGTAGCGGTCGCCGCGCCGGTACCAACGGGTTTCGAGCAGCTTGACCGTCGGCGTCGTGAAGCTGAAGCTCACCGCCTTCGCCAGCTTCCGCCCGCTGATGGCCGTCGCGCTCGCGTCGATGGCCACCCGATACGTCGTCGCATACGGAAGCGGTCGCTTCGGGTCGGGGGTGAAGATGAGAATGGTCGTCCCCGACCACCGGAACGTACCTGGAAGCGCTGGGGTAATGCGCACGTACGGCGGCTGCACTCGCTCTGGAATGGCGCCGAGCGCCACCATCGGCTCGGAAAAGACGATCCGGATCTCGCGGGCCTCCGCGATGGTCTGGACTTCCCCGTGGGGGCCGAAGCTAACGACGGACAGGGATGCGGTTGTGCGCTGTCGGGACTCGGCCGGCGCGGACGCCGCACACACGCACACGAAGATGCGGAGTGCGGTACGAATCAGGCGTGTCATGGGGGTCTCTCGGGGGAGCGCAGGGTGCAGCGAGCATCGTGTTGCTCTGGCGGATTAGACACCGCTCTAGGCGACTTCGCTCCGCAAGGTAGAAGGTAAAAGGTAGAAGGTAGAACCTTTTACCTTTTACCTTTTACCTTTTACCTTTTACCTTTTCTTATGCGTGAGCTCTACGATCCTGGACGGCGAAGAGCGCCGGCATGCGATGGCGCAGGTAGTCGACGGCGTGCGAACCGGGGGACGCGCCGGTGAAGATCGTGGCGGCGCTGTAATAGATGATCGCGGTGACGCCGACCGATGGCCAGAACGCGGTACCGAACGCGGGGCCGATCATCGCGAGCGACAGCGTGCACGCGACGTCAATCGTGGCGGCAACCGCACGCGGCGCCAGGCGCAGCCGCCGCGCGCGCGCGTCCGCTCTCCGTTCGCGTGCGGCGGCGCGCCGATCGCCTTCGCGAGGAATCAGCGCGGGGTCTTCGAGTACACCCGGCTGATGGCCGATGATTTCCGCCTGCGCCTTGATCAGCCGCGCCGCACGACGGTCGCCTTGCGGGAAGAGTCGGCAGAATTCGTCGACGAGATCGTCGGCGTCGAGACCGATCGCTTTCGCGTAGTCGCGGATGAACGCGCGGGCGAAGATGCCCGAGGGCCATTTCGAGAAATCGTTCCGCTCGAGGCC
>JBKPLP010000047.1:0-5659 GCA_046731735.1 Acidobacteriota bacterium
GCCGCCGGGCTCGCCGCCCGGGCCACGTCCCGCACCTCCCGGTCCGCCAGGTCCGCGTCCAGCTCCGCCGCCGCGGCCTGAAGACGGCGCGCCGGCGAAGCTCTCGACCGGACCGCCCATCAACTCGATCGCGCTGATGCCCGAATCGAGGACGTACTTCAGCGTCGCCTCGGCGCTCTGATCGGGCATGCTGCGATAGCTGTACGTAATCGTGCCGATCTGCACGCCGTTGATGAGCGAGTTCGGCTTCGCCTGCGCAAACGCGCCGAAGACCGAATCGCTCCTGCCGAGGACTGCGGCTGCCGGCAGTCCCGCAAGGGCGAGCCTTCCGAATTCCCGTCTCGTGTAAGACATGTTTTTCTCCTTGGCGGGGTCTAAAGACCCCGCCCTACCATGCGGCTACGACTACCGTGCGGCTGTAGGGCGGGGTCTTCAGACCCCGCCTCTTCATCTTGGCGGTCCGTAGAGCGAATACGCCGCCAGCATATCTCCAGCGGCGACGAGCAGATATTGCTTCCCGTCGAGCAAGTACGTCTCCGGCGCGTTCGACACGGCACCGATGCGCGAGTGCCACAGCGCCTTTCCATTCGCCACGTCATACGCGACGATGTTGCCCGCGCCGTCGCCGGCGAAAAGGAGCCGCCCCGCCGTCGTCAACATGCCGCTGGCGCCGCCCGCCGGAAGCTCGTGCCGCCAGGCGATCTTCGCGGTCAACGGGTCCATGGCGGTAATCGATCCGCCGGTGGACACTCCACCGCCGACGGTGGTGCCTCCGAGCCCCATCGATCCGCGCGGATCCTCATCGATCAGATATCTGATGCCGAGGCTGTTGTTCTCCGGCAGATAAAACAGACCCGTGTCGGGTGAAAACGCCGGCGGCGGCCAATTCGTCGCGCTGCTGCTGACGATTGATCCGGCAACGGTCGCGACCTTCGCAGGATTCAGAATCGGACGGCCGCCTTCGTCGAGGCCGCTCGCCCAGTTCGCCGCCTCGCTGAACTTGCCGCTCGCGATGTGCTCACCGGTCGTGCGATCCACCGTGAAGAAGTAGCCGTTTCGCGCGCCGGTGGAGACGAGCTTGCGCATCCGGCCGTTGACGCGCGCGTCGAAGATGACCGGCGTCTGCGTCGAATCCCAGTCGTGCATGTCGCGCGGCGACGTCTGGTAATACCAGGCCATCTTCCCGGTGTCGACGTTCACCGCCACCAGCGAACAGGTGAAGAGCCCGACGCCGACACCGCGTCCCGCGGGAGTGTAGGCGGGAGTCGGGTTGCCGGTGCCGAAGATATAGAGGTGCGTTTCCGGATCGTACGCGCCCGGCACCCACGGTTGTCCGCCGCCGTGCCGCGCCGCGTCGAGGCTCGGCCACGTCTCGAGTCCCGGATCGCCGGGATTCATCGGCACGGTGTAGAGAATCCACTGACGCTTGCCGGTCTCGGGGTCGAACGACTGCAGGTATCCCGGCGCATCGAGGTCGTTGCCCGTCCCGACGATGACGTGGTCGCCGATGATCACGGGCGCCATCGACGAGAAGTACTGCTGCTCGAACGGCGCAATCTCGACGTGCCACATTTCCTTTCCGGTCCGGGCGTCGATCTTCAGCAGAAGATCGTCGTGCGTCTCCATGAAGAGGTAGTTGTGCCACATGCCGACGCCGCGATGGCCGGTGTGCGTCCCGCCGCGCGTCTTCCAATAGAACTGCCAGAGGACCGTGCCGTCGCGCGCATCGACTGCCCACAGGTTGTCGGGCGACGTCGCGTACAGCACGCCGTCGTGCATCAGAATCGATCCCCGAATCTGCGCTGGGCCGCCGGCGTTATAGTCGCCGCTCCCCAGTCCGGCGACGGTCATCGGCACCTCCGCGCCGCCGCCACCGCGGCCGCCGCCACCTCCGCCCCCAGCGGCGCCAGCCCCGCGCCCGGTCGGGCCGGAGCCCTGCACGAACCCGCGCGAGATCCACGCGAGCCCGAGGTTCTTGACCGTCGTCTGATTGATTTGCGTCAACGCGCTGTAGCGCCGGCCACTGTAATCGCCGGCGTAGGTCACCCACTCGTCGGCAAGCGGCTTCAGGATCGCCGCGGGATCGAGGCCGCCTTGCGCCTGCGCGAGGAGCGCGACCGACGTGAACACGAACAGTGCGGTGAGAAGTCGTTTCATAACAGCTATCAGCTATCAGCCATCAGCTCTCAGCTAGCTCTCAGCTCTCAGCTCGCTATCAGCCATCAGTTAGCTGACAGCTGAGAGCTGACAGCTGATAGCTATTTCAGCGTCCACAGATACGCAGTGACGTTGTGCATGTCTCGATCGTCGAGCGTGGGCACCAGCTTGCGGTGTGCGTCCGCCGGATCGCGAAGCTCCACTTTCGGCGTGGCGCCGTTCCGGGCGAATGTGCGTCGCGTGCCATCCTCCTGGATGACGGAAACGGTGAACTCGTCGATGCGCGCGAGGCGCCCCTGCACGGGAGAACCGGACTCCGGGGTCACGATGACCGTGACGGGACGCGCGGGATTCCCGCCGCCACGCCCGCCGCGGCCTCCGCCGCCGCCGCCAGACACCCAGAGGTTTTGCAGCTCGCGCGGATCCGCGACGCGCGCGGCGATGTGCTGCAGATCACCGGTGACCGAGTGACAGCTCGCGCAGCGCGACGCGAAGTACGCCTGTCCGGCTTTCGCATCCCCGACGAGCACGCGCTCCGGCGGCACCGTCTCGTCGGTGGGAGGACGCCCCTGCCGGCCGGCCTGCCCCAGAACGCTGTGGAGGTATTCCGCAATCGCCTTGATGTCCTCGTCGGGAAACGGAAACGCCGGCATGACCGGCATCGGCGGAGTCGGATTCGGACGTCCGCCCCGGACGATCGGGATGACGAGTTCACCCGCCTTGTCGAGCAGCAGCGTCTGCGAGCGCAGCAGGTTCGGACCGCCCTGCTGGCCGCCACGCAGATCGATGCCGTGGCAGGCGGAGCAATTGGCGTCGTACAGCCCCTTGCCGCGTGCCAGCACCGCCGCGTCGGCGACGGGACGCTGTTGCTGCGGGAAGTTCGGTCCTCGACCGGTCCCGGCTCCGCCGCCGCGTCCCTGGGCGCCGCCGCGTCCAGGTGGCTGCGCGAGCGGAGCCGGCGCCTGCGCAAAGGTAACCCTCTGCGGCGCAAGCGACGCGACGATAACGAGGATCCACAGAAGGATGGCGATTCGCATGTCAGATCAGGTTTCTGGGTAGCCGCGCCGTACTGCAGGCGCCCCGTAAAGGGGCGCCCCACGTACATAGGCCGGGAATTCATGCCCGGCTGTGGCAGGCGCCCCGTAAAGGGGCGCCCTACAGTGTCAGAACGAGAACCGAATCTGCGCCTGGATCGTGCGCGGCGACTGGTACGCGTTCGTGCCGCTCGCGGCTCCGAACCCTGCGTTCTTGGGCTGTGAACGGCTCACGACGACGTTGCCGCTCGCGTCGTAGGGAAGGTTGACAGGTGTCGGGTCCGTCGGGCTCGTCACGTTGAGCGTCGTGTTCCGGTTCGTGATGATCGCGGAATTCGGTGCGTTGAACACGTCCAGCCGGAACTGCAGCTGCCGATTGGCGCCGAACCGCACATTTCGTGCGATCGACATGTCGAGCGCGCTCTGGAAGCAGCCGCGCAGGTAATCGGCGCTCGACTCCAGTCCGAGGCTGTTGACGAGCGGCGGTGCAAACCCGGCAGCCACGAATTGCCGCAGCGGATCGCTGCTGCAGCCGGAACCGATGTCGCCGATGATGCGCATCCGGCCGCCGTAGTCCGGCGAGCCAGTGATGTTCTGCGAACCGTTGCCGGTCGCGCCACCCTGGTACGACGTGCTGACGGTGTAGGCCGATCCGGTGGACGCGGTCCACACGCCGGATAGCTGCCAGTCGTTCGCGACGTAGCCCAGCGCACGCAGCGCCGTAGCGGTGCTCTTGATGTCGGGCAGATCCCACACGAAGTTCCCCTTGAAGTTGTGCCTCACGGGGATGAAAGCGCCCAGCAGCCTGTCAGCCTCCGCTTGATCGGGCCGCTCCGAGAACGTGCCGTCCGGGTTGTGCTGCAGACGCGCGCCGGTGCTGCCCTTCTGCGACAGCAGCCATGCGTCGTTGAACCCGAACGAGAACCCGTTACGGAACCGCCGATTGAACGACGTCGCCAGCGCGTGGCTGGTCAGCCAGCCGCGCGGCTGCGCCTGACTGATCGAGCTGAAGCCGCGGAACGTGCGCATCTGATCGGCCTGCAATGCGGCCGCGCCAGGTGTGCCGCTCGACAGCGTGGGATCCTGGTTGGTCGCCAGGAATGCGGTACCGAAATCAACCGCATTGATGTTGACGTTCTCGACCACGTTGTAGGCGTGCTCGCCCGTGTATTCGACATCGACGGCAATCGCCCACGGCAGCACGAACTGCACGCCGCCGTTCCACTGCCACGTCGACGGCAAGCCGCTCTCGTACTGATAGACGTTCAGCGACGGTGGTGCCTCGGTCGTGAGGCCGCTCAGCGATTGCAGCGTGCTGTAGCGAAGTGTCAGGTTGCGCACCGTCGGCGGGTTCTGCACCTGCGCATAGATCGAGTTCCCAGCCGGCCGGTCGTAGAAGAGGCCGGCGCCGCCGCGCAGCACGATCTTCTGCTGCCCGGTGAGATCGTAGGCGGTGCCAAAGCGCGGCGCCAGCTTCAAGGCCGGCCAGGTATAGGTCGTATCGGCGATGCCCTGGCCGGACAGGAACAGGCCGTTCGTCGCGTTGCCGGAATTCGGCACCAGCGTCCCGATCGCGGCCGCGGTGTTTGGCCCGAGCAGCGTGTTGGTGCGTGGATCCAACGCCTGGCGGTTCGCTCCCGTGCACGGATTGGCCGCGCAGCCCGCGAGATACAGCGTAGGCGCCTGCGAGACCGACCACTTCTCCGGCAGGAAGTTCGCCGCCTGCCCGAGCTTGTCGTATTGCGGCTGCTGGTGCACGAGGCGCACGCCGTAATCGAGCGTCCATCGGCTCGTCACCTTGTAGTTGTCCTGCACGTAGCCTTCGGTGTTGTTGTAGACGTAGCTGCCTTCGATGTACTTGGACAACTGCGAGTAGGTCGAAAACACGCCGACCGCCGCGTTGGCGAAGCCGTAGCTCGTGTCGAGCGGGTTGCTCGTATCGTTCGCGAAGGTAATCGTCCCCTGCCAGCCGCCGCGCTGCTGCGCCTTGTAGCTGTGCGTGTTGTAGAAGCCGCCCTTCAGGGTGTGCTGGCCGCGGATATGCGTCAGGCTGACCGACACGTCGTTGGTCTTATTGACGTTCAGGTACCCAGGGTAAGGGATGTTGCTCGGCGCATTGGTGATCCGATTGCCCCACGCGAAGTTCGGGACCATCGAGATGCGCGTGCCGTCCCAGATCGGCGGCTTGACGCCATTCAACGCTTCATAGGCGAAATAGCTCGTGTTGATGACGCTCGCCTCCGGGAAGATGAATGGCAGCCCGGTCAGTCCCGCACCCGCCAGGCTTGCCGTGCTGTTCATCGGGAACGCGGCGCGGCAGAAACTCGGCCCGGTATTCGCCTGCGCCAGGGCGCAGCCGGTCAGCGAATTCTGCGCACGACCGTAGGTGGCCTCGAGGAAGGTGGTATTCGCCAGCGAGTAGTTGACCGTCGTCGCGATCGTGCGCACGAACGGGTTGTACTGCCGCG
>JBKPLP010000048.1:0-5366 GCA_046731735.1 Acidobacteriota bacterium
CGCTCGCGCTTCGCGTGGAGGTCCCACACCGCGTTCACGATCGCCGCCATCGAGATGTGGATGACCCCCTTCTCGGGTCCCAGCCAGCGCAGCTGGCTTTCCGACGACAGCTCGCGCCAGAACACGGCCGGCTGCGCGGTGATGTCCTCGAGCGTGCGGCCGACCACGAGCGGCCGGAACGCGCGGATCGCCTCGACGCACACTTCGTTGCCGCGGCCGATGGTGAACGTGAACCCGTGGCCGTCGACGTCTCCGTCGGTCTTCAGGACGACGTAGGCTGCGGAGTAATCGGGATCAGGATGCATCGCATCGGTGCCGTCCGCCGTGCGCGACGTGGGGAACCGGAGATCGAGCACCTCGATGTCGCGAATCTTCATCAGGATCCTGTTCGCGTCGACCGGAAGTGATCGAGCGCAACCGCGGCGACGATGATGCCGCCGGTAACAATCTGCTGAACCCAGTTGGCGAGCCCCTTCTGGGAACAGCCGATCTGGATAACCGTCATGATCGCCGCGCCGATGAGCGTACCCGAGACGGTACCGCGCCCTCCGAGGAGGCTGCCGCCGCCGATGATCACGGCCGCGATAACGTCGAGCTCCAGGCCGATCGCCACCGTCGGATCGCCGACCGACAGCTTCGAGAACATCAGCAGCCCGGCAAAGCCGGTCAGCGCCGCCGACAGCATGTAAATGACGATCTTTGTTCGCGTAATCGCCACGCCGCAGAGCCGCGCCATCCGCTCGTTCGATCCGATCGCGAACGCATGACGGCCGAAACGGCTATACCGCAGCAACCCGGCGACGATCATCGACAGCACGATAACCGCCCAGATGCCAGACGGCAGGAGCATTTCGCCGTGCGTCACGCGGAGCAAGTCGTTCAGCCAGGTTGCGGGCGCCTCGATCCGCCGCTCCTCGCCGAACCCCTTTGCCGCGCCCCGAATCACCAGCATGGTACCAAGCGTGACGATGAAGGGGACGACGCGGAGCCGGGTAATCAGCACGCCGTTGACCAGGCCGCAGAATGCCGCCGCCCCGATGCCCCCGAGCGCGGCGGCGAGCGGGCTCACCTCCATCCGCAACAGCTGCGCGACGACAACGGTGGTCAGCGCGATCATCGACCCAACCGACAGGTCGATGCCGCCGGCGACGATCACGATGGTCATCCCGACCGCGGCGATGCTGACGATCGCGGTCTGGCGCGCCATCAGCTCGAGGTTCGTCGGCGCGAAGAAGCGGGGGCCGACGAGGGCGCCGAAGATGACGGCCACCAGGATGAGCCCGAGCAGCGTTCCCGCGCGGTCGACGATCGAGCGCGTCGTCATGCGCCCGAAGCTCCCGCCGTCGCGGCCATCATGAGATCGTGCTCGGTCAGCGTTGCGGCGGGTACGGCTTCGCCGAGCTGTCCACGCTTCATGACGGCGATGCGGTCGCACATGCCGAGGAGCTCCGGGAGGTAGCTGCTGACGATCAACACCGCGCGCGGCTTTGCTCCCATTGCATCGGCGACCAGAGAGTCGATCAACCGGTAGATCTGCGCCTTGCTGGCCACGTCGATGCCGCGCGTCGGTTCGTCGAGAATCAGCACGTCGACGTCGTGATGCAGCAGGCGTGCGACTGCGATCTTCTGCTGGTTGCCTCCTGACAGCTCCCCCGCTTTCTGCGCCGGGCCCGCGCACTTGATCTCGAGCTCGGAGATCCAGCGCGCCGCGGCGGCACGCTGCCGTACAGGCGACAGCAGGCCGGCCACGCCGAACGGCGACAGCCGGGTCATCGTCATGTTGTCCGCGATGTCGAGCGCCGTCGCGAGCCCCTCCTCCTTGCGGTCCTCGCTCAACATCCCGAGGCCCTGCCGCCAGCGATCGTGCGGATCGGCTCGACCGGAGTAGACCCCGACGCGGACGCGTCCGCGGCGCACCGGCTCCAGCCCGAACACGGTCCGGAGCAGGCGCGTCCGTCCCGATCCGAGCACGCCGGCGATGCCGAAGATCTCGCCGCGGTGAAGCGTGAAGGACGCGGCGCCGGGGTCCAGGCCCGATACCTCGAGGATCGGCTCCCCCCGGTGGCGCGGACTGCGCGGAAACAGGTCGCCCACACTGCGCCCCACCATCAACGCGACGATGTCGTCGTGTGTCGCGTCGCGCGTCGGACCACCGCCGGCATTGCGGCCGTCACGAAGAACGATGAAACGATCCGCCACCTCCTTCACTTCCTCGATGAAGTGCGAGATGTAGACGATCGCGTGCCCCTGCGCCTTCAGCTGGCGCAGCAGCGCAAACAGCCGCTCGACGTCGGCGCGCCCGAGGCTGCTGGTCGGCTCGTCGAGGACGAGGACCCGGCTGCCGAGCGCGACCGCGCGCGCGATCTCGACGAGCTGCTGCGCGGCAACCGAGAGCGATCCGACCGGTGCATCGGGAGAAATGTCGTGATGCCCGAGCTGGGCGAGCGCGCGCGATGCCAGGTCACGCATCCGCGGCCAGTCGATGAGGCCGAACCGCATCGGTTCGGCCCCCATCATGATGTTCTCCATCACCGACAGGTGCGGTGCGAGCGAGAGCTCCTGGTAGATCATCGCGACGCCGGCATGCCGAGCGTCGATGGGGCTGGCGGGCCTGAACGGCACGCCGTCGATCGACATCTCCCCCGCGTCCGGCGGCTGTGCGCCGGCGAGGATGCTCATCAGGGTGCTCTTGCCGGCGCCGTTCTGCCCGATCAGCCCGCAGATTTCGCCGGCGTCGACCGACAGATTGACGTCGTCGAGCGCAGTCGTCGCACCGAATGACTTGCGGATGCCGCGCATCGCGAACCGCGGCGGCGCCGCGGCCGGCGCGTCGTTCATTTCGCGAGATCCGGGTGGAGCAGCGCGTTCATGTCCGGCTGCTTCATGTTCTGCGGTGTCGCGACCTGCACACCGGTGTCGATCCGGCGTTCCACTTTTTCACCCTTGATTTGCGCCACGAGCGTTTTGATTGCGAGGTATCCCATCTTCACGGGATCCTGCAGCACGAGACCGTCGATCGTGCCGTCCTCGAGTCCTTTGATCAGATTGTCGGACGCGTCGAAGCCGACGAAATGCAGTTTCCCCGCCCATCCGTTGTCCTTGAGCACACGCATCGCGGCAAAGCTGGACGACTCGTTGGCGCAGAAGATGCCATCGATGCTCAGGCTGCCGTCGGGCTTCTTGTAGCTGCTCAGAATCGATTCAGTTCGCTTGTACGCTTCCTCGACATCGGTGCCGACATACTGGTTGGCGCTGACGACCTGCACGCTGGGATTCGCTTTCATCGCGGCGAGAAACCCTTCTTCGCGGCGGGTCGTGCTGTCGTGTCCTTCGGCATAGCGAAGGAGAACGACTCGGCCTTTGCCTCCGATCGCTTCGATCAGCCGTTCACCACCGAGCGTCCCCCCTTTATTGTTGTCGGTGGCGACGAAGCTGACGTAGTTGTCCCCCTTCAGCCCCGAGTCGAAGATCACGACGGGGATTTTCTGAGTCATCGCGTCGTTGACCGGGCCGACGAGCGCCGCTTCATCGAGCGGTGCGAGCGCAATGCCGGAGACGCCGCGGCTGATGAAACCCTCGACCTCCGAGACCTGCGAGTCGCGGTCGTCTTCGCGCAGCGGCCCCCGCCAGATCAGCTCGACCCCCAACTCCTTCGCCGCCTTGTCGGCGCCGGCATGAATACTGCGCCAGAACTGGTGCGTCGTCCCTTTCGGGATCATCGCGACGGAAATGCCCGATGACGATGAGGAACCCGACGAGTGACCGCAGGCGCTGACCGCGCCTAAGCCACCGCCGCCGCAGGCCGCCGCAATGACGATCGCCATTACGGTAAGAGATCGCTTCATAGGTTTCGCTCCACGAAAGGCGCGAGAGACAGATTCCAGAACTTCTGCGCGGTGCCGCCCATGATCGCCGCGCGCTCCGCGGGGGTCCGATCAGCCACCGCCGACCGGACGAGGTCGATCACCTGCGAATACGTCGCGGCCACGCCACACACCGGCCAGTCGGACCCGATCATTAACCGTTCCGCGCCGAAGCTGTCCAGCGCGGCGTTGATATAGCGGTGAATATCCTCGATTGCCCAGCCGTCCCAGTCGGCCTCGGTCACCAGCCCCGACAACTTCGCCCGCACGTGGGGCAGTTTCGCGAGACGGTCGAGATCGCGGCGCCACCCGTCGAACCCACCGCCACGGATGTCGGGCTTCCCGAGATGATCGAGGACCAGCCGCGCCGCGGGCAGCGCCGCCGCAAAGTCTATCGCCGCCGGCAGCTGGCGCGCATAGATCAGGATGTCGTAGGCGAATCCATGGCGTTCGAGCGCCGCCACGCCGCCGCGGAACGCCTCTCCACGCAGGAAGTCATCCGGCTCCGCCTGGACGATGTGCCGGAGGCCAACCAGTTTTCGGTGGGCGGAAAGCTCCGCGAGCTGGTCGTCGAGATCGGCGGCGCGCAGGTCGACCCATCCGACCACACCTGCGATGAACTGGTGACGCGCGGCGAGATCGAGCAGGAAACGCGTCTCCTCGCGAGTCTGGCGCGCCTGGACCGCGACCGACGCGTCCATCCCGGCGTCGCGCATGACGGCGGCCGCATCCGCTGGCAGAAAGTCGCGCCGCAGCGATGACATGCGGTCGTCGATCCACTCGTACTCCTGACGGCTGTAGCGCCAGAAGTGCATGTGCGCGTCGATGTTCACGGGCTGAACGCTCAGGGCTCAGGGCTCAGGGCTCAAGACTTGAGGCTCAGGTCTGACGAGAGCGAGAAGACCGGCTCCATCAGCGTCCACCACTCGCCGGGCGGCGCGCCGGGGGGCGGCTGCTGGAGCGAGCGCATGAGCGCTTCCCATTCGATGACGCGCGGATTCGACGTGGCGTGCGCGGCAAGGCAGTGGCGGTAGTCGCGTCCGTCGGTGTCGACCACCATGACGAGCCGCCGGCCGAGCAGGTAGATGTCCATGCTGACGACGCCCACGCGGCGCAGGCTGGCCAGGACCTCGGGCCACACTTGCCGGTGGTGCGCCTTGTATCGCTCGATGACGGCGGCATCGTCCTTCAGGTCGACGGCGAGCACGCTGCGCGTTATCATCCCTCTGCCCTGTCGTCCGGACTATTTCACAGTTCAGGGTGCCGAGTAAAGGCGATTTCGTTAGTTTACGTTTACTTTAGCGTTAAAGTATGCTCTCGTGTGGCGCGGGGTGTGCGCCCCGCCGATGCATAACCTGGGGGATCGAAAGGGGAGAGGGAATGAAGCGTGTCTGCCTGAGCATCGTGCTCCTCGCCGCAATGGCTGCGGCAGCAAGCGCCCAGGATTTCCGCGGCGCGATCACCGGCAAGGTAACCGACCAATCGGGCGGCCTGTTGCCCGGC
>JBKPLP010000049.1:0-3856 GCA_046731735.1 Acidobacteriota bacterium
AGTTGCTCGCCGGGCACTCCAGCATCACGACGACGCAGCGTTACATGAACGCGCGTGCGAGCTCGCTGGCCGAATCGATGCGCCAAGCGCGCGAACGACGCGTCAGTCGTGTCGAACACGCTGATGAAGCGACCGCTCAGATTGGGTGAAGGAATGCAGACCGAGCAGGGTTGGCACGCTACCGATTGTCAGCCAATTGTCAGCCGACGCTCGATCCGCGTTCGCCAGATTCACAAGCGTTCAAAAACGCTAAGAATTTTGGTCGGGGCGACTGGATTCGAACCAGCGACCCCCTGCGCCCAAGCTGGAAACGACGCGTTTTCCCGCGATTTTCTGCACTCTCCGATTTGGCTGTAACTCCCTGCTGGTGCTAGCGTTCGACGTATGAGCGCGGTGCGGGTGATTGCGCGTTGCGGCATCGAAGCGCCGTCGCGGCGTCACCCCGGTGTCACCCCGGAACGATCTCCCGCACGCGAATCTCGTGAAGGCTGAAAGCCATGGCCACCGTCACGCTGACCGCTCGCTATCTTGATCAACTGAAGTCGCACGGGAAACGGTACGAGGTGTTCGACGCGCTCGTGCCGGGACTGGCAATCCGCGTGTCGGCCTCCGGCCGCAAGACATTCACGTTGTACTACCGGCACCACAGCCGGATGCGGCGCGTCGGACTCGGGCGCTATCCGGACGTTCTCCTGGAAAAGGCGCGGAAGATCGCGACGCAGCATCGCGGCCGCATCTTTGATGGCGCTGATCCCGCAGCCGAGAAGCAGACGGAGCACGCGCAGGACGACCACACGGTGCAGGCGCTCTACGAGCTGTATCGCAGCCGGAAGGAGAAGGTCCTGCGTAGCTGGTCCGAAGTCCGCCGTATTTTGGAAAAAGAAGTCCTGCCGACCTGGCGGCATCGGCGGGTCGCGGATATCCGGCGTCGGGACGTGCGCGAACTCGTGGAGCCGAAGGCACAGACGGCCCCGATTCAGGGCAACCGTGTGCTGGAGCGCGTCTCCGCGCTGTTTACGTTTGCCGTCGACCAGGATTGGATCGAAGCAAATCCTGCGTGGCGGATCAAGAAACCGGGACAGGAACGCAGTCGCGATCGCGTGCTCACACGGGATGAACTACAGGAACTCTGGCCGGCGTTACACGAGACGGAGGCGAAGAAGCCCGACGGTACCGTGAAACCACGGCTGTCCGAGACGCTGAACGATGCTTTTCTCGTGCTGCTGCTCACGGCGCAGCGCTGCGGTGAGGTGTGCCAGATGCAGTGGTCAGAAGTGGACCTGACGACTGGCTGGTGGGCGATCCCGGGCGAGGTCTCTAAGAATCACGACCCACACCGGGTGCCGCTTACGTCAATGGTTTTGGAAATCTTGAAGCGGCGAGCGAATGCCAAAAACGCAGACGACCGGTACGTGTTTTCAAACCACCGTCATACCTGCGTCGCCGACCGCGCAAAGAAGGCCGCCGCCATCCTGTGCAACGGCGGGGTGTCGTTCCACTTCCGCGCGCACGACTTGAGGCGGACCGCCGCGTCGTACATGGGTGAGGCGGGGGTCGATCGCTTTCACATCGCGCACGTGCTCAATCACCGCAGCGTGACACACAGCACGGTCACCGCCATCTACGACCGCTACCGATACGACAAGGAGAAGCGCGCGGCGCTTGAGAAATGGGCCGAAGTGCTGTTCGGGATCGTGGACGTCAAGCCAGCACCGACGACGGCGCCCGCGCGACGCGTCGCACGTGCGAACGTGTACGAGTTTAAGCCTCAGGCGAGGCAGCGTGCCCAGGCAGCCGTCCACTGAGCTGTAGGGTTGCGTGTTTACGCGTTCTGCGTAATAATTTACGCGTTATGCGTAAACCTGCCGCGCTGGCGGCCTTGTTTCCGACAGTCCGGGGCGACGTGCTTACCGCGACGCTGACGCAGCCCGAGAAGTGGTGGTACCTCTCGGAACTGGCACAGTTTCTGGGGACGTCTCCGTCGAGCCTGCAGCGCGAACTCAAGGCGTTGGTCGATGGGGGCATCCTCGAGACTCGCCGAGAGGGAACGCGCGCCTACTTCAAGGCGGACACTGGATCGCCGGTCTTTCCCGAGCTGCGTGGTTTGATCGACAAGACCGCCGGCGTGGTGCCGACGCTCCGGACGACCCTCCGTCCATTCGAGCGGCGGATCGTCTGCGCGTTCGTGTATGGGTCGTTCGCACGCCGCGAAGAGCATGCACGGAGCGATATCGACCTTCTGGTGGTCGGCGATGTGGGATTGGCGGACTTGACCCCCGCCCTGCGGAAAGCTGAGGCCCGGCTCGGCCGCGAGGTCAACGTAACCAGCTATTCGACAGCAGAATTCCGAAGAAAGGCCGCGGCGAAAGAGCATTTCCTGGCCGAGGTCCTGCGTGGACCGAAACAATTCGCGAAGGGCGATCAGCGTGACGTGGACGACCTTATTGGCAAGCCACGACGTTCAACGGCATCGGACGTCGAAGCGAGAGCTCGATGAAATCCGTGCCGTTATCGAGCGCGACCTGGGCAGGTGCCAAGGGGCTGGCGGCTGTGAATTGGTGAATTAGTGAATTAGTGAATTAGTGAATTAAATTGGCGAGTTGGTGAATTGACGAACGAGCGGTGCGCATGGTTCGGCGCGCCGCAATTCAGCAATTCAGCAATTGGATGTGGCGGGCTGACGATGGAAGCGTCAGATATCGAACGCGTCCATCGTCTTCAAGCGGCGGCAGGCTCGATGGCGGGAGCAAGCGGGACTGCAAACGGTAAGTCGATCTGGCTTGAAATCAGCTCGACGCCGAGTTGCGTTCTTCCGATGTGCATGGTCAATGCCAATGGTCTACTCAGGCAGCCGCCAGGCGCATCGACTCGGCTTCGACCGCGATCGTGTTCCGATCAGCGCGCACGCGGAAGTGCGAGCCATCGTTCCAGCGCATCGTGATCGGAAGCTTGATCAGATCGTCAATCACGCGCCTGAGGAACCGTGCTCCAAACGTCACGCTGTAGCCCTGCGCCGCAATCCGTTCCAACGCGTCGTCGTCGATCTCGATCGTCTTACCGGCTTTCTCTATGACCTCTTTGAGATCCGAGAGATAGCCCGTCGCGATTTGCCGCACGTCCTGGGCTGTGAGCGGGGTAAACAGCACCACTTCGTCGATCCGGTTGCGGAACTCCGGCGACAGGCGGTGCTCGAGCTCACGTTTCACTTCGCTCTGCACCAGACTCGCCTCAGTGCGCTGCCCAAGAAAGCCGAGCGGGTTGGTCAGCTTGCGGAAGTGCTCTGAGCCGATGTTCGAGGTCATGATGACAATCGCGTCGCTCAAGTAGACGCGCTTGCCCCGCCCGTCAGTCAGCCAGCCTTCATCAAAGGCCTGCAGGAACACGTTGAGTACTGTTGGCGACGCCTTCTCGATCTCGTCGAGCAGGATCACGGTGTAGGGATTGTCTTTCAGCGGATTCGTCAGCAGGCCGCCGCGCTCGCTGCCGGAGAGCCCTCGTGGCATGCCGATCAGTTTGTCCACCGACACGCCTCCATCCTGGTATTCCGACATGTCGATGCGGATCATTTTCCTTTCATCGCCGAACAGAAACCGGGCAACCGACCTGGCGAGCTCGGTCTTGCCCACGCCGGTGGGACCGAGGAACAACAGTACGCCGTCGGGGCGATCGAAGCTTTCCTTGAGCGGGCCTTTGTTGAGCCGCAGCCGGCGTGCCACCGCCTGAATCGCTTCCGGTTGACCCACCACTCGCTGTTGCAGCTGCCATTCGACATCCTGGAAGCGATCGGAAACGTCGCGAACGATCATGTCCTCGGGGATCTGCGCGCTCGACGAGATCACAGAAACGACATCCTCCT
>JBKPLP010000050.1:0-5716 GCA_046731735.1 Acidobacteriota bacterium
CGCTCGACGGCGGACGCATGGGATTTGGCGGCATCAAGGTGCCCGGCAGAAAGCCCGCACGGGGCAACACGTTCGACGCCGACTGGAACGTCGTCGAACCTGGTTTCTTCCGGACGCTGAAGCTGCCGCTGTTGCGGGGTCGCGACTTCACCGCAAGCGACACATCGGCGTCGCCGCCGGTGGCCATCGTCAACGAAGCGTTGACGAACGCGATCTGGCCGGGTGAAGACGCGCTGGGCAGGCAAATCATCGTCGAGGCGGACAACGGACCGCAGTCCGTCACGATCGTCGGCATCGCCGCGGACGCGCGGCTGATCTGGCTGACTGGCAACGTCGAGCCCTACATTTATGTCCCGCTTGCGCAGCGGTACGTGTCTCGCGTCTCGCTGCTCGTCCGGACCGTTGACGGCCACAACACGGTGCCCGAAGTCCGCCAGCTTCTTCGCTCGATGAATCCCAACCTGCCAATCACCGAAGCCATGACGCTCAGCGACATCACCGCAATCGGCCTCATCCCTCAGCGCATCGCCGCGTCGGTGGCGGGCAGCCTCGGGACGCTCGGGCTGCTTCTCGCAGCGATCGGAATTTACGGGGTCACCGCCTATGCGGTCAGCCGGCGCACCCGCGAGATTGGAATCCGGATCGCGCTTGGCGCCGACGAGCGCACGGTCCTGCGGCTGATGCTGCGGCAGGGGCTGGTGCTCGCCGGGATCGGGATCGCCATCGGGACCCTGATCGCCGCGGCGGGATCGAAGCTGCTGGAAAGTCTCCTCTTCGGCGTTCGCGGGCTCGACCCAGTGACGTTCGGCGGCGCGTGCGTGCTCTTCGCGGCCGTCACGCTCGTGGCGACCTACATTCCGGCCCGCCGGGCAGTGTCTGTGGACCCGATGATTGCGCTGCGGGCGGAATAGGCCCGCGGTTGGCGGTTGGCAGTTGGCGGCTCGCGGGCTTCACGGCTTCGGGGCTTCACGGCTTCGGGGCTTCACGGCTTCGGTGTTTAGCTTTGAAGCCCTGAAGTCCTGAAGCCCTACCAACGGTTCATTTAGAAACCGCACGATCGGCATGAGCGCGCGGAACGTGCGAACGACGGTTGGATAGAATTCGTCGCTGACCGCGAACTCCCCGGGGAATTCGCGGCCGGCGACGAACCGCTGATGCTTCAGATACTCTGCCGCAGGATGATCGCGCGGGAAGCCGCGGGGCACCCGCGTCAGACGATCCCCGTCCAGTGAGCCGAGCATCCGCTTGAACGGCGCGGCGCGGCGGAGGCGATCGATCTCGGGATAGGTTTCCGCGATGTGCTCGCGCACGCGCAGGAGCTGCGGCGGCTGCGGCGCCCACATGCCGCCGCCGACCCACGCCCAGGTGCCGCCGACCTCGAAATACAACCCCGCGCCCTCGTGCCGCGGCAGGCCGCGCCACGGGAATCCAGCCGCGGCGTGCGTCTTCAGCGGCGCCTTGTTACCGCTGAACCGCGTGTCGCGGTAGATGCGATACAGCGACAGCTTCGGGGCCGCGACGAGCTCCGGCGCGAACGCTCGGAAGTCGCGAGCGAGCTGCTCGACGAGCGCGATCATCGGTGCGCGGACGACCTCGTCGTAGCGCTCGCGCCGGGCGCGGAACCATTCGCGATCGTTGTTGCGCTTCAGCGCGCGCAGGAAGCGCAGCGTGTCGAGGGTGAACGGCGACTTCAGCGCGCCACCTCCACGAGCGCGACCTTGTTGACGCCGCTCTCGGCGAGCACGAGATTCCCCTCTTTCGTCGCCATCATGTTGCGGACGACGCCGCCGCCGGACGGAATCGTCCACGTCTGGAACTTCTCCGTCTTCGGATCGAACCGGACCAGCGTGTTCGGCCGCACGAACGATTCGCTGTACCAGATGACGTCGTTGTAGGCGGTGATGCCGTAGGGCTGCGACCGCGGACCGCCAGGCGACGCCCATTCCTTCGTCTGGCCGGTCTTCGGATCGAAGCGCCCGAGGAACCCGCGGGAGTAGTCCGCGTACCACAGCACGTCGTCGCTCGTGATCGCCACCCTCCGCGGACGCGTCGCTTCATTCGGCAGCACGTATTCGGTAATCACCATCGTCTGCGGATCGATGCTGCCGATCTTGTTGGTGCCGAACAGGACGAAGAAGGGCACGCCCTTGGAGCTGACGACGATGCCGTAGGGGTTGGAGCGCGGGGTCGGTGACGTCGCGACCTTCACTTCGCCCGTCTTCGGATCGAGGCGCCCGACCATGTTGGCGCCCTGCGCGGTGAACCAGAGGATGCCCTTCTGATCGAAGATCGGCGTGTGCGGATCGCGGCAGCCTTCCGGCAGCTTGTATTCCGTAAACTGCCCGGTCGACGGATTCAACTTGCCGATGTAGCCCTTGCCGTTCGCCGTGAACCAGATGTTGCCGTCCTTGTCGCCGGTCAACCCGTGTGGACCCGAGGCCTCGACCGGAATCAGGAACTCCTTGAACTCACCCGTCTTCATGTCGACGCGGCCCATGCGATTGGCGAACTGGCCGGTGTACCACAACGTCCCGTCCGGCATCCAGAGCGGATCGTGCGGGCGCGATCCGAGCGTCGGCACCAGCCACTCCTTGAAGCTCACCTTCGCCGGACCCGGAATGATCACCGCAGCCGGACGCGGCTGTTCGGGAAAATGCGACGCCAGGTAATCCGCGACGATCGCGCGCTGATCGTCGGGCAGCGCGATCATTGTCTTGGTCAGCGTGATCCAGCCGTCCCGGTTGTAGCCGCCGGAGTTCACGATGTTGTTCAGCGAGTGGCAGGTCGCACAGCGCGTCTCCACGATCTCCTTGCCGGCGCCCTCGGGGAGGGTCACCGGCGCGCCGCCGCGTCCGCCGCGCCCTTGCCCGGCGAGCGGCAGCACGGCGTACGTCACGCCGGCGACAATCGACAGCTGAAGCCACTTGTTGGCCATGGATTTACCCCTTCTGCACGTCCGCCTGCAGGCGGACTCTACCGTCGATCCCTAACGATGGGTCCGCCTGAAGGCGGACTCTACGACGGTCCGTCCCTGTCTCGTCCGCCTAAAGGCGGGCGGGACGGACGGACTCCATATATTGCCGGATCATCGCGTCGAAATCCCCGTCCGCAGGGAAACCCAGCGACCGCGCGCGCGCGTCGTCCAGCGCGCCAGGCCAGCCGTTCATCATCCGGTCGATGCGCGCGTCTTTCTCCCACCGCACGTAGGCGGCAACCTCGCGCCCCGCGACACGCTCCAGCGCGGCGACCATCTCCGCTGCGGTGACCGAGATGCCGGGGACGTTGAGCGCCCGGCGGATCCCGAGCGCCTCCGGCGCGATGTCGTGCGCGCGGATGAGCGACTCGATCGCGGTCCTGGGCGACGCGAGCCACACCCGCGTGCCGGGGCTCACCGGACAGATCCCCTGCTGACGATTCAACGGCTCCCGGACAACGCCGCTCGCGAATGAGGACGCGGCAGCGTTGGGTGTGCCGGGGCGAATGCTGATCGTCGGCAGCCGCAGCGCGCGGCCGTCCACGAACCCCTTCCGCGTGTAGTCGGTGAGCAGCAGCTCGCCGATCGCCTTCTGAACTCCGTAAGACGTCTGCGGGTTCAGCGCTGTTTCTTCACGAGGGATCGGCGGCAGCTCGCCGCCGTAGACGGCGATCGAGCTGGTGAAGACGACGCGCGGCCGGTTGCGGTTGGCGCGGCAGACCTCCAGCAGGTGCCGCGTCGCATCGACGTTGATGCGCATGCCGAGATCGAAGTCCGCTTCTGCCATGCCGCTGACAATCGCGGCGAGATGGAATATGGACAACGTCGTGGCATCGATCGTCTCGTGCAGCACGGAGGGGTTGGCGATATCCCCGGTGACGGTGCGGACGCGCGGATCGTCGTAGCGCTGAGGTTGCACGACGTCGAGGAGGACGATCTCGGCGATCTCGTGTTGCTTTCCGTCGGCTGCGGCAACCGTGCCGCGATCCAACAGCGTGCGCGCGAGGCGGCGGCCGAGGAATCCAGCGCCGCCGGTGATGACGATTCTCATTATGCGCGGACAGTTTATCGGAAACGCAGGATCAGGTGCGCGCGTGCTCAATAGCCGAGGCCGCGGTGCCGGCGGCGCCACCACGGAGACACGGAGACACGGAGGAACGGAGGCTAGCGCGCCTGATGCGGACTCGCCGCCGCGCTTCGCGCGGTGGAGCGACCGCCGAGATCAAAAACACAAACGCCGAACGAATTCAGCTGCGTTTGTGTTTTGGATCTCGACGGCCGCTCTGAACGGCGGCCGAAGGCCGCCGTCGGCGAGTCCGCATCAAGCCGCCGCGCTTCAGTCTTCGCGTCTTTTCTTCGTGCCCTTCGTGTCCTTCGTGCCCTTCGTGTTGAAAGCCGTCGGCGCGTGCAGGCTTTCCGATACACTGTCGGCCGCATGGATCGCGAACGGAACGGAGCGAGCGGCGCAAGCGCGAGCGTTGTGGAGAGCGCCAGGCGCGGTGCAGGGGACCCCGCCGATAAAACAATAGAAGCTACCGCCTACC
Organism: Acidobacteriota bacterium; assembly: GCA_046731735.1. GTDB lineage: Bacteria > Acidobacteriota > Vicinamibacteria > Vicinamibacterales > 2-12-FULL-66-21 > JALZOC01. Next base: position 4,519 of record JBKPLP010000050.1, read on the forward strand.
GCAAAGTCACCTGGCGCCTGCTCCCTTTCCTGATGCTCTGCTACGTGGTCGCGTATCTCGACCGCGTGAACGTCGGGTTCGCGCGGCTGCAGATGCTGCACGACCTCGGCTTCAGCGAGACGGTGTATGGCCTCGGCGCGGGCATGTTCTTCATCGGCTACTTCACGTTCGAGGTACCGAGCAACATCATCCTGCACCGCGTCGGCGCGCGCACGTGGATCGCGCGCATCATGATCACCTGGGGCATCGTCTCGGCGCTCTTCATGTTCATCAAGACGCCGCTGTCGTTCTACACCCTGCGATTCGTGCTCGGCGTCGCGGAAGCGGGGTTCTTCCCCGGCATCATCCTCTACCTGACCTACTGGTTCCCGAGCGACCGGCGCGGCCGCATGGTTTCACTCTTCATGATGGCGATCCCGCTGTCGGGAATCTTCGGCGGACCGGTCTCCGGCTGGATCATGACGACGTTCGCGGGAACGGCGGGACTGGCAGGCTGGCAGTGGCTGTTCCTGCTGGAAGCCGCGCCCGCGCTGATCGTCGGGGCGATCGTGCTGCTGTATCTCGATAACGGGATCCGCAGCGCGAAATGGCTGACCGAGGAAGAGAAGGCGCTGCTCGAGCGGAGGCTCGCCGAGGACACCGCACAGATCGAACCGCACGGCTCGCTCGGCGCCGTGCTCGCCGATCGCCGCGTGGCGCTGATGTGCGCGATCTACTTCACCATCGTCATGGGCCAGTACGGGCTGACGTTCTGGATGCCGACGCTGATCCAAGCCGCGGGCGTCAGCGGCACGCTGAAAATCGGGATGTTTACCGCGATCCCGTATGGCGCCGGCGCGATCGCGATGGTCTTCTTTGGCCGCAGCGCCGACCGCCACCGGGAACGTCGCTGGCACGCCGCGACGGCGATGCTCATTGGAGCGGCAGGGATGACGTTGAGCGCGGTCGCCGGCACGCATACCCCGGTCGCGATCCTGTTCCTGACAATCGCCTCGACCGGTGTCTTCAGCTGCGCGCCGCTCTTCTGGAGTCTGCCGACTGCGTTTCTGAGCGGCGCCGCTGCAGCCGCAGGCATCGCGGCGATCAACTCGATCGGCAATCTGGCAGGGTTCGTGAGCCCTTACGTCGTGGGATGGTTGAAAGACCTGACCCACAGCACGCAGGCTGGCATGTATGCGGTGTCGTCGGTGCTCGTCGC
>JBKPLP010000051.1:0-44210 GCA_046731735.1 Acidobacteriota bacterium
TCATCGCCCAGACGGGCGGCCTCGATCCCGCCGACATCATGAAACCGCTGGCCGACCAGTGGACCAGTTACTCGGGGGATCTCAGCGGCAAGCGCTTCAGCGCGCTGAAGCTCGTCAACACGAATACCGTGAAGAACCTCAGCCTGAAGTGGGTATCGAACCTCACCACCGGCTGCGGACCCACGGGGACCGGACCCGCAGCCGGAGCCGGCGCTGCCGTCGGCGGCGGCTTCGGTGGCGGCGGCGGACGCGGCGGCCCCGCGGCGCCCCCTGCGCCGATCATCATCGGCGGCCTCGGCAACGGCGACGCCAACAACTGCGGCCCGGCCCGTCTCGGCGGCGGGATCCTCTTCGTCAACGGCGTCATCTATGCGTCGTCGCCCGACAACGTCTGGGCGATCGATGCGCGCGACGGGACGCCGTTGTGGCACTACTACTGGAAGACACGCGGCGGCACGAGTCTGCAGACGCGCGGGCTCGGCATGTGGCGCAACTACGTCTACTTCGAGCTGCACGACGACTGGGTCGTGTGCCTCGACGCGAAGACCGGGAAAGAAGTCTGGAAGCACGAGATCGCGCCGTTCGAGCAGCAGTACTTCTCGTCGAACGCGCCTATGGTCATCGGCGATCACGTGCTGGTCGGCACGGGCAACGACCTCGATGCGCCGGCGTTCCTGAAGTCGCTCGATCCGCGGACCGGCCAGCTCCAGTGGATCCTCTACTCCACGCCGCAGAATCCGGGCGATCCCGGGCTCGAAACCTGGCCGAGCCTCGACGCCGCGCGGCACGGCAACGGTGCGACGTGGATTCCAGGCTCGTACGATCCGGAAACGCACCTCTATCTCTACGGCACCGGCAATCCGACGCCTGCCTACACGCAGGGCCGGGGCGACGGCGACAACCTGTTCACGTCGTCGCTCATCGCGGTGAACGTGGATACGGGGAAGATGGCGTGGTATTACCAGACGTCGCCGCACGACACGCATGACTGGGATTCCACGCAGACGCCGATCCTCGTCGACATGCCGTTCAACGGACGGATGCGCAAGCTGGTCATCACGGCGACGCGAAACGGCTACTTCTTCGTGCTCGATCGCACGACCGGCGAACATCTCGTCACCTCGAAGTTCGGCCTGGTCAACAACTGGGCATCCGGTCTGGACGAGAAGGGACAGCCGAAGCGCAATCCGCACAAGGACGCGACGATTGCGGGATCGCTCGTGAACGGCGACGTGACGAACTATCCGCCGCCGACGTTCTCACCGTTGACCGGGCTCTTCTACGTCCACGAGCAGAACTCGATGCGGATCAGTTACCTGATGGAGCCAGACCCGCGCGGATCGATGGGACTTGGCGGGACGAGTGGCGGCGGGAACATCGGTTTCGGTACCAACATCGTCGCGATCGACTACAAGACGGGCAAGGTGGCGTGGCGCAAGGAGATCAACAGCGGCAGTACGGGACTGCTGTCGACAGCAGGCGGGCTGCTGTTCGTGAACAACGCCCCGAACGTGGAGGCGTGGGACGCGGCCACCGGCAAAGGGCTTTGGTATTCGCAGATTGGCGGCCTGAGCAGCCCGCCCGAGACGTTCATGCTCGATGGCAAACAGCACATGCTGTTCACCGGCGCAGGGGGGAATCTCTATCTGTTCGTGCTCAACTAGAGAATTGCCAAAATTTCAGAATTGCCAAAATTGCCAGAATTTCGTTCGCTGAATTCTTGAAATTCAGCGAAGGAAATTTTGGCAATTCTGGCAATTCCGGCGATTCTGGCAATTCCAGTATCGCACCTCGAACTCGCCGGGCGCGAAGGGGTTGCCGAGCGCAGTGACCTGATTGAAGTTCGCCCGATATCGTGCGTAGGGCGGCGTGTTGTCGGCCGTGAGACCGGTCGTTCCCTCCACTCTCGCGCCAAGCGTTGCAAGCCGCCAGTCATCATCGGCCATGAACAGCGGCGCCGGCGCCATTGCCTCGAGATTCAGCTTCCCGTCTACAGTCCCGAAGACAGGGACCAGGACACCGAACAGGAACTGCGGATCGGTCAGTCCAGTGCCCGCCAGGGAGTGCAGCCGGAGGTAGCTCCACGTATTAGTCAAGGGTGACGGTCCACCGCCGGGCGGCGGGTTGTCGCCGCCCATCGCCCGAAGGCCGTCCGCAATTATCGAAGAGATCTGTGCCAACGTTTCGGCTCCCTTGGGCACGTCTGGCGCAGTGACGTCGATGGCTTTCTCGAAACATCCCGCTTCGCTGCGCACGATTTCGAAGTCGCCGGGCTTGAGCAACTCCATCTCCTGGACGGCACCGGCCACGGGCTCGCCACCGACGAGCACCAGCGACACATCGGCTTCTGTTGCATCGATAAGGGCACGGTATGGCGACGGCGGCAGGCTCGGTATCGCTGGCGGAAGGGGATGGGAAATGACCAGCAGATCAGCCAGCTTGCCGGCCTCGATGGAACCCACCTGATCGTCCCATCGGACAGCGCGTGCGGCGTTGATCGTCACCATCTCGACTAGAAGTCGATCGAGTGCGAGCTCCGCGTCACGACGCGCCCGGCCCGTCTGATTGTCGGTCGAGAGCCCGGCAACGATCGAACGCCGGCCGCCGAGCAGCCGGACGTCGCGTAGTGCGCGGTCGGCAACCTTCAGCTCCGTCAAGAGATTCGGGGATCCGCTCGGTGACCAGTCCGTGCCAAGCGTGACGAGCACCCCCGCGGCGAGTGCGTCGTACACCGCAGCTGTCTTCCCGTACAACAACAAATTGGAAAGCGGTGACCACACCAGCTTGGCGCCACGGCCGTCGCCTGCGCCGTCTGCGCGGGCGGGAGGCGCGGCGGCCATCTCGACGAAATCCGACGTTTCGAGGCCGACGCCGTGCACAATCACCGTCGCGTCGGTCAGGAGTCCCTTCGACTTCAGATCGGCGAACTCGGCACGTGACGAGATCGGATCACCCGGACGACGGTCCGCGTCCTGCACGCCTTCCGCGAGATGGACAATCCACGCCTCGAGTTCACCGCTCCTCATGCGGTTGACAACATCGGTCAGCGCCGTACTGGTGAGTGATGCGATCGCGGGGACATAGTTGTCGATGTGGTCCCGGCCGAAGTTCAAATTGTCGATGTTGCGTGCGAGCAGCGTATCGTAGGCGGGATTCTCAGGTGCGCCCTGCGCGGCGGTCGTGCCGCCCAGGATCATTCGCGCTTCGCCGTATTTGACGACCTCAGCGGCAAGATTCAGCGCGAGCGGTTCCGTGAGCACCGTACGCGCCGCTTGCACGAGTCGACGTAACTCCGGCGGTGAGTCGGTCGACCACTGGTACCGGTTTGCGTACGGTTCGGTCCCCGCCGGCCGGCCGGCGCCGGCCTGCACGTGGGACGATGGCGGCTGCCACAGGGGCAGCGCGTCGTTGAGCGGGTGATCGTGGAGGTTGATGAGTCCGGGATAAATGATCGCGTTCGGTCCAATCGCAGGACGCACCGCGTCGTCCAGATTGACACCCTCAGGTGGAATCGGTCCGTCCCATACCGCCGCGATGCGGCCGTTCCGAACGAGCACCCGTCCGTTCGGCAGTACGTCCCGCGCCTCATTCATCGTCACGACCATGCCCTGCAGCAGGATGCTGCGGGCGGGTGACGATGACTGCGCCCGCGGCGGTAACGCCGGCACGCTAGCGAAGGAGATGAACACGCCGATGAGGAGTGGGCGGACATGCATGCGGCACTCACGGAATCGCCGGAATTGCCAAAATTGCCAGAATTTCCTTCGCTGAATTTTCAAAATTCAAGGAACGAAATTCTGGCAATTCCGGCGATTTTGCCAATTCCGGCGATTCTGGCAATTTTGGCAATGTCTATTGGCCTCCATTGCCGGTCACGAGTTTTAAATCGATTCGGCGCTCCTCGTCCTCACCGAGGACGACTGGGATGGCCACCTTCGACAGCTCCTCGAAAAGTGTCGTGTCGCCCATCGGCATACTGAGCCGGTCGCGCGGGACCGCTGCGACGAAATAGCGCCCGGGCATCAGGCCGACGACCCGAAAGTGCCCGTTCATGTCCACGGGCGAACGCTTCGTCCGCGTGGAGCTGATGCGCCACGTAGCCTTGTCTTCCGAGAAGATTACGACGCCGGCATCGGTCGACGCCGCGCCCGCGCCGTCGACCACATTCCCCTCCAAAGTCGAGGCGCGAGACGTGAGGGTGATCGTGACTCGATCGCCATTCTTGAATTCGCGCGGGCTGTCCGTAATGTCGTTGCCACCCACCGCGACCGACTTGAGATATTGGTTCGGCCCCGACGTACGCAGCACGAACTCGCCCACCAATCCCTTCATCGTGAAAGTGAAATCAGGCGTCACGACTGCGGGCTGCGGGGACTGCAGCCCCGTCATCTCCTCAGGATTCCCAACCACCGCCATGACACGCACCGGCCCGGACGGCGACGACGCCGGGGCTTGTTCGAAGACGATCTGACCCGTAATGGTGACTCCGGGACTTGTCATCACCATCACGTTATCCACGTCCGCGCCCGCGATCGTCAGCGGCATGCTGGCCATCTCGCCCGGATCGGGCTGTGGTGCCGGTCCTGGAATGAACGGGCGGGTCTGCCTCACGATCAGACGGTAGGTGCCGGAGGGAACGTTCCGCATCTGAAACTGGCCTTTCTCGTCGGTATTGAAGCCGAAGCTGGACGAGCCGGCCATCCCGACAGTACGGTGCATCAACTGGCCGTTGATACGGGGCAGCGGTTGTCCCTGTGAATCGACGACGCTGCCGGTCACGCGATAGAGCCGACCTTGAATGAGGCGGATCTCGATCCCCGACGTCTCTGCGCCGACGGCGGCGCGCACGCGCTGAGCCGATCCCTCATCCGGAGTGCCGGGGTAATACGTCGTCAGGTAACCGATTTTGTCTTCCTCGGTTTCAGGTGGCGCGTTCGGCGGTACGAAATTGAAGCGCATGGCCTCCGCCACGACGGCATGCTCGCCGGACTGTAATCCGTAGACTCGGAACTGGCCCAAGTCGTCGGTTTGACTTCCGGAACCCAGTCGCATCCCGCGCGAACTGCCTGCCGGAAAAAAGATGGTATAGACCTGGACTCGCGTGACCGGATCGCCGTTCTCGTCGGTCACGCGACCCGTGATGACCCCGCCGCGTGGCAGCGCGATGATCGCCTTCTCGAACGACTCTCCTTCCGCAAGCTGCACCGGTTGCCCGAGGTCGGACGACCCCGGCGTGTTGGGCTTCTTGGCGCCGTAGGCCATTCCCAGGTACTGCGGTGCATACTGACTTGCGGACGCAAAAATGCGATAGCTGCCCGCTGCCAGGCCGGTGAATTCAAATGCTCCTTGGGAATCGGTGGTCGCCTGGCGAGGCCTGGCCAGGACGGTCTGAGAAGACGGCTCCGACCCCGGCGAACCGAGGACGGTCGCGGCCTGGAGTCCGCTCGCGCCGCGGCCATCGCCTGTCGCCGTCGCTCGCGAAATCGGCGACAGGTTGACCATCGCCCGCCGCATGGGATTCCCGGTGTCCGCCGCAACGACGCGTCCGCGGATGATTCCCGTACCGGTTGGTGCAGGCCTTTCCGAACGCGGCACGACGTCACGCGGAGGCTGCACGATCGGGGACGTTGCTGCGGGCGTCTGCTGCCCGCCAACGCTGCTGAAGGCGCTGATAAAAAGGAGGACGAGAGCAGCCGGCAAACGCACGGGACCCTCCAGGTTCAAGGGTTCAGACGAGTAGACGCTGGCCGCCGGCTTTCGGCTCTGCGGCCGAGCGCGCCCATTCTACGCTCCGGCTGTCAAAAGTGAGTATCGGTACTCCCGGCGAGCGCGTTGCGCCGCTCCGGCGATTCTGGCAATTCCGGCGATTTTGGCAATTCCGGCGATTTTGACAATGCTCTATTCGGCGCGCAGCGCCGCGATCACGTCGACGCGTGATGCCCGCGCGGCGGGCATCAGCGACGCCACCACCGCCGCCAGGACGAGAATGGCGGCCGCGCCGGCAATCGGCAGCGCGCCCGGAAGCCGGACGTCGCTGACGTAGCTGCCGACTATCTGTGCGAGCACGAACCCGCCGACCGCTCCCGCGACGACCCCGGCGGCGGCGATGACCGCGCCCTCCTGCAGCACATGCGCCAGTAGATGCCGCGGCGCGGAACCGATCGCCAGCCGGATCCCGAACTCGCGCGTCCGCGCGCTGACCGAGAACGCCAGCACGCCGGCGACGCCGACGATCGCGATGATGAGCGCCACCGTCGCAAAACCGCCGAAGACGAGCGCGTTCAGCCGATCCGGAGCGAGCACTTCAGCCCTGACGTCTTCGAGCGTTGCCGCGCGCTCGACCGGCTGCTCGGCGGACAAGTCGCGGATGATCCGCCTGATAGGCGGAACCAGCGCGTACGGATCCGTTCCGGCGTGCACGAACAAACGGCCTCCCCCGATTTCCTGCTCGAACGGGTGGTACACCGTCAGCGCGGGCCCGGGCACGATGTTCTCGTCGTCGATGTCCGCGGCGACGCCGACGATCCGACGAGGCTCGGCGCTCACGTCGATGAACTTCATGATCGGATCGGTCCACGTGAGACGCCGGTTCACGGCATCCTGGTTCGGGAACATGCGCTGCGCCAGGCTCTGGCTCACGATGACGACGCGATCGGCGTCATGGCGATCGGCATCGGTGAAATCGCGGCCGGCGATGATCGGTACACCCAGCGCGGCAAAGAACCCGGGCGAGATGGTACGGAACCGCGCGCGTGGATCTTCCTCGCCGTTTGTTTTCGAGTACCCCTCGACGGTGAACTGAAAGCCCGGACCGAATCCGCCGGCGTCTCTCCAGGGCACCACCGTCCCGACCGCGACGCGGTCCACGCCGGGCAACTCGGAGATGCGGCGGATCGCTTCTTTGTACATTCCCGCGACTTCGCTGGGCGCGCGCTGGTACGAAATCACGGGAACGTTCAGCGCGAGCACGTTGCGCATGTCGAACCCGGTCGGCGTCGACTGCAGCCTGATGAGCGTCGTCAGGAGCATCCCGGCGCCCGCGAGGAGGACGAACGACGCGGCGATCTGCGTCACGGCGAACAGACGCAGACGCCGGTTCGTGCTCGTGGTGATCCGCACGCTTCCGCTGGAGAGTCCGAAGCCGTTCGACGCGTCCGAGGAAGGAAGCCGCGGCACGAGTGCCAGCAGCACCGATGAGATCATCGCAAGCCCGACGCCCACCCACAGCACGCTGGCATCGACGCTGAGATCGAGCGCGCGCACCGAGAATCGTGACGCATACCGGGCCAGCACGGCCACCATCGGCCGGGCGATCACAACCCCGAGCAGCGCGCCCGCCCCACACAGCAGCAGGCTTTCCGCGAGCAGCGTCCGGCGCAGCGCCCCAGCGCTTGCCCCGAGCGCCGCGCGAATCGCGAGCTCCCCCTGCCGCCGCACCGAACGCGCCAGGATCAGGTTCGCGACGTTGGAGCACGCGATGATGAAGATCAGCGCCGACGCCGCGAGGAGCACGAGGAGGACTGTTCTTGCCGACGAGGTGATCTGATCGCGCAGCCGCACCGCGTCGATTCGAAAATCGCCATTGCGGGGGTACGACTCGGGATGCTCCTTGATCATCGCGCCCTGGATCGTACGAAGCTCGGCGCGCGCGCGATCGAGGTCGGCGCCAGGCGCGAGCCGCCCGAACAGCTCCGTCATGCGATGCACGCGGCCCGTCACCATCGTCGCCGACAGATGATGGGGGCTCGTGACGACGTTCGCGATGATTTCCGTCTGTGACGGATAGGGGATGGACGGCTCCAGCACGCCCACAATGGTCGCGGACCGGTCGCCGAGCCTCACCGTTTTGCCAATCAGCGACCGATCGCTGCCCAGCGCCGTCGTCCAGAAGCGGTAGGTCAGCACGGCCGCGCCCGCGGCCTTGGGTCCGTCATCGGTCTCGTCGAGCAGGCGCCCGATCACCGGACGAAGCCCCATGACCTTGAAGTACGACCCGCCGACGACGCCGGCGCGAACGACCCGCGGCTCTCCGAGGCCGATCATCGTGAAACCCACCGTGGAAAAGTCGCCGATATCGGTCAGGGTGGTGACGCGGGCGCGAAGATCCTGAATTTCGGGTACCGAAAAATTGGCGTTTTCGGCGCCGATTCCGCGAGCGCTCTGGCGGATGTAGATGAGCCGATCCTCGTCGCGGTTCGCCAGCGGCGTGAGAAGAACCCCCCGGACGACGCTGAACATCGCGGCATTGGCGCCGATCCCCAGCGCCAGGGTGACGATGACGGTGATGGCCAGCCCCTTGACGCGGGCCAGCGACCGCAAGGAAAACCGGAAATCAGTGATGAAGCTCATACATCCATGTTGTCGAACGGGAAGGCGGCCGATCGACACCGAGGCGGGATTATACGCGGACGGTGCGCAAAGGGCGGGTCGTCGCTTCTATAATCCCCCGATGATTCTCATTCCCGTCGTCGCCGTCCTTGCCGTCATCGCGGTTGCGGTGATCGCCATCTACAACGGGCTCGTGCGGCTGAACGTCCAGGCGGGCAACGCGTGGGCCGACATCGACGTGCAGCTGAAGCGCCGTTCCGACCTCATCCCCAACGTCGTCGAGACGGTCAAGGGGTACGCCAGCCACGAGCGTCAGACGCTCGAGGCGGTCATCAACGCGCGAAATCGCGCGGTGTCAGCGCAGGGCGCCGGGCCCGCCGAGCGCGCGCAGGCTGAAGGCGCCCTCACCGGAGCGCTGCGCGGTCTCTTCGCCCTCGCCGAAGCCTATCCGCAGCTTCGCGCCGCGGAGAACTTCGGACAGCTGCAGGGCACGCTCGCGCAGATCGAGGAGGCCGTCCAGAGCGCGCGGCGGTACTACAACGCGGTCGTGCGCGATCTGAACACGCGGATCCAGCAGTTCCCGTCCAACATCATCGCCGGCATGTTCGGGTTCAAGACGAGGGAATTCTTCGAAATCGCGGACACGGAGCGAGCAGTACCACAGGTGAAGTTCTGATGGCGCGCAGGCTCCTGGGCCTGACGCTCTTTCTGCTCGCCGCTGTCACGGTCTCGGCAGACCGGACGCTCGTCATCGAGCGCTTCGAGGCATCGATCGAGGTCTCGCCCGACGGATCGATCAGGGTCGACGAAACGATCGTGCCCCGCTTCACCGGGACGTGGAACGGAATCTTCCGCACCATTCCCGTCGAGTACCGCACACCTCAGGGATTGAACTACACGCTCCGGCTCGACGTTGAATCGGTCACGGACGCCGCGGGGCAGAAGCTGAAATATGAAGCGAGCCGCGAGCGCCACTATCGCAAGCTGAAGATCTGGGTCCCGGGCGCTGTGGACGCGACGCGGACCGTCAAGCTGCGATACCGCGTGTCGAATGCCCTCCGCTTCTTCGACGAGCACGACGAGCTGTATTGGAACGTGACCGGCGACGAGTGGGACGTGCCGATCGAATCGGTCTCCGCGGTCGTGCGCCTCCCCGCCGGCACCTCGGGAGTGCGCGCGACCGCCTTCCGCGGTGCTTTCGGATCCACGGAACGGTCGGACGTCTCCGTCGAGTCAGACGGTGTGCACGTTCAAACGTCTCGCGGCCTTGGCATGCGCGAGGGCCTCACCCTCGTCGTGGGTTGGAACCCGGGTCCGGTGCACCGGCCGACCACCGTCGAGAAGGGGGCGGCGGCCGTCTACAGCAACCTGCCGCTCGCGATTCCGCCGCTGATCTTTCTCGGCATGCTGACCCTGTGGCGCAAGCGCGGGCGCGATCCGGAGCTGGCGCCGATCGCCACGCAGTACGAGCCGCCCGCGAACATGACGCCGGCGGAACTGGGCACGCTGATCGACGGAAAACCCGACATGCGGGACATCACCGCGAGCATCGTCGACCTGGCCGTCCGAGGCTATCTGCACATCGCCGAGACGCAGAACGAGCGCTTCTTCGGCCTGATGTCGAGCAAGGACTACACCTTCACGCTCAAGAAGTCTCACGACGGCTGGAACGAGCTCAAGCAGCACGAGCGGGACCTGCTCGACGCGCTCTTCGCCGGTTCAAGTACTGCCGTCAGCCTGTCCGAACTGAAAAACAAGTTCTATACGCACTTGCCGGGTCTCCGGGAAGAGTTATACGGGCGGCTGGTCCGCGATGGCTTCTACACCGGCCGTCCCGATCGTGTCCGCCTGCTCTACGTCATTCTCGGCCTCGTCGTCGGTGCCGCAATCGCTGTCGTCAGCAGCGCGATCATGCTGGGTCTCGGCATGCAGCCGATCACGGGAATCGCGGCAGGGATTCTGTCAGGCATCATCGTCATCGGCTTCGGCTGGTTCATGCCGTCGCGGACGTCGCGCGGGACGCGTGAGCTCGAAAAGGTGCTGGGGTTCCGCGAGTTCCTGTCGCGCGTCGAGGGAGACCGGCTGGAGCGCATGGTGAAGACACCCGAGATGTTCGAGCGGTTCCTTCCCTATGCAATGGCGCTCGGCGTCGAAGACACCTGGGCGAAGGCGTTCGAAGGTATTTACACGACGCCGCCGTCGTGGTACAGCGGACCCGGTGGCGTCGGCACGTTCCGCCCGTCGGTCTTCACCCATAACCTCGGGGTGATGTCGACCGCGGCGGCGACCACGATGTCGTCCGCGCCGAGAAGCAGCGGAGGATCCGGCTTCAGCGGTGGATCGAGCGGCGGCGGTTTCGGCGGAGGCGGAGGAGGCGGGTTCTAGCCCGGCCTCGGGCTAACAGTTACTTGAACAGCAGCGGCGCGACGTCATTGAGATAGCGACGCCACACACTCCACTCGTGACGGCCCGCGCTCTCGACGAACGTGTGCTTCACGCCGTTCTTCTTCAAGCTTTCGGCGAACGCGTGGTCCCCCGGTCCGGTCAGCGTGTCGTCCTTCCCGACGCCCACCCAGAACAGTTTGAACTGCTTGTTGACGGTGTCGGGATTCTTCATGACCCCGGCGTAGTACTGATCGACGCGTCCGGTGACCGCCGGGCTCATGAGCACGACGTAGCGGAACAATTCCGGCTTCGCGAACGCCAGGTTCAGGCTGTGCCCGCCGCCCATCGACAAACCGCCGACCGCACGGTCTTCTGCTCGCTTCGAGACCTTGTAGGTGCGCTCGACCAGCGGAATCACGTCCTCGACGACATCACGGCCGAACGGCCCGAGGCCGCCCTTGCCATCGCCTGACATCATCGCCGAGATGATGTCGTCGAGCGACGAGCCCGGCCGCATCGCCGTGAAGACCGGATCAGGCACCGTCTTGGCCGGCCCGGTCCAGAAGCTCTGGATTGTGTGGCCGAGCGGCATCACCACCACCATCGAACGCGCCTTCTTCTCGGCGATCAGGTTGTCCAGGATGTTGTTCGCGCGCCCGATCATCGTCCAGCCGGACTCGATGTCGCCGGCGCCGTGCAGGAGATAGAGGACGGGGAAGTCCTTGCCGCGATCGTAGTCGGGCGGCGTGTACACCCACACGGTCCGGCTGACGCCGAGCGATTTCGACGTGTACGGCCGGATGCGCACCTCGCCGTGCGGCACGTCCTTCACGTCGTAGAACGCCGGGCCGTCACCCGGCACTTCGACGACGCTGACCGGGCCGAAGCTGCCGTAGCCGTACTTCGTGTTCGGATTGCGCGGATCGAGCGCGACGACGCCGTCGACGGTGAAGGCATAGGTGTAGATGTCCGGCGCGAGCGGGCCGATGGTGACCGACCAGACGCCGTCGCTCCCCTTCGTCAGCGGGTGCGGCTTGCCGTCGAGCTCCCCCGCCGCGCTGACTTCGCGCGCGTTGGGCGCGAGATAGCGGAGCGTGATCGTCCGATCCGGACCGACTTCCGGAGACACAATCGCTGGGCGTGGCTGGGCCAGGGCCGGCGTAACGACGAGCGCACAGGCGAATGCGGAAGCGGCCGTTATCCTGATCATCATCAGTCACCTCGAACGGGACGACGCGATTCTACTTCGTCGCGCCTTCCTGGACGATCGCCACGAGGGCGGGCGGACTCAGCCCTTCCGCCAACCCGGATTCCTGAATCTGCGATTCGGGGAAACCGACATTAATGTCGATCGCCGAGGTGAAACCGACGCGCTTGTGAGTTCGCGCGTTTCGAGATTCATTGACTTTGTTCGGAAAAACTCGAGGCCGACGTCTCTGCGCCTGGCAGGCGTCTTGAAGTGACTGAGGCAGAGTGTGATGCTGCGGGGTCACCTTCGAAGGCTTCGGCGTAACGTGCTCGCGCGCTGTGGTGCGGGCTTGATCATCGCGCTCGTGCTTTGTCCGTTCACGGCCCCATTCGCGTCCTACGATCCCAATGCCTCTCCCATCGGTGGTCCTCTCAGCGAGGATGACTCGCTTCTCGACATCGGCTGCGATAAGGCGGTCTCGGTTGCTGCGGTCCCGGTAACGGTGTTCGCGTTCGCGAATGTTGCCGCGATCGCCTGCCTTTCAATAATCGGGACGACTGCGGACCTCCTTCTCGTGCGCTCCGTGGTTCTTCGCGTCTAGTCAGCTCTCACCCCTCAACTGCCATGCGTCGATGCATGGCTCCGATGTTCAATCTTGATCGCTGCCTCGCGAGAGGCGCGACGTGAGGAGACTTCTATGCCTTCGAGAGTCAGTGTGGGTGAGCGACTGCAATCGGCGTGGCGCGATCCGGAATGGAGAGTTCGAGCCGTCGCCCTGATCGGTGGAAAGGTGATTGGCCTGACGCTGCTGGGTGCCGCGATGTGGGTGTTCCTGCCGCCGGTCGTGCACGCGCAGTCCGGCGCGCCGTCGCCCGAGATCAACGCGCTGAACACCGTGTGGGTGCTGCTGGCTGCTTTTCTCGTCTTTTGTATGCAGGTTGGGTTCGTGATGCTCGAGGCCGGGTTCGCCCGCTCGCGCGAGTCCATCAATATCCTCGTCGAAGGGATCGTCGATACCTGCATCTGCGGCGTCACGTTCTGGGCGTGGGGCTTCGCGTTCATGTTCGAGCCCGGTAACGGTTTCATCGGGACGACTGGCTTCTTCCTCAAGGGCCTGGCGGACACCTACGGAACCACTGGCGTGCCACTGCTCGCGTTCTGGGTATTCCAGTTCGCGTTCGCCGATACGTGCTCGACGATCACGTCGGGTGCCATGGTCGGCCGCTGCGGATTCGTCGGCGACATTCTCTACAGCATCGGGGTCACGGGCTTCATCTATCCGATCATCGGCCACTGGGCGTGGGGGCCTGATGGCTGGCTGGCCACGATGACGACGCCGTTCCGCGATTTCGCGGGATCGACAGTCGTGCACAGCATCGGCGGCGCGATTTCTCTGATGGGCGCAATCGCTCTCGGTCCCCGCCTGGGGCGCGTGTTCCGCCGCGACGGCGGCGGTCCTCCGCTGCCGCACAACATCATCCTCGGCGCGGTGGGCGGACTGATTCTCTGGTTTGGCTGGTACGGGTTCAATCCCGGCAGCACACTGTCCGCGCTCGACCTCCAGGGCATCGGCCGCGTCTCGTTCAACACGACGATGGCGGCGTGCTCGGCGGGTCTCGCGACGTTGTTCTATGCCTTCGCACGCGCGAAGAAATGGGACCTCGGCATGACCACCAACGGCTTCCTTGCAGGACTCGTTGCCATTACCTGTCCGTGTTATTGGGTCAGCCCGACGGGCGCATTCCTCATCGGCATCGTGGCAGGCATGGTCGTCGTCTGGGCGACCGACGCGCTCGAATACCTCCGCATCGATGACCCAATCGGTGCCGTGCCCGTGCACCTCGCATGCGGCGTCTGGGGCACCTTATCGCTCGGCCTCTTCGCCACGGGGCAATACGGACTGCCGACGGCGACCGGTGTCGACGCGACGGTGTCCGTCAAAGGTCTTCTCTACGGTGGCGGCACCACGCAACTCGTGTCGCAGGCGGTCGGCAGCGGCGCGATCGTCATTGCGACGATCGTTGTCGCCGCGGCGTTGATGTACAGCGTGAAAGCCACCGGCACGTTGCGCGTCTCTGAGCGCGGCGAGCTCGAGGGGCTGGACCTGCACGAACACGGCATGATCGCGTACCCGGAATATGTGATCCACGGCTTCGATTCGAGACCGCGTCATGAACCTGGTGCGGCCGCCCCAGCGGCATCACCGGTCGGAACCACGATGCCGGCGCGAACGTGAGCCCGCGCATATGCAGTTGATCAAAACGATCATCAGGCCTCAGAAACTCGGGGACGTTCAAGACGCACTGAATCAACTCCCTGTCTCGGGCATGACAATTTTGGAGGTAGTCGGGCGGGGACGCACTCCGGGCGTCACAACGGTCTATCGCGGCGTCGAATACATCTCCCGGACGCGGCGGCAGATGCAGATCGAGGTCATCGTCGCCGATGAGGTGACCGACGATGCCGTACGCGCGATTCGGAAGGCTGCACGGACCGGCCGGCCTGGTGACGGTCTGATCGTGATCACTCCGATCGCAGGGTCGTACCGAATCAGAACCGGCGACTGGGAGGGCTAAGGCGGCGGGGTCTAAAGACCCCGCCCTACATCTACATCAAACGCAAATGTCATGGTCAGGTGTCGCGTCAGACAAATTTGTTTCGACGCGCGCAGACAGGAGGTCAGGCGCGGTCTCTAGACCGCGCCCACTTCCTTCTAGCTCAGATTCGCGAGAATCGTGTTGTAGACGATGCGCACGCCTTCATGCCGCGACACCTCAATCGAGTACAAGCCCTTGTAGCCGAGGCTTTCCGTAAACTTCACGGCCTGTCCGATGTCCCAGAACGGACTCGATTTGATATGCATGTTGCCTGACGAGTAGGGGAACCACGCCTTGATGCAGTCGTGCAGCTCCTGCTGGTTCATCGCGCCGACATTGCCGATGTCCACGTTCGAGTTGGCGCCCGCATCCCGGAACACGGTGAGCCCGAACTCCCAGGGTTTCATCCCGATCGCCTGGACGTACTCGGGCGTGCCCACGCCGCGCGTCTCGAATGACACTTTCACGTTCTTGGTCCGCCCGTAATCGGCCATCGCCTTCATCGCGGCGACGGCACCGTCCCGCGTGTCCTTCGTCAGCTGTGCCTGCTGCTGATTGATCATGACTCGCGGACAGCCGTATTGCGACGCGATGTCCATCCATTGCTTGACGTGGTCGACCGCTTGCTGCCGCCCCGCAGCATCAGGATTCGAGATCGATTGAACGGTTCCGAATTCCAGATTGATCTGGGTCATCGTCACCTTGTTTTCATCGAGCCGCGCCTTCAGTTCCTTGATGTACTCCGGATTGGTCTCCGACTCGACGATCGTCTCGTGTTGATACTCGATATTGTGAACGCCGTACATCTCGACGTACATCTTCGGCAGGTCGAACGGCGTCATCGTCTGCTCGGGCGACGGGTTCGCATTCTTCGGGTTCTTCACATACGCGTTGAAGTCGAGGGTCATCAGGGAAATGCGCGCGAGTTTCTCCGGCGCGACTGGAGCCGGACCACGACCGCGCCCCCCTCCCCCAGCGCGTCCCTGAACGGCCGCGCCTCCTTGCCGTTCACCCGCGGGGGGCGCCTGATTCCCCTGGCCGGTCAACCCCACCACACTCACAGCACCGGCGGCAGCGCGCGCAAGAAAGTCCCGACGTCTCATGTGCAGGCTCCTTTCGATCGATGGGTCCAGCTACGGTGCCACAGAGTCTACACGTCCCGGTGTTGTGATGCTTCGATCGACCCTCGAAGCCTGTCGTTGCCGTTTACCGCTTCCACCTTCGCCAAGGCTACGGCGGACAAGTTGGCAAGACAGACTTTGCTTGAAGGAATGTTCGCTGAAAAGAATGGCCAGCCCTAAGGGCTGGCCCGGACGACGCTTTGTGAGCTTGAGCAGTCCGCCTTCGCCGCGTCGCGGCTACGGCGAGACAACTTTTCGCGCTGAATCAAACACGAAAAGTTGGCGGGGCCGACGAGACTCGAACTCGCGACCTCCGGCGTGACAGGCCGGCGTTCTAACCAACTGAACTACGACCCCGTATCGATCTGCTGAACGCTAACGTGCTGCGTAAGCATCGCGAGTGTCACGCTCGCGTGCTTGCACCGCCGAAGCTCGCCTCGAAGTGGCGAGCGAAGGCTGGGCGGTACAGGACTCGAACCTGTGACAGCCGGCGTGTAAAGCCGGTGCTCTACCAACTGAGCTAACCGCCCTCACGTGCCGCTACAGCAGGCTCATTGCCCCTACGGCCAAAACACGATTATAGCCGTGAGCGCAACTTCCACGCAAGGATCGCGATCACGCCAACCAGGCCGGCGACGGCCCGGTATTCACGATTTCGTATCGCGCGCGCCAGGCTGAAGCGCCGCCTTTCTGCGCCCGCGCGGCCTTCGCGATAGGCAGGATAAGCGGCGCCGAACTTCTCGGTCAGGTGCGCCTCTTCGGTGGCAATCGCCGCGGTCAATGTGATCGCCAGGTACGCGAGCACCAGACCCGCGACCATCAGGCTCGCTGCGGCGACGGCCAGTCCGATGCCGATGATGACCGAGCCCATATAAAGCGGATGGCGCGTAAACGCGTAGGGTCCGCTCATCGTGACTTCCCGGCCTTTCTCCAGATGTCCCGCCGCCCAGACGCGGACCGCTTCGCCGAGCGCGGCGATGGTCGCGCCGACAGCGAGGCTGCGCGCCGTCGGATGCGCGAGCCACAGCACGACGATCGCCGAGACGAAGCCGATGGTGACGCGAAGTCGGGCGATGCGGCGGAGCATGAGTGTATTGGCCAGCCTAACCGCGTCCGCCAAGCTTCGGCGAATCCGCCGGAGCCTGCGGCGAAGGCGGACGGTCGGCACCACCGGCGTCCTGACTGGCCGTTGGAACCGCGGCACCGGAGCTGAAGCGCTGCTGGATTGCCGCGGTGACCTCGGCGACCCCGATGGATTCCAGGCACCAGTTCTGCTGACGGCACCGCCGCTCGTAGTGGCAGCCGCACGCACCGAACCGCGATACCGCGACGTCGTCGTGTGCCCAGGGCCCGTTGCGATGGGGATCGGTCGGCCCGAATATCGCGACGATCGGCGTGCCCGCTGCCGCCGCAATGTGCAGCGGGCCGGTATCGCCGGAGATCATCAGTGACGCCACGCGGCAGAGCGCGAGAAGATCAGTCAGGCCCGTGCGCGGTGCGATCCGCGCGGCGCCTGCCGACGCGTCCACCACGGCCCCCGCGAGCCCTTCCTCTCCTGGCCCCCAGAGGACGATCGACGGCAACCCGCGAATTTCCTGGATGAACGCCGCCACTTCGCCGAACCGCTCCGCAGGCCAGCGTTTGTTCGGCCACGCGGCGCCGGGGTTGATCAATGCGAACGAACGCTCGCCGCCGAGCGCGGCCCGTACCGCGATCAAGGCCGGCGACTCCGCGTGAGCGAGCGGGAACTCGACACGTTCGTCCTGCACGCCGAGCGCGCACAGGAGCCGCAGGTTCTTGTGGATGACGTGATCGGCTTCGAGGCGTCCCCGGCGATCCGTTTCCGTATAGAACGGCCGGGCGGTCTTCTCGCGCAGGTGCCAGATGGAGAACCCAACCACGCGCGGCGCGCCCGAGGCTCGCGACAGGATCGCGGATTTCAGCAACCCCTGCAGATCGACGGCCGCGTCATACTGAGTCTGCCGCAGGCGGCGAGTGACGTCGAGCCATCCACCGGCGCTCGCCCGTTCCATGACGACGGGACGATCGACAACCGTGATGAGTTCCACCATCTCGCGGTGCCGCGCATCCACCAGCCAGTCAATGCGCGCGTCGGGATACGCGCGCCGCAACGCCGCCGCCGCCGGCACCGCGTGCACGATATCGCCGAGCGCTCCGAGGCGGACGATGAGGAAGCGATTCATTCGTTGAACGGCGGGAATCCCGGACCCTCAGGGCTTCGTATCCGTTCGATCAGGTCGCGGGTTGCATGCTGTTTGGGGTCGCCGACAATGGCGATCCGGCCGCCGTAGGCGAGCACCGTGTCGCGCTCGGGTACGGTGGCCACGGTGTAATCCGTTCCTTTGCAGTGCACGTCCGGCCGCAGCAGCGTCAGCAGCGGCGCAACCGTCGGCTCATCGAAGATCGTCACGTAATCGACGCCGCGGAGCGCCGCGACGAGCTCCGCGCGCTGCACCGCAGTCAGGATGGGACGTCCCGGACCCTTCAACGCGGCCGCCCCATCATCGTTGATCGCGACGACCAGGCGATCGGCCTCAGCGGCGGCGGCCTGCAGATAGCGGACGTGGCCGACGTGCAGCAGATCGAAGCAGCCGTTGGCGAAGGCAATCGTACGTCCTTCGGCACGGTCCACATTCACCAGCTCGGCGAGGCGCGTCCGGGAGACCAGCTTCTCAGTCACGGCCGCTCAGGACTGCCTGCCGGAGCTCGCCGCTGCTGACGGTCGCGGTCCCGCGCTTCATGACGACGATCCCGCCCGCGCGGTTGGCGAGGTGCGCGGCCTCCAGGAAGCTGGCGCCGGCCGCAAGCGCAAGCGTCAGCGTGGCCATCACCGTGTCGCCTGCCCCGGTCACGTCCGCGATCTGATCGGAGCCAAAGATCGGAATATGTACGGTGGGCCGGCCGGGCTCGAACAATGCCATGCCGCGGCTGCCGCGGGTGATCAACACGGCCGACGAGCGCGTGCGGGTCAGCAGCTCGCGCCCCGCGCGTTCCAGCACGCGCGTGTTCTCGCCGATGCGGATGTCGAACAGCTGCTCCACTTCCGACTCATTCGGCGTGCACGCCGTCATGCCGCGAAAGGACAGCAGCGAGTAGCGGGAATCGACCAGCACCGGCGGTGGCTGCCGGCGGTTCCGCCGCAAGGCCTCGCGCGCGCGCTTCACCGCAGCGGGGACGACAATCCCGCCGCCGTAATCGGACACCAGCAGCGCATCGCACCGCGCGGCGGCCTTCAGCAGCTTCGCCGCGATTGCTTCGCGATCGATGGCCGTCGAATCCTGCCGCGCGGCGCGATCGATCCTGACGACCTGCTGCTTTGCCGAGTGCACGCCTCCTGCAAGAATTCTCGTCTTCGTCGGCGTTCGATAACCGCGCGGCCGGACGATGTGCCGGGTGTCGACTCGAGGCCCCAGCGCATCGAGCAGGCGGGCGCCGGTGTCGTCGCGGCCGGTGACACCCACCAGCGTGCATCGGCCGCCGAGGGCGGCGACGTTGTTTGCGGCATTGCCCGCGCCGCCCGGCACGATTTCCGTGGAGTCGTAATTCAGGATGAGCACGGGGGCTTCCCGCGACACCCGGGCGATCTCCCCGTAGATGAACTCGTCCACGATGAGGTCGCCGAAGACGGCAATCCGTACTCGGGCAAAGCGATCGATGATCGAAACCAGGCGCTGACGATCGATCGCGGCCGGCTTCATGCGCGCAGAATCCACGACACCGCGTCGATCACGTTGTCGACGATGGCCGAAGCCTGGACGTGTGTTTTCGGCGCCGCCTCCTCCGTCCGGCCGTAGCCGGTCCGCACGAGCAGTGTGCGCGCACCGACCCGCTGCCCGGCCTCGAGATCGTGCCAGCGATCGCCGACGACGAACGACCGATCGAGCGCGAGGTCCAGGTCGGCCGCGGCGCGGGTGAGCATGCCGGGCTGCGGCTTCCGGCAGTCGCAGGCCTGCCGGAACTCCTCGACGACGGCCTCGGGATGATGCGGACAGTAATAGAAGGCGTCGACGCGCGCGCCGGCGGCAGCGAGACGATCGCTGATGTGCTGGTGCGCCGCCGCGACGAAGGATTCCTGGAAGATCCCCCGGGCGATGCCCGCCTGATTGGTCACCACGACCACCGGAAACCCGGCGCGGTTCAGGAGCCGTACCGCATCGATCGCGTAAGGAAAGAAAACGAGGCGCTCGAGCCGATCGAGGTAACCGGCCTCTTCGAGCAGCGTGCCATCACGGTCGAGAAAGACTGCGGATCTACTCATGCAATCGCGCCGCGACGGCGGCAAACACCGTGTCGGCTGTGATCCCTTTCATGCACCGGTGATCGATCGGACACTCGCGCAGCATGCATGGACGGCAGAAAACGGGGTGCACGAGGACATCGTGATCGCCGAGCGGCGCCGTCACGCGCTCGTCGCTCGGGCCGAAGATAGCGGTCACAGGTATGCCGAGCGCGGCCGCCAGATGCATCGCACCCGAATCGTTCGACACGAACGCAGCGCATCGCGCCAGCACGCCAATCAACTGCCTGAGATCGGTCTGTCCGATCAGGTTCACCACGCGGGTGCCTGCCGGCAACGCCGATTCTATCTCACGCCCCGCGTCGCGATCTCCGGCCGCGCCCACCAGCACACCGGTTGCGTGGTGGTCGCGCACCAGCCGCTCAATCACCTGCGCCACACGCGGCGGCGGCCACCGCTTGGCGTGACCGTAGGCCGCTCCCGGTGCAAAACCGACGATTCGTGCCCGAGGATCGATCGCGTGCCGCACGAAGAGCGCCTCGACACGCGCCGCGGTGTGCGGCCGTACCGAGAGACGCGGCATCGCGTCAGGCGCGTCGAAACCCAGCCCACGCACCAGCGCGAGATAGTACGCCGAGTGATGCACCTTGCCCCGCGGACGCGCCACCGCCCGGGTCAGTAATATGCCGCGCAGGTTGCCGGATATTCCCCAGCGCTGGGCGATGCGCGCGCGGCGTGCGTCCCAGGCGCTGCGAAATGAATTCGGCAACAGCAGTGCCGCATCGAACTCGCCGGATGCCAGCAGCGTCGACTCCCTCGCCCGGTCGCCAATGGTCAGGACGCCGTCCGGCCGCGCGGAATTCTCCTCTTCGAACATCGGCGCAAGCGGCGCGATCGCCGCGATCGTGATATGGGTCTCCGGAAGCGCTGCCCGAACAGCCGCGAGGGCCGGCAGCGCCATGACCGCGTCTCCCAGCCAGTTCGGCGCCCGGATCACCAGGCGCGACGGGTTAGTCGACATTGCGATCGGTCGCGCGCGGGAACATGCCTTCCACACCTGCGCCCGAGGGGATGTCGCGCCAGCGCCTGTGCATCCACAGCCATAGCTCCGGATACCGGCGCACGTACATCTCGAGCACGTCGGTGCAGCGCTGCGTGAATTGCCGGATCGCATCCTCGTCGTCCGCTCGCGGCGGATCGACGGCGTGCTCGTAGACCATGCGGAACCGGCCGTCCGGCAGCGGCAGCGCAAACACGGGAACGACCGGTGCGCCCGTGCGCAAGGCGAGCGCGGCGAGTGCCGAGGTCGTAGCCGCGGGGCGATTGAAGAAATCCACGTACACCGAGTCGGCCGGCTGCATGTGCTGATCGATCAGAAACGCGACCGCCTGATTCGATTCGAGCGCGCGCAGCACGCGCCGAATCGCGCCCCGCCGATAGAACACCGCGTTCCCGGTCCTCGTCCGGACGGACTCCAGCAATTCGTGCAGCAGCGGGTTGTCGAGCGGACGCGCCAGAACCGCCATCGGCTTGATCGCGAGCGCATGCACCAGCGCGTTGATCTCCCAGAATCCGAAGTGTCCCGTGAACAGCAGCACGCCGCGCCCCTGGGCATGCGCGTGGACCACGCGATCGTCACCGTCGAACTCGACGCACGCCAGCATCTCGTCGGGCCGCATGGTGCTGAACTTCAGGAGCACGACCAGCAGCCTGCCGAAGTGCGAGAACATGTCGCGGCAGATCGCCTGGCACTCGCCTTCGGTCCGCAGCGGGAAGGCGGCGCGGAGGTTGTCGATGGCGAGCCGGCGATGCCCGCGATCGAAGAGGTAGAAGGCGCGGCCGAGCGCGGTCCCGAGCCCGAGGACGACGCGCATCGGCAGCAGCCGTACCATCGCAATCACGCCAGTGACGGCGCTGTACTCCAGGCGATGCCGAAGCAATACGCGCGGTTGCGCCGGTGTCGTTGCCTCGATGGATTGGTGATCAGCCAACAATATCGCGAGCCGCGCGCAACGAGCCGGCGAGCCAGTGCCGGAACTCGGGAAGCGGGTCGGGCTCCATTGTAAGCGCCACACCGTGCACCGGTACTCGGAATGGGCGGTACGGAAGCAGCCGCACCAGGTCCTTCTCCGTCGTCACGAGCGCATCGGCACCCGCATCGGCGGCCTCCTCAATCAGCGTGTCCAGGTCGCGGCGTGAGTAGGGGTGATGATCGCGGAATCCGCGCGTGTCAACCACCGTGCAATCCAGCGTCCGCAGATCTTCGAAAAAACGTGCCGGTGACGCGATGCCGGCGAACGCGAACACGCGGGCGCCCTTCAGAGCCGGGGTGCCGTTGCCCAGACTGCGCCGGGACCTGAAGACGGGCGCTTCCACTCCAATCGACTCCACCGTCACTTCGTCGTCGACCGCAATGACGGCGTCGGCAGCAACGATCGTATCCAGTGGTTCGCGCAGGCGACCCGTAGGCAGCGTGACCGGGCGCGAGATGTCTTCACGACCGATCATGACGAGGTCGATGTCGCGGTCGAGCTGCAGATGCTGAAATCCGTCGTCGAGCACATGGACCGATGCATCGAACTGCCGCTCTGCCAGCCGCCCGGCGAGGTAACGATCAGGGCAGACAAGGACAGAGACACCGGGCAACGCGCGGGCCAGCATCAGTGGCTCGTCGCCGGCGCGGGCGAGATCGCTGCGGATTCCCTCTGGATCCCTGACCACGACCACTCCGTCCTCGCGCCGGGCGCGCGCATAGCCTCGCGTCAGGATCGCCGGACGCTCGCCCATGGCGAGCAGCTCGCGCGTTATCGTTGCCACCATGGGAGTCTTGCCCCGGCCGCCGACGGCCAGATTGCCAACGCTGATCACCGGGCGACGCAGCCGCTGCCGGAGATCAGGACGGCGCGCGTAGCGCTCACGCCGTCGGCGCACGATGGCCGCATAGACGTCCGACAACATCTAGTGACCTGTCACGACCAGACGCTGAATCACGCCGGCCGGCGTGAAGATCAGTGCTGCCGGAGCGATGTCACGTGACACGGCGGAAGGGGCGGACCACGTTGCTCGGGTTGTCGGGAGGCAGAAGCTGCGCAATGGCTGCGAGTGTTTTCGTCCGCGCGCCGCGATTCGCTTCGACGAGCGCGCGGGCGGCCGCTCCCAGCCGCGCGCGTCGTACCGGATCGCCAAGCAGCTCGAGCAGCACGGTTTCGAGCTCGCGGCCGCTCCGTACCTGAATCGCCGCACGGTTGTCGAGGAATGTGCGGGCGATCTCCGCGAAGTTCTGCATGTACGGACCAAATACAATTGGCTTCCCGAAGACGGCGGGCTCGAGGATATTGTGGCCTCCAGAGTCGACGAGGCTGCCGCCCACGAACACGGCGGTCGCGACCTGGAAGAGCTGCGCGAGCTCGCCGATGGTGTCGAGCACGACGATGTCCTCGCGCGGTTCGGCATCGACGCGCAGCTCGGTGCGCCGCGCGACGTTCCACCCCGCCCGGCGCGCCAGCCGCTCGACGTCGTCGAATCGCTCGGGTTTGCGCGGCGCGATGATGAGCAGCGCGTTCGACATCGTCGCGCGGATGCGCTGAAAGGCTTCGAGGACGGGCTCCTCCTCGCCTTTGAGCGTGCTGGCGGCGATCACGACCGGCCGCTCCGGGGCGATGCGGAAATAGCGCAGCACGCGGTTCTGGCCGCGATCGACCGGGATCATCCCCGGGATTTCGAGCGACTCGAACTTGAGCGACCCCGTGACCACGACGCGCTCGCGGTCCGCGCCGAGATCGACGATGCGTCGCGCGGATTCCTCGCTCTGCATGCAGAAGCGATCGACGTGGCGGAGTACGTGGCGGAAGAACGGCCGGGCCAGGCGATACCGCGGATACGAGCGCGATGAAATCCGTCCGTTGACGAGCATCGTCTTGATGCCCTCGCGGCGGCAGGCGCGGAGCAGGTTCGGCCAGATCTCGGTCTCCATCATGATGAAGAGGCGGGGCCTCACCATGGCCAGAATGCGATTGACGATGAAGGCGAAGTCGAAGGGAAAGTAGAAGACCTCGTCGACGAAGCGCAGATTGTTGCGGGCGATCTGCTGCCCCGTCAAGGTCGTCGTCGAGAGAAACAGCCGCAGTTTCGGGTAGCGCTCGCGCAGCTCGGGAAGCAGCGCGCGCGCGATGAGCACTTCGCCGACCGACACTGCATGAATCCAGATCGACTCGGCGCCATCCAGATTGAACGAGATGGGCAGGTAGCCGAGCCGCTGCGGAAGGCTGCGGGTGTACTTCCGGTGGCGCACCGCCTGGTAGATCAGGTACGGCGACATCACGGCGTAGAACGCCACCATGAGGACGCTGTAGAGGACGTACATGATTGCAGCGACAGGAATCAAATTCACTTTAGTCGTGGTTTGACCGGCACGCAAGCCGTTCATTAAAATCATTTATTTCACCGCAGCTCGGAGGAAACCGCAGATGGCAATCAAGGTGGGGATTAACGGATTCGGCCGGATCGGCCGCAACATCATGCGCGCCGCCATGGGCGACAGCGGCATCGATATCGTGGCGGTCAACGACTTGACGAATGCCGACACGCTCGCCCATCTGCTCAAGTACGACTCGATACTCGGGAACCTGAACGCGGACATCACCGCGAAAAGTGACCGCATCAGGGTGAATAAGGACGAGTTCCAGGTTCTGTCACTGAAGGATCCGGCGCAACTGCCGTGGAAATCGCTGGGTGTCGACGTCGTCTTCGAATCGACCGGTCTGTTCACGAGCAGGGACGCCGCGGCGAAGCACATCGCGGCCGGCGCGAAGAAAGTGGTGATTACGGCGCCGGCCAAGGGCCCCGACGTGTCGATCGTGCTTGGCGTGAACGAAGAGAAATACGATCCGGCGAACCACCACATCATCTCCAACGCCTCGTGCACGACGAACTGTCTCGCCCCGCTCGCCAAGGTGCTCCACCAGTCCTTCGGCATCCAGAAGGGCTGGATGACGACAATTCACTCCTACACCAACGATCAGCAACTGCTCGATCTGCCCCACAAGGACCTGCGGCGCGCGCGCGCGGCGGCGCTGTCGATGATCCCGACGACGACCGGTGCTGCGATTGCGGTCGGCGAGGTGTTGCCGGAGCTGAAAGGAAAGCTCGACGGGATCTCCATCCGCGTGCCGACGCCGAACGTCTCGCTCGTCGACCTGGCGGCGCTGGTCGGCAAGGCGGTGACGGCCGAGGAAGTCAACGCCGCGTTCACGACCGCCGCCACTGGCGCGCTGAAAGGCATCCTTGCCGTCTCGAATGAGCCGCTGGTCTCGATCGACTTCAAGGGCAACAAGAACTCGTCGATCGTCGACGGGCCGTATACGAAGGTGATGGACGGCAATTTCGTCAAGGTCCTCTCGTGGTACGACAACGAGTGGGGGTACTCGAACCGCTGCGTCGACCTGCTGCGCTATCTCGAAAAGAAGGGGCTGTAGGGTTGCCACGCGGCGTCAAGGAGCTCGATCTCAAGGGGAAGCGCGTCTTCACCCGAGTGGACTTCAACGTGCCAATCAAGAACGGCACGATTACCGACGACACCCGTATCCGCGCTTCCCTGCCGACCATCAGATACGCCCTCGAACAGGGCGCGACGGTCGTCCTCGCCTCGCATCTCGGACGGCCCAAAGGGAAGCCGAATGCCGAGTACTCGCTGAAGCCGGTCGCGGCTCGGCTCGCGGAACTGCTCGGACGTCCGGTTGAATTCGCGGAGGACTCCGTCGGACCGGCGGCCACCGCAGCGATCGAACGTGCCTCGCGCGGCGCCAAGGTCGTGCTGCTCGAGAACCTGCGATTTCACCCGGAGGAAGAGAAGAACGATCCGGCATTCGCGAAACAGCTCGCGGAGCTGGCGGATGTCTACGTCAACGACGCGTTCGGATCGGCGCACCGTGCCCACGCATCAACTGAAGGCATCGTGCACCACGTCAAAGAGGCGGCCGCCGGACTGCTGATGGCGGCGGAGGTGCAGTATCTCGGCAAGATTCTCGAGAATCCCGACCGGCCGTTCGTGGCAGTGCTCGGCGGCGCGAAGGTCTCCGACAAGCTCGAGGTGATTCAGAATCTGGTGCCGCGCGTCGACGCGCTGCTCATCGGCGGCGCGATGGCGTACACGTTCTTCAAGGCGCGCGGGTTCCCGGTCGGCAAATCGCTCGTCGAGGAAGACCTGTTGGACGCGGCGCGCGACATGGAGCAGCAGGCGAAAGGGCGCAACCTGCGGTTCGAGCTGCCCATCGATCACGTCGTGGCGCCGAAGCTCGAGGCCGGCGCGCCGGCCGAGACGCTCGATGTCGGGGATCCCGCCATCGGCGATCGGATGGGCCTCGACATCGGGCCGAAGACGATCGCGATCTATCGCAGCGTCATCGCGGGCGCGAAGACCGTCACCTGGAATGGCCCCATGGGCGTGTTCGAGATCGATGCCTTCGCCCAGGGAACGATCGAAATCGCGCGCGCGGTCGCGCAGGTGAAAGGCACCACCGTGATCGGCGGCGGCGACTCGATTGCTGCGGTGGCCAAGGCAGGCGTGACCGACCGGATCACGCACATCTCGACCGGCGGCGGCGCGTCGCTGGAATTCCTCGGTGGCCGCAAGCTGCCGGGCGTTGTGGCGCTGGGCTAATATCTCCGAATCCGCGAACCGCGAACCGCGAATCCGCCGTAGCCTTGGCGGAGGCGGGCCGCGAACCGCGATAAGGATTCTTCAACATGCGCATTCCCTTTGTCGCCGCGAACTGGAAGATGTTCAAGACCATCCACGAGGCGTTCGCGTTCACGCGCGAATTCGCGACCGGCGTCAAGGATGTCGCCGACGTCGAAATCGTCCTCGCGCCGCCGTTCACGGCCCTCCATACCGTCGCCGAAGCGGCGCGGAACTCGCGCATCGGCGTCGCCGGCCAGGATCTCTTCTGGGAACGCGAAGGGGCGTTCACCGGCGAAGTCAGCGCCGCCATGTTGAAGGAAGCGGGCGCCGAGTACGTCATCATCGGCCACTCGGAGCGCCGGCGTCTCTTCCACGAGAGCGACGAAACGGTGAACAAGAAGCTCACCGCTGCGCTTGCGGCGGATCTGACGCCGATCGTCTGCATCGGCGAGACGCTCGACGAGCGCGACGCCAACCAGACCCTTTCGGTGCTCGATACGCAGCTCAAAGCGGGGCTCGACGGCCTCACCGGCGATCAGGTCGCGGGCCTGGTGGTCGCCTATGAGCCGGTGTGGGCAATCGGGACCGGCCGGAACGCGACCCCGGCGCAGGCCGGCGAAGCGCATGCGCACATCCGATCGCGGGTGCGACAGTGGTTTGGCGGCCACGCTGCCGATCAGTGCCACGTCATCTACGGCGGAAGCGTGAAACCCGACAATATTCACGAGCTCGTGCTGCTGCCGGATGTCGACGGCGCACTCGTCGGCGGAGCCAGCCTCGACGTGCGAGGATTCACGGACATCGTGACGCGGAGCCGCCAGAGCGCGGTCTAGCCTCCCGGAAACTCAACGAAGCAGGTACACGGTAGCGGCCGCCTCGCCATCGCTGAAGGTGCCGATGTTGCGCAGGCCTTCGGTCGCCTCGAGCGTGGTCAGTGTTTGCGCGTACAGGTCGCGATCCTTCCCGTACCCACTCTCGTGAATCACCATGTAGCGCACGCCTTCGCGCCGAAGCGCGCGAAGCGAGAACGGCTCCGGAAATCTCCGCAGATCCTGCAGTCGGCGAATGTAGGTTGGGGGATAGAAACCGCTGTATCCGTTGACGAGCGGCTTCCAATGAAAGATCGACAAGTATGCGTACCTGGGATCCTGTTCCGGCAGACGATCAGGCTTCGGCATGGGAAACTCGGCAACCACTCCCGCCGGCTGACTGGCCAGCAGCCGGTAGACAGGCGGCGCCGCGTTGGGATAGCGCACCAGGGTCAAGGTGGTGAAGTACTCGGCGAGGACCGCGGTCAACAGGAGGACCAGGAGGATCAGTCGGCCGCGTGCACGCAAGGCGGAGGCGAGGAACGTGTAGCCGAACCCCGCCAACACCGCCAGCGAGAACACGACGAATATCCCGAGACGCGCCGGCGCCCGCAGCGCATGGAATGCCGCGACGTGCTGGTGAAGGAAGGAGTAGGAGTAGCCGCGGAAGCCCAATGACGCTTCGAACGCGGCAACCCCGACGACGACATACGCGACGATGACCCGCGATGGCTGGCGCAGGAGCAAGGCAACAACCGCGAGCAGGAACGCAACGGCGCCCGGGAACAGTCGCCGCTCCATTTCCCCTCGCGTCTGCAGCCGGCCATAGAGCCAGTTGTCGCGCGGCGTCACCAGATAATCTGCGGGACGCGCCGCGAACATCTTGACTTCTGCAACGGGCCGCTCGCCCACCCGATCGCGTGCGCGCAGATAGGGGCGCGCGTACAGGCCGATCAGGGCGACCGCGAGCAGCGCACCGGCCGTAAGCGGAACGACAGAGCGGCGGACGGTCGTCCAGCGCTCCCCAATCTGCAGCAGCACTGCGTCGGCGGTGAGCAGCGTCACCAGGAACACGCCGTAATAGATGCTCGACAGCATCTGCAGCACTACCGCGGCGCCCGTCGCCAGCCCGTCGCGAAGCCGCCCGGTGTCGAACGTCCGGTGCAACGCAAGAAACGCCAGCGGCATCCACATGGTCCACTGCAGTTCCATGTGCATGATGTGTTCGAAACGATACGGGGCGAACGCGAAGATGGTGCCGGCGACCAGGCCGGCGCCGCGGCTGCGGGTCAGATAACGAACCAGCGCGAACATCGCGGCAGCGGACAACACGATCGCGCCGAGCAGCATGATGTTGTGCACGAGGACCGGCCTGACGCCCAACCAGATCAGCGGCGCCGCGCTGATCCCCTGCACGAGCATCGCATCGGAAAAGAGCAGCGTCCGTTGCTCGGGATAGAAGATGTTCGCGTTGAACAGATTCGCCGGCGAGGTCGCGAGCGCGTGCGCGATCCAGTGCAGGCGCCACATGTTGAAGTAGATGTCCTGCTCCGGGACGGCGCTGTCACCGATGTGCCGTACCTGCCCCCACATCATCGCGGACGTGAGGACGGCGAAGACGGCGATCGCGACCATCGCCTCGCACTTACGGCGCGCCGGATGGCTCATCGGATTGGAGCGGGAAACTCGCACGAGAGGATTTCGGGTAACGGCGGATCGATCTCACGTCATCGAGAGCGGCGGCGTCAAGCCGCATCCCATTCATGAGCTGATGCCCAGGTCATCAGTGCACGGTCCCACGGTATAGAACCTACTGCACACCCCAACAAACGGCCGGGCTCTTACCTCAACTTGACACCGTGATAGCCCTCGATTTCACGAACGAAAATCGCTCGCGACGGTCCAGGCGGCCACAGATCTGTACGTGGAGCCGTCGTTGCAACTTCCACGGCGGAGGTATTGATGCGCACGCTCTCACTGACGGCATCGGCCGTCTTTGCGATTGCGATAGCAGGTTGCGGGGGATCGCCGACGAGTCCCCAGCCTACCGATGTGCAGGCGAGTACGAGTGGCGCCGCTGTGGGGAATCCGCCGGCACCGGCTCCGCCCGCAGATCCGAGCCCCACACCGCCGGTTCCGACGCCTGCACCTGCACCAGCTCCAGCACCGCCGTCACCGGCTCCAGAGCCGGCGCCTGCGCCGCCCACTGTGGAAATGTGGCAGGCTACGGTTGACGTTCAGCGCGCGGCGCCGGCCAACGCGTTGCCGCAGACCTTCGCGGTCACCGTGCGCGGCGACCAGATGCGTTTCGGTCCGCTGGAGGTGACGATCCTGGCCCGCGACGGCAAACATATCTACGCGCGGAAGGGGACTGCTCTGACGATCGAGATTGACGACAACAAGTGGACCGTCACGAGCGTAGAGGTCTTCGCGACGGGTACGATCTCCTATACGGCGCCCTGACGCGCCGACGAGCGACACTGGGACTCTGGGGTGGAGCGCAGCTGAATGCCTATTTGGCGAGTTCGCTGTGCTCCTTCTCCTCCTCGCCCCTGCTGCTTTCAGCCAAACCCATCCGGCCGTAGGACGTGGTAAAATCGGGCGTTATGCTCTACTACCTGGTCGCCGTCCTGTACGTGCTCGCGTGCTTCCTGCTCCTCCTGGTCGTCCTCCTGCAGCAGGGGAAAGGTGGGGACATGGCCAGCGCGTTTGGTGGCGGCGGAAGCCAGACGGCGTTCGGCGCGCGCGCCGGCGCGACCGTCCTGACGAAAGCGACGACGGTGCTCGGTGTGTTGTTCATGATCGGCGCGATCGTCCTCGGCGTCATGGGTCAACGCGGCCCGGGCTCGTTGATGCGCGGCGTCACCGGCGGCACGACGCAGGCACCGGCTCCGGCGGCACCGACACCGGCACCAGTGAAGAAGTAGAGTTCGAAGCGCGACACGCGAATCGCGAATCGCGTCGCGACACACCTCCTGAGCGAAAGTGGCGGAATTGGCAGACGCACCAGCTTGAGGGGCTGGCGGTGGCAACACCGTGGGGGTTCGAGTCCCCCCTTTCGCAAATCACCTTTCTTGAATCGGCGTGCCTGACACGCCACCCGCTCTGTCCCCTCTGACCCTACATCGAGGGGTATATTGTTCCCTACCGTCGGATCGGATTAGATCCCCCTCCTCATGTGGAAATACATCGCCGACGGGTCGCCCATGGGTGACGCGACTGAGCTCGCGTTGACCGTCGCGGTGTCCATCCTCCTCGTCGGCCTGCTGCTATCGCTCGTCACGATCGCGCGTCGCAACCGCCGCGTCAGGGTGCAGGCGTGCAAGGGTGCGAAGGGTGCCTAAAGGTTCCTATCGCACCCTAGCACCTCTGCACCCGCGCGATTGACTTTCCGGAAGGCCCCGCAATAATCACCTGTCTCTTCCCATCCCGGCAGGCGGGACGAAGGTACCACTACACCGTAGACAATCGCACTCGCTCGCCGCGTACACAATCGAGCTCCATGGAGGGTAGGTCCATGAATTCGCCACGTGTCGCTCCCCGCCGTCGCTCCCGCACGCGTTTCCGTTTTTTCGCCGCTGCGTTGACCATTGCCACCGCCTTGCCGCTCGCGTGGCTGCAGCACGTGTCGCCACGCATCCCGTTGGACCAAGCGCGCTCGCGGGCGCGCGCGCGGGTGATCGAAAAGCTGAAGACGAAGCAGGCAGAGCCCTTCGACAAGCCGGCCGAGGCGCTGGAGTTCTTCTGGTCGAAGCGCTCACCTAACGGTCAGCCGATGGCGGTGTCGCCGCTCGAGCAAGCGGCCGCCGCCGCCGCCGCGTTACCGCTGCACACGACCGTCGGAGGAGCCGGCGCCGGTCTCACGACGGCCGCGCCGCTAGGCGGCACGTCGGCGACGGCGAGCGCCAGCAGCACGCTCGCGGAGGGATGGCAGGCACACGGGCCTGGCAACATCGGCGGACGCTCGCGCGCGATGCTGGTTCACCGCACCCAGAACAACCTTATGTGGACGGCCGGCGTCGCCGGTGGAATCTGGAAATCAACCGACGCCGGAGCCAGCTGGCAGCCGAAGGGGGACCTCCTCGTCAACATCGCGGTGAACTCGATCATCCAGGATCCGGCGCTCGACAACGTCCTCTACGCGGGGACCGGTGAAGGGTTCTTCAACGGCGACGCCGTGCGCGGCCAGGGGATCTTCAAGTCGACCGATTACGGCGAGACGTGGATGCAGCTCGCGGCGACGGACAACAGCGACTTCTTCTACGTCCAGAAGCTGGCGGCGACGCGCCACCAGAAAAAGCAGCGAATCTACGCCGCGACGCGCACGGGCGTGTTCCGCTCGACCGACGGTGGCGCGACGTGGACGAAGGTGCTGGACGCCATTGCGGTCCGCGGCTGCATGGACCTGGCGATTCAGTACTTCCAGGAGGACAAGCAGAATTACGTGTTCGCGTCGTGCGGCACCTTTGCGCAAGGGACGGTCTACCGGGCATTGGACGTTGAACAGGGCCAGGTGTGGGAACCGGTGCTCAGCCAGCCAAAGATGGGACGCACGTCACTGGCGATCGCGCCGTCGAGCCCGAACGTGGTCTACGCACTGGCTTCCTATTACGACGCCGCTGCCCCCGCCAATCTGCTCTACGCCATGCGTGCAGTGTACCGGTCAGACTTTAGTGGCGCCGCCGGCACCTGGCAGACGCAGGTGCAATACGACGACCCGAACAAGCTGAACACGCTGCAGCTCACCAACCCCGTCTACGCGTACCTCGGCACCTGCTTCGGCCCCCCGAACGTGGACACCTACCTGAACCAGGGCTGGTACGACAACCAGATCGCCGTGGATCCGAAGAACCCGGACATCGTCTGGACCGCCGGCATCGATCTGATGCGGTCGGATGATGGCGGGCGCAACTGGGGCGTGGCAAGCTACTGGTGGTTCAACGCGACCGATCCGAATTACTCACACGCCGACAACCACGCCATCACCTTCCACCCGAAGTACAACGGCGACAGCAACCGCCAGATGTTCGCGGCTAGCGACGGCGGCATTCACCGGACCGACGACGCGCGCGCGCCGGTCGGCACCACCGTGGCGTCGGTCTGCGGCAACCCCGTGGCCGGCCAGGTCGCGTGGCAGTCGCTCAACAACGGATACCAGGTGACGCAGTTCTATCACGGCGCGGTGTATCCGGACGGTCAGACGTTCTTCGGCGGCACGCAGGACAACGGCACGCTGCGCGGCACGGTGCGCGGCGGGCAGAACTGGAGCACGATCCGGGGCGGTGACGGCGGCTATGTGGCGGTGGACAAGACGGATACGACCGTCATCTACGGGGAGAACACCGGCAAGACCCTCCAGCGTTCGACCAACGGTGGCGGCAGCTGGACCCTCATCGTGAGCGGACTGGACGCCGCGGGCAACTACCAGTTCATCCACCCGTTCGCGATGGACCCCAGCAACTCGTCGCGGCTGTGGTACGGCGGCGCGTACGCGTACCGGAGCGATAACCGCGGGACGGCGTGGACGCGGGCCAGTCAGTTCTTCGCCTCGCGTATTGCATCGTGGGGTATCTCGCCGAGCGACCCGAACCGCGTGTACGTCGGCGTCCAGCACCTTCCGCCGTACTCGGGATTGATCTTCACGACGCCGACGGCGACAACCGCGACGAGCGCAACAATCTGGGCTGTGACACAGCCGCGCCAGGGGTATGTCTCCTCGATCGCGGTGGATCCGGCGAACCCGCAGGTCGCCTATGCCACCTACTCGACGTACAACTTCCCCGGGCACATCGGCCACGTGTTCAGGACAACCGACGGGGGCGCCACCTGGTCGCGCATCGATGCCACGCTCCCCGACATGCCGGTGCACTCCGTCGTGGTGCATCCGGCACAACCGGACACGCTCTACATCGGCACCGACCTCGGCGTGTTCGTCACGACCGACGGCGGCGGCTCGTGGCTGCGCGAGAACACCGGCTTCGCCAACGTGGTGACCGAGCATCTCGAGATCAACAACGGCCGGCTGTTCGCGTTCACCCACGGCCGGAGCGCCTGGAGCGTCCAGCTGCAGTAGCACCGACGAAGCGGCTCGCAAGCGATGATGAGATCAGGAGGCCTCTCTTTCGGAAGAGAGTTCTCCTGATCGCTCCGATAGAACCTCTCCTTTCTACTTTTTACCTTCTACCTTCTACCTTCTACCTTCTACCTTTTACCTTCTA
Organism: Acidobacteriota bacterium; assembly: GCA_046731735.1. Lineage (GTDB taxonomy): Bacteria > Acidobacteriota > Vicinamibacteria > Vicinamibacterales > 2-12-FULL-66-21 > JALZOC01. Next base: position 33,585 of record JBKPLP010000051.1, read on the forward strand.
CCTTCTACCTTCTCTTACAACTCGGTCACCTCGAAGGCGCCATTCTCTCCGATGGCCACGCGATACAGCTCGTCGAATCCTTCGTCTCGCGACGGCACAACCATGCGCTTCGCCGTGGTGAAAATCGCGACGTCTGGAACCCGTTGCTTTCCTTCCCGCCCGCGGTTGCGTCCCACGGCTTCGCGCGTCGACGCGGTGAAGTAGTACCCGACGACGCGCACCCCATGCTGCTGCGCAATGTCGATGACAGCCGCGCGGTCGGCGCGGGCCGGACTGGTGTTGTCCACGACGACCGACGCGTCTTCCTTGAACGCGTCGTGCAGCAGACGCGCCTGCCGCGTGTCTTTGTTCGGTGCGTTCGGCCAGTTGTCTTTGCTGATGTGCCGATGGGTCGCGGCAAAGCGCTGCTGATAGAACGTCGTCTTACCGGAGGCGGGCAGGCCGACGAAGATCACGCACTCGGGCACACCGGAGGATCATACATGCGGGTACAGGGGTCCAGATGGTGCTGAACGTGCCGAGGGTGCCGAAGGTGCCTAGGGTGCAGGGGGTGCCGAAGGTGCCTAGGGTGCAGGAGGTGCCGAAAGGTGCCTAGAGGGGTGCTTTGTGCAATGGGTGCTACGGGGCCGGTGCCGATATCGAAGGCTTCCAGGCGCACCTGGAACTTCCAGCTGCGCGCACCGCGAGTGCGGACCTCGCGCGACGGCCGCGCTCGGTCAGCGGTAGACTGGCGGGGTAATGTTGCGCGATTAGCGGATTCTGACTTCAATGCGATCCGAGTCCTCCAGCGATATCACGCGAATCGTGCTGTTCGTTCTGGTGATCGGCACGCTCCTGGCGGGAAGTTTCTGGACGCTGCTGCCGTTCCTGAGCGGACTGGTTTGGGCGACGACGATCGTCGTCGCCACCTGGCCGGCGCTGCTGCAACTGGAGCGGCTGAGCGGCGGACGGCGCTGGCTGGCGGTCGCGACGATGACGTTCGTCGTGCTGCTCGCGTTCGTCGTGCCATTTGCGCTGGCGATCAGCACGCTGCTCGATGCGGCGGCTCGCAGCCCCGCGGTGATGAGCGACTTTCTCGCCAGAGGCCTCGGTCCGCCGCCGGAGTGGATTGCGAGGATCCCGGTGCTTGGCGAGCGGCTTGCCGAAAGATGGCAGACCGTGGCGGCGGGCGGACCTGACGCGCTCGCCGCGGCCGTCCAACCCTATGCGCGATCCGCCGCGGCGTGGGCGTTTGCCGCGACCGGCGGTGTCGGCAGGACCATCGTGCTCGTGCTCCTCACCCTGGTTCTCGTCGTGGTTCTCTACGCTCGTGGGGATACTGCCGCGCGCGGCGCGCTGGCGTTCGGCCATCGCCTCGGCGGGGAAACTGGCGAGCGAACGATCCGTCTTGCCGCGCAGGCCGTCCGCAGCGTGGCGCTCGGCGTAATCCTGACGGCGTTGGTGCAGTCGGCGCTCGCCGGCATCGGCTTCTGGTTCTTCGGCATTCCGCATGCCGGCCTATTGGCCGCGTTTGCTTTCATGCTCGGTGTGGCTCAAATCGGTCCCGGTCCCGTGCTGCTGGCGGCGATTATCTGGTTGTACTGGACTGGCAGCTCCGGCACCGCGACAGGGCTGCTGATCTGGAGTCTGCCGGTTGCAATCCTCGACAACGTCATCCGGCCGATATTGATTCGTCGTGGGGTGCAGCTGCCGATGTTGCTGATCATTGCGGGCGTCATCGGCGGCTTGATCAGTTTCGGCGTGGTCGGCCTCTTCGTCGGCCCCGTCATGCTCGCCGCGACTTATACGCTCGCCAGGGATTGGGTCGAAAGGGACGCCAGGGGATGATGAGTTACATCCGGTATCTGCCTAACCGCGAGAGCAGCGTGGTCTTGAGATCGATTTCGGATGTCGCGGTGGTGAGATCGACATCGGCATCAGCGACCGCGTCGAGCAGAGCGCGAATCAGCTGCGCCCGGCTGATCGCAGCGCCGCTCTGGGCGCGGATGTTCGCGGCGAGCCGATCGAGGAAGACGATCTGGCGATTGAACAGAACGACGGTGACCTTCGTCCAGGCCTCGTCGTGGACTGGCGGACGCCCTGGCTTGCGCTTGCCCGACGTGACCTTCCGCGTCGGAGCGAAGATATCTGCGGCTGGTTTCGACCTTCTGGTTTTGCGGCGCGGGGGCATCGGCGTCTCCGAGGTCCGATAAAACCTAGTTCCTTCCGCCCTGAATTCCGGTCTCGAGCAACGGTCGAGCCGGACGCTATTCAACACTCGGGGCGCAGCTTAGTGCAAGCTCTGCCTTACGCGCCACAGCGGCACGACTGATCGTTCCACCCACAATTGGGCAGATCGCGTCGGGATCACCGAGGGATGGATCGGAACCGCTGCAGCACTTCGCCCGCAAGACGGCGGAAGGCGTCGGCGGAACGTGAGCGCGGCGAGTGCTCGAAGATCGTCCGCTTGCGCCACGGTGCTTCTTCCAGCGCACGCGTCAACATGATTTCGGTCTGAAACATCCGGTCGCGGAATTGCGTGCGCAGGCGCCCGCGCACGTCAGATGACCAGACGCGCGCGGGATCGACCATCGACAAGAGGATTCCCAGTATGCGTCCGGCAGTGCCGAGCCGGACTCGTACGGTCTCGAGCGATGCGAGCAGGCCCACCAGCCCTTCCGCCGCGAGGTACTGCGGCGTGACAGGCACGATCACGCCATCCGCGGCAACGAGCGCGTTGACGCCAACCAGTGACAGGCTCGGAGGGCAGTCGAGCACGATGGTGTCGTAGCGCTGTTGGACGCGCTGCAGCAGGTTCTTGAGCTTGACCTCGCGCCCCTTGACACCCGTCAGCGCAACGTCGACGCTTGCCAGCTCGATGGAACCGGGGAGCAGGTCGAGGTTCGGCAGCTGTGTGAACCGAATGGCTCGCGCGATCGGAAAATCCTGCAGCAGGCAGCTCGCCGACGACGGCGTCAAGGCGCCTCGCTCGAGACCAAGCCACAGCGACGCCGAAGACTGGCTGTCCAGATCGACGAGCAGCACTTTCCGGCGCGGACCTGCGAGCGCAGCGGCAAGGTTGACCGCGGCCGTCGTCTTCCCGACGCCCCCCTTGTTGTTGGCGATCGCGACGATCACTGAGATTTGTCCATCGGTCTATTCATAAGCTGGCGTCCGTTTCGCGGCCAGCCGGCACCGCGCGTTGCAATGCCGGCGCCATCGTTCCTCGAGCTCCGCAGGTATGCTAATGACCGCGCAGCCGCAGGCATCTGCGACTGACCGCCAAACTCGACAACCGGGCAACCAGTTCGGTTTCTAACCATGGGACGATCGAAACGTGGGATTGTGGAATTGGTTCGGCAGAGGCGCGCCTCGTGAGGATCCGCGGATTGGCGAGTGGAAGCGTGACTGGGCCGCTGCGGTGCTGGTGCTCGATCCCGCCTCGGTGCAAGGACTCCGGGACCGGCTCAACGCATTCGGTCTCACGGACGATGACATCGAGATCGAGCGTGAAATGCTCGACGCGCTCGAAGAGGCGGCCGCGCTGTCGGCCGAGATTGCCCGCTCGGGGCTGCCCGTTCTCGAGACGGGACACCGCGTCGTCGGGCTCGAGCGTTGCCACTTCAGCGCGGTGGCGTCGATGCCGGACGAGGCGGGACAGCCTCCAGGGCGCCTCCTTCTGACGAGCGGCCGCGCGATCTTCGCCGGCGGCTCAGGCGCCGTGTCGCCCGCCTGGCACACCCTCGGCGACGCGCGTCACGTCGATCGGGATCTCCTTCTGGTACGGACCACGAAAGACCGCGTGTACCGGTTCCGGTGCAACTCGTTCAGCGACGCCGTGCGGGCGTGGCTCATCGCGCGGGAACTTCAAAGGCTCAGGGCTCACGGCTCCAAGGCTTCAAGACTCGAGATTCCCGAGCCCTGAGCCCCGAGAGTCATGCCCTGAGTCATGAAGCCCCGAAGCCCTGAAGTCTTGAAGCCCTACCCTATAATCGTCAGATGGCTCCCATTGCTTCTGCCTCGACGGTCTCGCTCGGAATCGACCGCCTGCTTACCGCCGATCGCAAGCTGATTTCGGGCAAGCGCATCGGGGTCGTGTGCAATCCCGCTTCGGTCGATGCGAGTTTCACGCACACGGCGGACCGGCTCGTGCAGGATCCCGACGTGCGGGTGACCGCGATTTTCGGGCCGCAGCACGGCTTCCGATCGGATCTGCAGGACAACATGATCGAGACGCCGCACGCGCGCGATTCGCGCCGCCAGGTGCCGATCTACTCGCTCTACAGCGAAACACGCGAGCCGACCGAAGAGATGCTGCGCGACGTCGACGTCCTCGTGGTGGACCTCCAGGACGTCGGCACCCGGGTCTACACCTACGTCTACACGATGGCCAACTGCATGCGCGCGGCCGCGCGGCACGGTGTGCACGTGATCGTCTGCGACCGCCCCAACCCGATCGGCGGCGACGACGTGGAAGGCAGTCTGCTCCAGACGCCGTACACGTCGTTCGTCGGACAGTTCCCGATGCCGCTGCGGCACGGCATGACGATCGGCGAGCTCGCGCGTCTGTTCAACGACGAGTTCGGAATCGGCGCCGCGGTTGACGTAATTCAGCTCGAAGGCTGGACGCGCTCGATGTACTTCGACGAGACGGGCCTGCCGTGGATCATTCCATCGCCGAACGTGCCGACGCTGGACAGCGCGATCGTGTATCCGGGGGCGGTGTTATTCGAGGGCACGAAGCTGTCCGAAGGCCGGGGCACGACCCGCCCGTTCGAGCTGGTTGGCGCGCCGTGGATCGACGGCGAGCGGCTGGCGGACGCGATGAACGCCCGCGGACTGCCGGGGGTACATTTCCGTCCGGTGTTTTTCGAGCCGACGTTCCACAAACACGCGAAACAGACGTGCGGGGGTTGCCAGATCCACGTGCTCGATCGCCGCACCTTCAGGCCGGTGCGGACCTCAGTCGAGCTGCTGGCGGAATTTCGCCGGGAGGAGCCGGCCCGCTTCGGCTGGCGCGAACCGCCGTACGAGTACGAGCGCGACAAGGAGCCGATCGACGTCCTCTACGGATCCGACCGCTTGCGTACCACGCTCGACAGCGGGACCGGCGTCGAAGCGCTCGTCACCAGCTGGCGAAAGGAAGAGGAGACGTTCCAGCGCACACGAGAACGTTTCCTGCTGTACCGCTAGGAGAATTGCCAGAATTGCCAGAATTGCCAAAATCGCCGTAATTGATATCTTAATTTCAGGAACGAAATTTCGGCGATTCTGGCAATTCCGGCGATTCTGGCAGTTGCTATTTCCTGACCGCTGCGTCGCGCGCAATGCGAATCTGCGTCGCGTGTTTGTGCGCGTGTCCAGCGTAGGTCTTGAGCCAGGACTCGACGCTATACGGCCCGGCTTCCGTGTGGGTGCCCTCGCGGATCCACTCGGTGGGCGTCAGTCGATCCAGTATTTCCAACGTCGATTCTCTGACGAGACGGAACAGCTCCAGCGACACCGCGTGCGGCCGGTCGTAATAGAGCCGCCGGGCAAACTCGTCCTGGTCGTAGCCGTGGAGCGTCGGGCGGTCCTGCCCCAGCAGGTAGCGGAGCCGAGAGGCGGCAATCATCTCGCTGTCTGCGAGGTGGTGGACGATTTCCCGCGTCGACCACTTGTTCGGCGCCGGCCGCGCATCGAGCTCCTCGGGCGTAATCTTCAGGAGCGCTTCCGCCACGACTTCGTAGCCGCGCCGGTATTGCTCGATCAGTTTCTTCCATGCTTCCGCGTCCACATCTGCCTCCTATCCGCGCGTCTTCGCGATTCCCGGCGCCTTCGTCTCCTGGCGTGTCTGCGGCACCATGTGATGTTTCGTGAGGAACGCGCGCAGCTCTTCGAACGCTTCATCCACCGTTTCCACCCGGCACAGCAGGTTCAGGTCCTCCTCGTTGATGGCGCCCCATTCCGCGAGCGGCTGCAGGTGGAAGACTTCGTTCCAGTACTCGTTGCCATAGAGAATCACGAGCAGCTTTTTCGAGAGCTTACGGGTCTGCGCCAGCGTCAGGATCTCGAACATTTCATCGATCGTGCCGAATCCGCCCGGAAAGATCACGAGCGCCTTCGCCAGATACGCGAACCAGAACTTCCGCATGAAGAAGTAGTGGAAGTTGAAGACGAGGTCTTTCGTGATGTACCGGTTCGGCGCCTGTTCGAACGGCAGCGCGATGTTGAGGCCGACCGACTTGCCCCCCGCCTCTTTCGCGCCGCGATTGGCCGCCTCCATGATGCCGGGACCGCCGCCCGAGCACACCACGAACCGGTGCCGCTGCGCCTCGAGCGACAGGCTCCACGTCGTCAGCCGCTTGGCGAGCTGCCGCGCGTCCTCGTAATAGCGTGACCATTCGAGCGCCTTCCGGCTCCGCTTCAACGCCGCCTTGTAGTCCTCCTTGCCTCTGTTGGTTTTCTGAATGCGGCTCAGGTTCCGCTGCGCCGTGGTGCGGCTCAACACCCGCGCGGATCCGAAGAAGACGACGGTGTCCTGGATGTTGTGAAGCCTGAAGCGACGCAGCGGGTCCAGGTATTCCGCGAGGATCCGGATCGGACGCGCCTCGGTGCTGTCGAGAAACTCCTCGTCGAGGTAGGCCAGTGGATGGTGGTTGTTCACCAAAAAACTGTATCATTTGTCGATACGTGCCGCGGCTGGCGGCGCAGAACGCAAACGGGGTGGACAGGAGATTGGCTCGATGATCCGGCGATGGATGGCGATCGTCACAGTGACGTGGATAGCGGTAGCTGCGGCAGTGATCGCCGCGAAGCAGCCCGCGGGCGGGCCACAGGCTGCGGCACCGTCGAAGGGCGGGTGGACGCTGCCGCCGGAAGCGGACACTACGAAAAATCCGCTGACCGTCGATGCGAAACTGCTCGCCACCGGCAAGGCCATCTTCAAGGATAAGTGCCAGAAGTGCCACGGCGCGACCGGCAAGGGAGATGGACCGGACGCGGATCCCGACGCACAGGAAGACATGGACCTCACACGCGCGGACCGCGCGGCGAAGAATCCGGACGGCGTCGTCTTCTTCAAGGCCTGGAATGGACGGCGGAAGCCGAAGATGCCCGCGTTCAAGGACGAGCTCACCAAGGAACAGATCTGGACGGTCGTCGCGTACGTGCAGACGCTGAGAAAAGGGTCGTAGGGCGGGGCTTTATGCCCCGCCGCCGCCGGTCCGTACAGGGCCGGCCTACAGGATTCTGGTAATCAACTCCCCAATTGCATAGCCGACGGCCGCGACACCGAAGCCGACCACGAACATGTCGCGGCCGCTCGCCCATACGCTGCGGCCGGTGAACAGACTGCGCGCGGCCCCGATCGCGAAATGCGCGAGCATGCTGATCGCGAGCGATGCCCAGACGGCCGTTCCGTGATCCAGCACGAAGAACGGCGCGATCGGAATGAACGCGCCGACGGCGGTCGCCGTTCCGGTGACGACACCGTCCTTCAGCGGGGCGAGCTCCGCGGGGTGGATGTTGAGCTCCTCGCGCACCATCGCGTCCAGCGCCTGCGACGGGTCCTGCATCATCGCGCGCGCGGTCTCGCGCGCGCGGTCCGGGGGGAGCCCTTTGGCTTCGTAGATGATCGCGAGCTCCTCCTCCTCGAGATCCGGCATCAGCCGCATCTCGTGGCGCTCCATGTCGATCTGGTGGGCCTGCATCTCGGCCTCGCTCTTCGCGGCGAGATAACCGCTCGATCCCATCGACAGCGCGTCGGCGATGGCGCCGGCCGCGCCGCTGATGATCACGATGTGCGGCGCGACGTCCGCGCCGATGACTCCGGCGACCAGACCAAAGTTCGCCGTGAGTCCATCATTGAATCCGTACACGACGCTGCGCAGATAGCCGCCGGAGCCGCCGACATGCCATGGCTCCCCTTCTCGACCCATCACGTGCGCCAGCTCGCGCGCGTGAACGGCTGAATCCGACGCAATCTCGACCGCCGCCTGGTGCGTCTGCCGGTGGCTCGAGTGGCGCGCCATGCCGAGATAGGCCTGCACCTCGCGTCCTTCCTCCGCGAGCATCAGCGGCAGCACCAGCGAGGTTCCGAAATGCCTCGCGGTCCATCCCAGGAGCTTCGTCCGGCGCGCGGTCGTGTATTTCGGCAGCGGCCGGCCTGCCTGCGTGAAGAGTTCTTCCCATCGTGCGGCGTGGCGATCCTCGACGACGGCCAGCTTGTCGAAGAGCTCCTTACGCTCAGGGTCGGCTTCGACGGCGGCAAGCGCGCGATACAAGTACGCGGCGTCGCGTTCGTCGCGGTAGTGGTCGTCCCAGGATTCGTCGGCTTGCGGACGGTCCATCAGATCAGCATACAACTGGTGATGTCGATCGTTCTAAACTGCTGACCTGCAGATGTTCTTCGAACATTCGATTCTCATCACCGCCGACCCCGCACGCGTTTTTGCCGCCTTTTTCGATCCGGCCGCACTAGCGGCCTGGTGGCAGGCGAGACGATCGGTGACGGCGCCGCGCACGCTCGGGGTCTACGCGATCGAGTGGGGACCAACGGCTGATGCCGACGAACTGCTCGGCCGGCTCGGCGGCATCTTCTACGGGATCGTCGTCCAGTACCAGCCGGGGCAGGAGCTTGTTGTCAGCGACGCCTGGTGGCTGCCGCCCGATACCGATCCCATCGGACCAATGTCATTGCAGGTCACGTGTGACGTGGATGGACCGGCATGCCGCCTTCGCGTGCGTCAGAGCGGATTCGAGGAATCCGCGAGGTGGCGCCGTTACTACAGCGTGATCGATCGCGGGTGGAAACTGTCGCTGACTGCGCTCAAAGATTACGTGGAGAAACAAAAGACGAATCCCTAATCCCTAATCGCCAATCCCTGATCCAGGGATCCGCGTATCCCTAATCCCCGCATCCCCGCATCGCCAAATCCCCGAATCGCCGAATCGCCGAATCGCAACGGCGAATCGCTGGATCCGCGAATCCGCAAGTCGGCGGCTCGGAACCCCGTGTCGTGCGATCTCGATCAGGTTTGACGCCGTGGTTCAAGGATTTTGGAGGATTCACGGATTCAGGGATTCAGGGATTCACGGATTGGCGGATGAGGGATTCACGATTAGGGATTAGGGATTCGTCTCTCGATCCGGCCTCAGCCCCACGAGCCGGCCCAGGACGATCGCAATGGGCGCCGCGAAAAAGCTGAGGAGCGCCCCCATCTTCGCCTGGTCGAGAATCGGACCAGGCCGGAAGGCGGAGGTGGCGAAGAACAGCGCCACCGTAAACCCGATCCCCGCCGCCACCCCCATCACGATCGCGTGCCGATAACTCAAGCCGCCCGGTGTGCGCAGCCCCAGCTTCACGGACAGAAACGTTGTACCCACGATCCCGATCGGCTTGCCGAACAGCAGCGACAAAAACACGATCCACGAGCCGGCGCCGACGCTCGACAGCGTGACACCCGCGTTGACGAGGCCGAAGAAGAACAGGATGAACTGCACCGGCAGACGCCAGGCACGCTCGAACCTGTTCATCGTGTCGGGCAGCTCGTGCTCGCGCGGATCGAACAGACCGAGATCGCGTTTCTCGTGCGGCATGAAGGGCAGGATGGGCACCATCGCGAGCGCCGGATGCAGCCCCCCGAGGAACATGGCGGCCCACGAGAGGCCCCCTCCGATTACGAGGTACGGCCAGAAGTTCGTCGTCCCGCGCCGGCGCAGCCACACGGTGGCCGCAACCGCCGGCGTCATCAGCATGATGAACCTGGCGAGCGACACCGGGCCCGCCGGATAGAACACCGCCAGCACGATCAATCCGAGCGCGTCATCCGCGATCGCCAGCAGCAGGAGAAATGGAATGGCGGGATGATTCTTCGGGAAGACGAACCGTGCGGCGAGATAGGAAAACGCGATGTCGGTCGCGCACGGAATCGCCCAGCCTGGCATCAACTCGGGGCGCCCGAGAATCGTCGCCTGCAGCACATACAATCCGGCCGGGCCAATCATCCCTCCCGCCGCGGCGATGATCGGCACGGCCGCTTCGCGCGGCGACTCGAGCGGACCGCCAGGGAGCATGGACTCGACGATCTCCTTCACCGCGAGCGCGAAGAAGAAGACCATCCCCACGTCGTTGACCGCAAAATGGAGCGTGTCGGCGAATCGCTGATAGCTCGGATGGGCAATATTGGCCCAGATCAATCCGCTGACGGTTCCAATGGCGAGGAGCAGCGAGTTCGCAAGAATGACCCGCCAAATGGCGTGGAAGCGGTCAATCATCGCCGGCCGACGCGTGCTCAGCCGAGCCGTTGAACGTTGAGGAAGTTCGCATCGATTCGATCCAGCTCACGGCTGACGCTGATGAAGACCACCACTGTCCCTGCCGCAAGGATGCGCCGGTCGAGCAGCAGGCGTTCCAGCCGTTCAGGGTCACGCTCCTCCGTCACGACAGGGACGACGCCGCAGAGGAGCGTCAACGCCCCGGCAACGCGTTCGCTGGCGGTTGCCGCGTAGATCGTCGCTGACGGACGCAGCGCCGAGAGCAATCGCGCGGTCTTGCCTTCCTTCGTGACGGCGATGATGGCGGTCGCTTCCGCCGTCGTCGCCAAGGTCAGCGCCGCCTCCCCGAGCGCACGGCCGTGCCGGCTGCCGATCGGATCCGCGGCCAGC
>JBKPLP010000052.1:0-4613 GCA_046731735.1 Acidobacteriota bacterium
CGACGGCGGCCAGGTAGTCGGACCAGAGATCGTCAATCGTCATCAGCGTGATCGAACGTTCCCTGTCCGACTCGCATGGAACCTCACCGGTCAGGATTGCCTGGCGGCGTTCCTGGATCGCCAGCCGCTGACCTTCGAGGACTGACTCGTACTTGCGGAGGAAGATCCGGATGTCGAGGTTCTGTCCCTCCGCCCGCCGCTGAATATCGTCCGGCGTGAGGCGGTCCGCGGGATTCTCCGCGCCGAACTTCACCATCAGGGGGTCCTGGTACGAGACGAAGAATCGCGAGCTGCCCGGATCGCCCTGGCGGCCCGCGCGGCCGCGCAGCTGGTTGTCGATCCGCCGGCTCTCGTGCCGGTTCGTGCCGATGACGTGCAGGCCGCCGAGCTCGGCGATGCCGGGCCCGAGACGGATGTCCACGCCGCGGCCCGCCATGTTGGTGGAAATCGTGATCGCCCCGCGCGCGCCAGCTTCCGCGATGATGCTCGCTTCCGCTTCCTCGTTCCGCGCGTTGAGCACGTGATGCGGCAGCGTACCGAGGCAGCGGCTCAATCGTTCGGATTCCTCGACGCTCGCGGTGCCGACGAGCACGGGACGCCCCGTCCCGTGCTCGCGCGCGATCTCGCCGACGACCGCGGCCTCCTTCTCGGCTTTCGTCGCAAACACCGCGTCGGGATGATCGACGCGGATGACCGGCCGGTTCGTGGGGATCTCGTCCACCTCGAGCGAGTAGATTTCGCGGAACTCCTCCGCCTGTGTCGCGGCGGTTCCGGTCATGCCGCAGACGTTCGGATAGAGCGCGATCAGGTTCTGAATCGTGATCGATCCAAGCACGCGTCCTTGCTGTTTGGTCGCGACCCCTTCTTTGACCTCCAGCGCGGTCTGCAGTCCCGCCGGCCATCGCCGTTCCTGCACCGTGCGGCCCTTGAACTCGTCCACCGAGACGACCTCGTTGTTCTGGACGACGTAGTCGACGTCGCGGCGGAGGAGGGCGTGAGCGTGCAGCGCGTCCTGGACCGCGGTGAGCAGCGGCAGGTTCCCGCTCTCGAACAGGTTTCGCCGGTTGAGCGCGCGCTCGACGCGCTCGACCCCCGCCGGCGTGAGCACCACGTTGCGGCCCGGCGGCTCGACCGTGAAATGGAGGTGCGGCGTCAACGTGCGGACTACCGTGTCCACCCGGACGGCATGTCGCGTCTCGTCGCCGGCTCCGCCCGCGATCACGAGCGGGATGCGCGCTTCGTCGATCAGGATCGAGTCGGCTTCATCGACGACCGCGGCGGCGAACGGCCGGTGGACCTGCTCGTCTGCGGAGAGCGCGAGGCAGTCGCGCAGGTAGTCGAAGCCGGCTTCGTTGGCGGTCGTGTAGGTGATATCGCGTCGGTACGCGTCCCGCCGCGCGGCCGGGGGCATGCCTTGCTGGATGACGCCGACGCTCAGACCAAACCAGTCGTAGATCGGCCCCATCCACGCGGCGTCGCGGCGTGCGAGGTAATCGTTTGCGGTCATCACGTGGACGCCGGCGCGCGACCGCGCGTACCAGATTACCGCCGGAACCGCCGCCAGGGTCTTTCCTTCGCCCGTCTGCATTTCCGCGATGCGGCCGTGCGCGAGCGCCAGCGTCCCCTGCACCTGCACGTCGAACATGTCCAGGCCGACCACCCGCGACGCGACCGTGGCGGCGATCGCGATGATCTCGGTCAACGGCGCGGTTGGCGCACTGGCGGCGCGCCGCAGGTCGACGTCACTCGCCGTCGTATACTGCGCCCGGAGACGACTGACCTCTTCGACCGTCGGCTCGACTGCGTCAGCTGACTGTGTCCCGAACCATCCGCGCCACCACGCGTGCATGTCCCAAGTATCGCCGGAACCGGGCATTGCCCGTGACCGCGACGATCACCAGCCGCGCCAGCCGCCAGTCAGCCAAATCCCCCGCTCGTGCTACACTACATGCCTCCCCTCGAACACAACTCCGGCGCGCTGCCCGCATTTTCGATAGCAGATGCGCACTCGCCTTTCGCTGTGCATGCTCACCGTCCTCTTTTTCGCAGCAACCGGCGCTGCCGCCTGCATACATTCCGCTGAGCAGGGGCGCCGCCGCGAGGCTGGGTATCAGGCGAAGCTCGCGTCGTTCTCCGAGGCGCTCAAATCCGGAACGACACGGAAGGACGTAGAACGTTACCTGCGGGAAAATGGCTACGAGTTTCGGCGGATGTGCTGCATGAATCACAGTGGCAAGAACGCATGGGACGACCTGACGCAGATCGGCAAGGAGCCGCATCCCTGGTACTGCAGCGAGCACAGCGTCCACATTGGATTCGAGTTCGTGTCGGATGGCTCCCACCAGTTTCCCGAGGCGCGTGACTCGGACACGCTGAAAGGGATCCAGATTTACCACTCGTTCGACGGATGCCTCTAGCAGACCGTGACCCGACGCCGCTACTGATCCGCATCTGGTACCGCGCCACTTCGACGATGGCGATCGCGAGTGCCGTATTCACCGTGGTCTTCATCATGGCGGCGTTGCGTGGAGCGGCGGGAGCTGACGGGCCGATTGTCATCAAGGTGATGGCCTTCGCTCTGTGTTTCATTTCGGGCGGCGCAATGCTCGTCGCCTCGCGAGCCTTGTGGCTCTCGGCGAGGCCTCACGCAGACGTCACCATGCGGCGCTGGCGCAGGATCTACTTCGTGCTGTGGTCTGCAGGCGCCGGCATCATGGCGGCGCTTTGGTTTCTTTCCTGACGTCCCTCGGCGTGTCAGTCCTCTAGGCCTTGCCGTGTGTCCTGTCACGACAAACGGTTGCAAACCGGTGTCACACGCGGGGCCTGCCCGCGAGTCTCCCCACTCGGTCCTCGCCCAAAAGCTCTTGTCGCGGGAGTGGGCTCGGCGCCGAGTGGGGATGCCCCTCTCGCGGTCACCCGCGATCCGGTTTGCAACCACCTATCCGCATCAATGACTGCAACCCGTCGCGCGGGTGGCCGTTGACGGGGCCGCCCCGCTTCGGCTCGACGCCCGTCACCCGTCACACTGTTTTTCGGGCGTCGAGTGAAGTGGGGCTGTCAACGGCCAGGACCCGCGGATCGGGTTGCGACCGCTTGTACTTACTTACTCGCAGCGACTGCCACCGCGTAGACGTGCCGCTGGCCGGGCGCGAACTGGCCGGTGAAGATCACCCACTTCTTGTCCGGCGTGATGTGCACGTTCGGCTCGACGCCGCCGCGGCCGGTGACGTAGTTGTGCCGGGACATGTCGACCAGCTTCTCGCGCGTGATGGTGCGATCGCGTTGCACGCGGAACACGTTGATCCACTGACCGTCGGTCGAATAAGCGACCTGTGACGGGTCGCCGCCGTCGCTGGCGAACAACGTGTCGTCGCGCGAGCTATTGAAGTGCACGCCCCACCAGTCGCGCTCGACGTGGTAGCGCACCTCCTCGCCGGTCGCCATGCTGACGCCCGCGATCCAGAACACCTGGCTGCGCGGCGTCTGCAGGTCGAACCACACCGTCTTGCCGTCCCAGCTCCACCACTCGTGGCCGTTGATCTCCATGTCCATCGTGCGCTTGTGCATCAGCCGCATCTGGCTGCCGTCGGCGCGGATCGTCCACGTGCGATCCAGCTCGTGCCACGTCCCCTCGTGGCAATAGAGGAGCACGCTCGGATCGACCGGATTGAACTGCATGTGATTCAGGTCGCCGTATTGAAATCCCGTTTCGCGCGTCTCGCCCGTCTTCAGGTTGGTGAAGACGAACGACTGCAGGCTCGGATTCAGCGCCCGCGGCGCCAACCCATCTTCTTTCTTCACCGAGTACTGCTGATCCGGCGTCAGGTCCTCCATCTTCTTGCCGGGAAACATGCGCTGCAGCTGCGGAATGATCGGCCGCGACGGCGGCCGCGGATATCTGCCATCCGGATCCTGCGCGTTCGCATTCTTGACCAGCGACAGCGTCTCGTCGGCGTTGATCAATCCGCGCGCGTACGGCACTTCGCGCGCGGCTTTGGTATCGACGTTGATCGCCATCACCTTGCCGCTGGACGTGTAGTAGATCTCGCGCGTCCGCCGCGCGAAGTAGCTGTTCGTGCGACCCGCATCGACGATGACTTCAGGTTTCGCCCCCGCGCCGATCTTCGCCACGTTCACAACCGCAATCCCGGCGGGCGTGCTGAACATCAGCTCGTTGCCTTCGGGCGAGAAGGCGTTGTCGTGGAAATAGAGCGTCGATCCGCCCGCATCGCCGGTCAGCCGGACGATGCGATGACCGGTAGCGGGATCGATCCAGTCGGTGGGTGGCGGCGCTTGGACACGAAGGGTTGTCGTGCCGGCAACGATGGCGGCGGCGAGCATCCAGGTGCGCATGGTGCGGATGGTAGCGTATTCGCGGTTCGCGGTTCGCGGGTCGCAGTGCGCGTGTCGTTGTGCCTCTCGCCTGCGTGCCGCGCCGAAGCCTCGTGCGCGAAGCGAAAGAGGGGAAGGCGGGTCGCTCGTCGATCCGCGGTATGCCTGAGCTCGTGCTACACTGACACTCTCCCCAGTTAACCCCTGCCTGCGGAAACGCGTTCAGCGGAACGAAAGCTTTCCTATGGTGCGTGCTCCAGTCCTCCTGGACGACATGCGGT
>JBKPLP010000053.1:0-34915 GCA_046731735.1 Acidobacteriota bacterium
CGGCCGCGACGGCGCGGACCAGGCGACCGTGCTCGTAGCGAACAGGGTAGAAGCGCTGCGACAGCACATAGGCCACACCCGCTTGCAGCGCGTAGGCGGTGCCATTGGCCCACGCTGCCCCGATAATGCCGTATCGCGGGATCCAGAGAAAGTTCAGACCGATGTTCACGGCCGCACCGGTCGCGGTGCTGATCGGATAGTACTGCGTATGGCTGGTGAGGTTCAGCCCGATGGAGGTGAGGAGGTAGACGCCATAGAAGAACACGCCGACCGCCGTCCAGGATACGACTCCGGCCGCCTCGACATATTGCCCGCGGGTGATCCCGTTCAGCAGATCGAAGGCGATGGCGGACAATCCGGCCGTCATCAGCGCGAGCGCCGCGACGCCGTACGTCGTCACCGCCGCGAACACGCGAGGCGCGTCCGGTTCGCGCGCGGTTGCGTAATAGAAGGGCGCCCACGCATACTCGAACGCCCCCAGCGCGATCTTCTCGATCAGCCCGAAGCTCACGCCCATCGAGTAGACGCCAATCTCCGAAACCGTGAGGTAGCGCGCCATCACGAACCGGTCGCCCACTGACATGACCTGCAGCGCGAAGCCGTGGGGAACGCGCGGCAGCCCGAACGCCAGCGATTTGCGGAGGATCGTGCGCGAGAACATCGGTCGCAGCAGCGGCGCGAACCACCGCACCATCACCAGCAGCACCGCGCTGGTGACCACGATGTCAGCGAGCACGACACCCATCACGCCCATCGTGAAGCCGATCACGAGCACGATGCGCAGCACGAGCGTCGACACCGAGCGCGCGAGCGTCAACGCACTGAACTCGCCGGCCCGCTTCTCCATCCGCAGCACGTGGAACGGGATGAAGGTGAATCCGATGGCGAAGGTGTTGAGCAGCACGAGCTGCAGCACCAGCGTGTAGCCGGGCGCCTGCAGGAGCCGCTGCGAGAGCCACGGCGCCGCCATGACCGAGGCGACCAGCAGCGCGCCGTTCAACGCGAGCAGAAAGAAAAAGATCGTGCTCGCCAGTCGCTGACGCGCGGCTTCGTCCTCACAGTCGTACCAGTAGCGCATGAACGCGCCGTCGACCCCCCAGCGGAAGAACAGCTTGACCGGGGCTTCGATGCTCGCGAGCAGCGCCAGCACGCCATAGTCCGCCTTCGTGAGGTACTGGACGTAGATCGGCAGGAGAAGGAAGTTGATGGCCTGGACGGCGACGTCGCCGGCGCCGTAGATGGCGAGGCTCTTCGAAAGATCCCGGAGCTTCTGAAGCACCGCTCAGGGCCTGCCTGGAGCGGCGTCGACTGGCTTCCGGAGCGTGAGCAGGTTGAGGAAACACCAGCCGGGGATCGGGATCAGCCGCGTGAGCCAGCGGTGCAACGGCTGCAGGGCGCGCGGATGACGCCGAATCCAACGCGTCAGGAGGGGTACGGTGGGAAAGATGCCGCGACGCGAGGTGAGGACGAAGCCTGCCCGTTGGGCGAGCGCGACGTACTCGGCCGCCGGGCGATCGCCAGGATGTTTCAGCTCGGACGCGGTGCGAATCAGCCGCCCGGTGAGGGCGAAATGGACGCGCGACTGCAGATGCGCCAGGTTCGGGATCGACACCAGCAGCTCGCCGCCGGGTTTCAACACCCGGAACAGCTCCGCGATCGCGCGCGGTTGCTCTTCGAAGGTGAGATGCTCGAGAACATCGAGACAGAGTGCGCGATCGTAGGTCGCGTCTGCGTAGGGGAGCGCCGTCAGTGATCCAGTCCGCACCCGTGCGGACGAGTAGTTCGGATCGAGCCCTTCAATCTGCAGCCGGTCCGCATACTCCTCGACGAGCACGCCCTCGCCGCAGCCGGCATCCAGGACGCGGGTGCCTGGAGCGCTCCCATCGAGCCAGTCGCGCACGGCTGCCAGTTTCGCGATGTAAGTCGGGTAATAGTCCCAGCCGGGATCGGGTGCCCTATGGTAATCGCCGCGCGCGGCATATTCCCCGCGCCGGACCACCGGTGGGCTCACACTCATGCCTGCGGTGATTCTAGCGCGTATGACTGGCGCTGATCATTGCCGATTGCCGGCTTCCGGCGGCCGGTTTTCGATTGCCGATTCGCGATTGAGATGACGATTGCAGATTGAGGCACTCGCTTGAGGCACTCGGAACTCGGCAACCGGCAATCAAATCGGCAATCGGCAATCGTCAATCGTCAATTGGTACCGCCCGGAGGACGTACGACTCCCGGTTGGACGACGATTGGTGCGGCGTAGGGATTGGGCTGACCCGGCGGCGGTGCCGGCAGCATGCCGGGACGGGGCGCAGTCACAGGCGGCTGCTGCCCGTTGGTCGGCTGGTTCGCTTGCGGTTGCTGGAACGGGAACGGGTTCGGCGTACCCTGCGGCCCGATGGCTGGCGTCGGCGGCGCATCGTTCCCGTCGTCGTCGTTGACGGGGTTGACCGGCATGGGCATCGGCTGCTGGCGCGCGCCGAAAGAGGGCGGTGACGCCGCAGCGACGCCGACCGGCCCGCGGCTGACCGGAAGAATCATCACCTTCGCAAACATGGAGGGCCCTGCGGGCGCAGACGCGTCGCGCGGGGCCGCGATGTACCCGCTGGCTGACCGCAGCACCACCTCGAGCACTTCCCCTTCCGGACGATCGACCAGCTCAACCGTAATTGGCGGACCCGTGAGTTTGTCCCCGTTCACAATCGTGGTCTTGCCGATCCGCGCCCATTCATCGAGGATCTGCCGCACCGGGACGTCCTGTGCGATGAGCGTCGCCCGCCCGTTGTCGAGCGTCAGCTTCAGCTCGCCCGCCACCGCTATCGAGGCGGAGCCCGCAAGGAACAGCAGCAGGATTACGCCGCGAAACAGCTTCTGCATCGTTTTCCGCCTCTCTGGGATTGATCCAGTATACCGCTCGTTAGACGGCGCCGCGAGCTCGACGGACGGGAAGATCGCCTCAAGGGCTCCAGGCTCAGGGCTCCAGGCTCAGGGCTCAAGAGCTCAGGGCTCAACGGCTTAGGGCCCTGCAGGCCCGATCAGGCGAGCTTCGTGATCCAGAGTGGCGAGTCTTTGCGGGGCAAATCGCACGCGCGGCAGATGTCCGGGCCGCCGCTTTCGAGGTGCTGCCGGCGCGCGTCGCGATACGGCTGCGCGTTCCAGACCTCCGCGATCGACTGCGTGTTCAGATCGCCGAGGATCGTCTTACCGTCGAAATCCGCGCAGCAGAGCGACACCCTGCCGTCCCACAACACTGTGAAGGTGAGCCAGGGCCGGTAGCAGGGATAGTTGACGTCCGACTCGGTGTTCAGCGTGCCGGCCCAGTTGTGCAGGTCCGTGACGTGGATCTTGTCGGCAACCTTGCTCCAGTGCTGGATGAACGCCTGCTCGTCGGCCGAGTTGTTCTGCCGGACGAACGACAGGATCAGCTTCGGTCGCCGCCTGCCGGTTTCGGTGCGGAGCCGCACCAGCCGCTCGATGTTCGCGATGACCTTGTCGTATTTCAGACCGACGCGCGTCGATTCGAAGACTTCCTTCCCGGCGGCGTCGACGCTGATGTTGATCGCGTCGAGTCCGGCGTCGATCATACCGCGCGCCACCGGCTCGGTGATCAGCGACCCGTTGCTGATCATCCCGACTTCCTTGATCCCCTTCTGCTTCGCGTACCGCACTTTTTCGACCAGCTTGCGGTCGATGAACGCCTCGCCGTAGTTGTGCATGCGCACGTGCGTGATCCCGAGCTCCGCGCACTCGTCGACGATCTTGCGGAAGAGTTCGACCGTCATGATGCCCTGACGACGGTGCATGTCGTCGCGCGGGCAGAACACGCACTTCGCGTTGCAGATATTGGTGCTCTCGATCTGGACGATCTCGGGCATCCGCGGCGCGCGCTCGCGTCCCGTCGCGAGCAGCAGCCGGCGGACAGGCTTCGCCTGCGCGCGCAGAACGTGCTCCGCGGTGCGACGCATGCGCGCCTTGAGGTTCAACCGGGACATGAAATGTTAAAGCTGGCGAAAATGCTCGATCACGCGCGCGAGCGTCTCGTCGAGCTCGACGGTCGGCTCGTATCCGATCAGAGCCCGGATGCGCGAAATGTCCGGAACGCGCCGCGGCATGTCTTCGAACCCGGCCTCGTACGCCTTCTCGTACGGGACCTTGACGATTTCGGAGGAGCTGCCGGTCATCTTCTTGACCTTCTCGGCGAGCGCTCCGATCGTGATTTCGTTGCCGTTACCGATATTGAAGACCTGTCCGACGGCGCGGGGTTCGTTGATCAAGGCTACCATAGCCTTCACGACGTCGCCGACATACGTGAAACTGCGCGACTGCGAGCCGTCCCCGAATACGGTGATTGGCTGACCCGCGAGTGCCTGCGTCACGAAATTCGGGATCACCATCCCGTACTGCCCGGTCTGGCGCGGCCCGACGGTGTTGAAGAGCCGCACGATGACGACCGGCAGCTTCCGCTCCTTCCAGTACGCCAGCGCAAGGAACTCGTCGATCAGCTTGCTGCACGCGTAGGCCCAGCGGTGCTTGGCGGTCGGGCCGAGCACGAGATCGGCGTCTTCGCGAAACGGGACGTCGACGCTCTTGCCGTAGACCTCCGACGTCGACGCGATCAGCACCAGCTTCTTCTTCTTGTTCGCGTGCTTCAGCACCACCTCGGTGCCGTGGACGTTCGTCTCGATGGTATGTACGGGCTGTTCGACGATCAGCTTGACGCCGACAGCGGCGGCAAGATGGACGACGATGTCGCAGCGGTCGATCAGCTCCGCCAGGACCGGCTCATTCGATACCGTGTCGATCGTGTAATGGAATCTCGGGTTGGTCTTGAGGTGAACGATGTTGTCGATTGAGCCTGTCGACAGGTTGTCGAGGATGAACACTTCGTCGCCGCGCTCGAGCAGCGCCTCGGACAGGTGGCTTCCGACGAAGCCCGCCCCGCCCGTGATCAGAACACGCATCATCATCCTTTCGTCATCGGCCGCCGCCTGCCAGGTCCGATGCCGGCGCGGCGAGCTGGATCACCGCGTCGGCGGCGCGTGACGCGGCCTGTCCCGACGCCGTGATGCCGTATCGCCGCAGGTACACACTCCGTTCGCGCTCTATCTGCCGACGGAATCCTTCATCATACAGGATTCGCCGAAGCGCCGCGGGGATCTCGGAAGGATTCGCCGCGCCCGCCATGATTCCCGCGTCGACGAAAGGGGAAAGGTTGTTCGGCAACCCGATCACCAGTGCCGGGATGCCGAGCACCGCGGCGTCGAGCGCGACCGTCGAGTTCACGGTCACGATGGCCCGGCTGGCGCACAGCAGCGGCGCGAGCGGCGCGCTGGCGGGCAGGACACGAACGTTGGTCCGGCCGAGCGCAACCGGATCGTACGCGGCGGCAGTTTCCGCCGGATGCGTTTTGATCGCGAGCTGGACGCTCGGCATGTCCGCCACCGCGTCAACCAGCACCCGGAGCACGTGGCGCGCCTGACGATACTTCGCGACGAACAGCACCACCGACTGCGTGGTGCCGGCGCCGGTGGCGTCGCGCGCCCGTGCGATGTCGTCCGTTGTAAGGTCGCGTGCCGTGCGTACGAGGACGTCGAGGCGCGGACTGCCGCTGACACGCAGCGCCGCCGCCGGAAAATGGCCGTGCTGTTCAAGGTGTGCCCGCGCGTAATCATCGAACACCAACGTCATCGTCGGCCGTGGAAATCCAGCATCGACGGCAGGTGCAGTCTCGGACTGCATCTCGTCCGGCTCGTGGAGGTAGTTCAGCCACGTGCGGTAGATGAACCCGTGTTGGAGGCCGACCGACGGGATGCCGCGGCGGCGGGCCTCCAGCATGAGCGCACGTCCCCAGCCGCCGGCCTCCGCGTACGTCAGGACAACCGCCGGAGACAAACGGTCGAGCGCCGCGGCGGCTTCATCCATGGCGCGCGCCGACCACGGCCACTGCAGGAGCGCAACGCCCGCGAGTTGATCCCGCACGATATCCCAGCAGTCGTAGCCGCCGATGACCGCATGCTGCCGCAGGTCTGCGCTGTTCCAGAGATGCCCGCGCAGCAGATGGCGGTTGCGCCACAGCTGCCGGGATGGCTGCAGGGCGCGCGGTGGCGCCAGGAATTCGATTGGAACCACCGACCCCTCGCGCGGGGCGTGCTGAATCGCGTGCCACCATCGCCGCGCGCGGAAATTTTCAACCGGGCCAATCCCGACATACTGGATTCGATCGCCGCTGCGTCGCTCGAGCTCCTGCAGCACCGGGCCGATATACGATTCGGCGCTGCCGTCCTGCGCTCCACGGCGCCAGAACGCCCGGTGGACGAACGCCGCGATGCCGTCGGGCGCCAGATCAACTCGTGCGCGTTTCATTCGCGCGCGCGACGCCCGCGCGCCGTAGTTCAGTGCGGCGGCGCGGACGTCCATCCGCAGCAGCCTCCCGGGCTGCGATCTGAACGAGTGGTCCCCGCGAACGCGCACCCGATGCGCGTCCCCGACCTGCCGGGC
Source organism: Acidobacteriota bacterium (assembly GCA_046731735.1). GTDB lineage: Bacteria > Acidobacteriota > Vicinamibacteria > Vicinamibacterales > 2-12-FULL-66-21 > JALZOC01. The sequence goes on from JBKPLP010000053.1 coordinate 6,493, forward strand.
GAGGTGCCGGACGATGGGACCCGACGCGCGGACGTCCAACTGCAACGGGCGCTCCTGCTCGATGACCCGTTCGAGCGCCGCGATCGCGCGGAAGAGGTTCAGCACGACCTGTTCCTTGTGGAGATACAGCTCGGTGAACCACCAGAGCGAATCACCGCGGAACGTGAAGCGCCGCCGCATCGGTTCACCGTCCACGTTCAGCAGGCGCAGCCGCTTGATCCACGCGTACTCGCCCGCGCTCGCGCGCTCTTCCGCCGCGAGGTCGAGGTAATCCCCCAGACGGACGGGTCGAACGCCGGTGCCACTATCGACGCCGGCGACGTCGTCGTCAATCATGCGGTGGGACTGTGCGCGCGTGCGGCCGCGTCGAGCACGGAACGCGCGGCGGCGAACACACGGTCGGCAGTGACGAGCGCGAGGCAGTCGGGGATATGGCCAACGCAGCGCTCAGGCGGCAGGCGGATACGGTTACATGGCGCGCACGGAAGATCGACGCGGACGACGCGATCGTAGCGACCGCGAGGTCCGTAGCGCGCCGGATCCGAAGGCCCGAAGACGGCGACGACGGGTGTGCCGACGGCTGCCGCGAGATGCATCGGGCCCGTATCGCCGGTGATCAGCACGTCGAGCCGTTCGAGAATGCCTGCGAGTGTCAGGAGATCGACGCGGCCGGCCACGTCGATGATGCGCCCGCGCGGAAGCCGCTCGGTCACCAGTTCGACGAGAGGCCGATCTGTGGCCGATCCCGTCAGCACAATCGTTGCGTCTGCGTCGGTGACCAGGCGTCGCGCGACTTCCGCAAAGCGCCGAGGATCCCACTGTTTGATCGCGCGCCCCCCACTCACGTGCAGCCCGACGAGCGGTCGTCCGGCCGAACCGAGGAGACGGGTCGCCTGCTGATGCGGCTCGGCGGGCACGACGAATGCGGCACGAGCGTCTGGCGCGTGAGCCTTCCCGAACACCGCGGCGACCAGCCGGCGCGCGTTGTCCGTCGTGTGAGCGCGCGGATCGTAGTCGAGCGCGACATCGAGAAGCGCGCCGCCGCCGCCGCTTCGATACCCGGCGGTCCATGCCGCGCCGGAGGCGGCAACGAGGATGTTGCTGCGTATGTCCGGCTCGAAGTTGATGGCGAGGTCGTAGCCCAACTGCGTCCATTCGCGCGCCGCGCGCAGCAACGCCGGCAGGCCGAGTCCATCGCCGTCGCGCGCGAGCCAGCGTGCATCGAGTGTCTGAATCCGGGTGACCGGCTGCAGTGCGCGGGCGATGTCGGCGTTCCAGCTGCCGACGACCAGATCGATCTCCGCCGCCGGCGCAGCGGCGCGGGCGTCGGCGATCGCCGGCAGCGTCATCAGCAGGTCGCCGATCCGCTCGAGACGCAGCAGCAGAATGCGGCGCGGAGAAGCGGGCGGGCGGCGCTGCCGGAACGGCCGCACGAGCTCCGCGGTCAGGCCGAACAGGAGGTCCGCGCTCCCCACGAGCGCGCGCTCGCGCCGATCGGAGATGTGCAGACGCGACATCGAGGGCAGACGCTATCTTACTGCCAGGCGATCGACCATGACGCCGAGCTCGCGATCGTCGCCCGTGCCGAGCGCCTTCAACGGGTTCCACACCGTCGAGACGAGCGTGAGCTCGACCGGCTGCCCCGATGCCGCCGCCCGTCTCGCGAGGTCAGGCGGAATCGGCAGCGAGTACGGGGCGAACCCGTTCGCGACCCGCAGTGTGCCGAGGGCTTCGCCGTACAGGGACACGGCGACGTCCGCCGGCGGCACCGTTGCCGGCCGGCCGCCGTTGCTCATCCAAATCGTCACGGCACGGCTGTCTGGATGGATCGCCATAATCGACACGTACGATCGTGCCCGCGTCCATCGGAATGTGCGTCCCTCCGTCTGTTCCTTCGCATGGAAACGGAGCACATGCAGATCGTCCCTGAAGCCGACGTCGAGATCGAATCCGGTGCCCTCGATCGGCTCGGCCGCCGTGAATTCGTAGATGCCGTACTCGAACTCCTTTCGCCGGGCGAAGGTGGGGTACGCATTGAGCAGCGACGCGTACTCCGGCACCTGAAACCGGTCGCTCGACACGGCTTTGACTCCGTAGTCGTGTGACAGCAGATCGGTGCCCCCGCCGCCGATGAACAGGACGCGGCGATATCGCGTATGCGCCGACTCGAGGAATTGCGCGAACTGCGCCTTGTCCGGCCGCGCGCCGTTCAGCACGAGGACCTGCCTCCCGTAGATGTAAGCCAGGGGCAACGCGAGCACGTGCACATCGCTGCCCGTGTCGCGCGCCTCGACGACGGCCAGGTCGTCGTCGCCGATGCCCGACGCGAGCGCTTCCAGTCTCGGAATCAACCCCGAGTACTCGACATGCGCAGCCACGGGCCGGCTCGCACCCGCGTAATGCAGCGCGAGCACACCCACGAACACGATGCCGATCGCGGCGCGGCCGATGCTCGGACCGATACGTTCGCGCGCGCCGCTGAGCGCCGCGGCGCACGCGAAGAGCAGCGTCCCGGGCAGGATCACGGGAAGAAACCGCCGCGTCATCCAGAAGTGCTCCGGCACGATGCGGATCTTGAAGAAGAGCACGCAGGCGAATACCGCGATCGTGACGACAAGCGCGGCGTCGCGCCAGAAGCGGCGGCGGACGACGATGGCGAAGCCGATGAGGGCGGCGAGGAGGGCCGGAAGCGTCAGATACCAGTACGTGAACGTGCGCAGTGCATTCGCGTCGTGGGCGGCGAGCTTGCCCGCCGGCTGACGCAGCACCAGTGCGTAGAACGCGAGCAGCCAGACGGCAGTAACGACGGACGCCGGCGCCCATCGTTCGACCATTTCCGCCAACTTCGGCGTGCGCGATGCCAGCGCCACGGCGGCGATCGCAGCCGCCACCCCGGCGCCCAGCGCCGCGTATTCCCACAACGGAAAATTGCTGAGAAAGACGATCGGCAGATGCATGTAAGAGCGCATCAGCCCGAACAGATATGCCGTGGCCAGCGCTGCGACGGTCGCGAAGGCCGCCAGGAACGACCAGCGCGGCCACGCGCGACGCGCCACGGCGTTGAACACGAGCCCTGTCGCGAGCCCGGCAATCCCGAGCACCACGTCGTAGCGAAGGAACAGCAGGAGGCCGAGCAGCACGCCGGCCACGGGCGCGAAGAACGGATCGCGGTCGATGTGGGCCCGTGCGTTCGCGAGGAGCGCCGCGAACAAGAGGGCCTGCATCACAACTTCTGCGTTCGGATATCGCCCGAACCAGACCTCGATCACGTGGAGCGCGAGCAGGATGGCCGCAGCCGCCGCGGCGGTTCGCCCGACGAGCCGTCCTCCCGCGAAGTAAACCGCCAGCAGACCCAGGATCGCCCATAACCCGGCTGCCGATCGTGCGCCGGTCAACCCGGCCACGCCGTAGCCGATCGCGATGGAAGCGGGAAACAGATGCGGGAACTGGCCAATCACCGCACCGGTGTCAGGGTTCTTGACCCAGAACCCCATGAACCTCAGAGGTGGATACTCGGAGCGGCCGTCCGAAGGGAAGAACAGGTCGCGCGCGAATGGCGGAACCGCGGCGACCGTACGGTCCTCGATGACCAGCGCTCCGCGCTGCGCGATCTGAACCCCCTCATTGATGTAGGTGCCCGGATCTTTCCCTCCGATGATGTACTCGGCCGGCGGGAAGAACCGCCATGCGCCAAGCAGCACGATGACAATGGGCACCAGCGCCGATGTCGAAACGCGGGCAGCCGGGGCGCCCAACCGCAGGCGGCGGCGCGCGACGGCCGTTCCGAACGCGGCCAGAGCGACATCAGCGATGAGCAGACTGCGGAGGGTGTATCGGTGCAGCACGGCCAGTGCGAGCACGATCGACAGCGATATCGCCAGGCTGATCATCACCGCCCAAAAGGCGCGTTCCTCCGCCGCCAGGGCGGCGCGCCTGTCGCGATCGAGCCAGGGAAGCCTGAAAATCACCGCGCCCGGCAGCCAGGCGACGATGGCGATCTCGATGAGGAGGCGCAGCAGGTGCAATGCGGTGAACGTCAGAACTGGAAGTAGATGAATTCAGCTCCGCCGAAATTCCCGAACAGCATCGTCAGGTAGAAGGTCGCGGCGTAGACGGAGTATCGCACGCCGACCGGCAGCCTGGGGACGACGAGCACGTTGTCGTAGATCGCCTCGCAGATGTGCACGATGAGCAGAGGCGCGGTGTACATCATCAGCGGGACCAGAAGCGCTTCGACGTTCACCGAGCGCGGGGCAAAGGCGCCGAACAGGTGGGCGGTCATCGAGCCCAGCTGCCGCGCCGAGCGCGCACGGAAAACGAGCCAGCCATAACACGTCAGATGGAACATGACGAACCATGAGGTGATGCGCGCGGCTGCGCCGGATCCGTTCAGCCACGCATGGAACCACCGTACGCGGTCGCCAGCTCGATACATGATGAGCAGGATCCCGTGATAGACGCCCCAGAGGACAAACGTCCATGCCGCGCCGTGCCAGAGTCCGCCGAGGGTCATCGTGATCAGCAGGTTGCGGCGGGTGCGGGCCTCCGAACCACGATTTCCGCCGAGCGGAATGTACAGGTAGTCGCGCAGCCATGTTGACAGGCTGATGTGCCAGTGGCGCCAGAATGCCTGCGGGCTCCGTACGAAGTAGGGAAAGCGGAAGTTCTCGATCAGCTCGATCCCCATCAGCTTCGAGGTGCCGCGCGCGATATTGGAGTAGCCCGCGAAGTCGCCGTAGATCTGGAACGCGAACGCATAGGTGCCGAGCAGCACGTTGACGCCGGTCTGGTGCGTTGCCGGATCGAACACCATGTTGGCGAGGCTCGCGAGGTTGTCGGCGACGAAGATCTTCTGGAAGAACCCCCAGGCAATGAGCCAGGCGCCGTCGCGCAGCTGTTCGCGCGAGATGCGGCGCGGCGCGTCGATTTGCGTGAGCAACCGCGAGGCCCGGAGGATCGGCCCGGCGACGAGATGCGGGAAGTAGGCGACGAAGACGCCGAAATCGACGAGGTCGCGCGTCGGACGGATCTCGCGCCGGTACACGTCGATGACGTAGCTCATGGTCACGAACGTATAGAACGAGATGCCGACCGGAAGCAGGACGCGCACCGTGACGAAATCCAGCCTCCAGCCCAGCGCGCCGAACATCGCGTGCAGGTTGTCGGCGAAAAAGTTGAAGTACTTGAAGAACGCGAGCATCGTCAGGTTGAAGCCGAGACTGAGGCACAGAATGATCCGCCGCCGCCGCGGCGCGTCCGTGCGGCCGAGGATGAGACCGCACGTGTAGTCGACGAGCGTTGACGCAATCAGCAGACCGAGAAATCGCCAGTCCCACGCCGCGTAGAAGTAGTAGCTGGCAACGAGCAGCAGCCAGTTCTGCGCGCGGTGCGGCAGCACGCGATAGAGCGCGTACACCACGACGAAGAACCAGACGAAATGCAGGGAGTTAAAGACCATCGAGCAACCCGGAATCGCGCAGAAACTGCGCGAGGGCCTCGGCAATGATCTGGTGGCCGCGCGGTGTGAGGTGCACGGTCTGCAGGAAGAAGACGTCGGGACCGCCCTTGCGCAGCGCCGGGAGCGCATCGAAACGCGGCACGGGCAGATCCCGGAGCGTCTCATCGATCCGCTCCGTCGCGGCGTCGCGCACCAGCCTGCCGCCCGCCTGCTCGACCGCTTCTCGAAGGTTCGCGTAGTCGACGTCGTTCACCTGGAAGCGCGCCGGCATGAGCATGACGCTCGTGCGTGCCCCTGCCGCGCGTCCTTCCGCCGCGATCCGCTGCACGACGGTGTGGATCACGCCCAGTCCGCGCGCGATGCGCGGAGCAGGTTGCGCGGCGTAACTCTGAAGTGGAGGCTCGGGTCGGCCCGCTGTGCGCGTGAACCGCCCCGTGGCCGCAAGCGCGCGGACGCGGAGGACCTGCAACACCATGCTGCGGCGGACAAGGCGCCGCAGCCGTGTCGTCGCTGCTTCGCGCATCGTCTCCGCGATCGGTCGTGGTGCCCCCTGCAGGAGCGCCTCCGCCGCGACGGCGTCCTCGATGTCGTTGCCCACGAACAGCGTCTCGATGATCACGTCCGGTTTGACGACCGGCAGCAGCGAGCGGAAGAACAGCATCTCCTGGACGGGCCCGTAACCCTGCACGCCGCCGTTGATCACGCGGTAACGGACCCGCGACGCGGCGCGATTGAGCCGCTGCTCGAGGAGCTCGCAGAATGTCTGTTGAAACGGCACCTGCACCGACAGCACGAGCGAGTCGCCGAGGACGAGGATGCGACGTTCGTCGGGCGGTTTTTCGCCGATTTCCTCATCGTCGCGCACACCGGCTGAATTGACGGCGATCTGCGTGTCGAACTCCGCCGTCGCGAATCGTATATGCGCGCCCGGCTTGAGGCGGTAGCCGATCACGGCGTCGTTCGCGAACAGGCCCTGGAATGCCGGCGCGGCTTCGGAGCTGCCCCAGATGCGCAGCGCCGCTTCGAACACGACGAACTGGATGGCGGCGATTACGGCAAACAGGGTCAGCCGGCGCAGTCGATGGTGACGGGCTTCATCGGCCACGGCTACGCCGACGTCAGCGTCGCGACGACCCGGTCGATGGTGCCGTCGGGCAGCGACGGATACAGCGGCAGCGAGAACACTTCATCACAGGTACGGTTCGCGACCGGGCAGTCGGCCGGCCGTTGTGCTGCGAGTGCCGGTTGTTTCGTGATTGGAACGGGATAGTGAATAAGCGTTTCGATGCCCGCGGTGCGCAGGTCGGACTGTACGGCGGTTCGCTCGGCACTGCGCACGGGGAAGAGATGGTAGACGTGACCCGGCTCGACCTCGGGTGGGACGGTGAGCCGCCGCGCGCCGTGCAGCCGGGCGCGATACGTGGATGCGAGCGTCCGCCGCCGCACCGTCCACTGAGGAAGGAACGTGAGACGCGCACGAAGCACCGCCGCCTGTATCTCATCCAGGCGCGAGTTCACGCCGAACTCGCCGTGATGGTAGCGATCGGTCTGTCCGCCGTTGCGGAGACGCCGCGCCCGCTCTGCAATTTGTCGATCGTTGGTGGTGATCGCCCCGCCGTCCCCGAGCGCGCCGAGGTTTTTCGTCGGGTAGAAACTGTAGGCCGCAGCCGCCCCGAAACTGCCGACGGGTTGACCGCCACACGTGGCAAGGTGCGCCTGGCAGCAGTCTTCCACGATCGCGAGATTGTGCCGGGCCGCGACGCCGGACAATGCGCGCATGTCCGCCGGTTGACCGTAGATATGAACCGGCAGCATCGCGGCGGTCCGCGGGGTGACGGCGGCGGCCGCCGCGTTGGGGTCGAGCGTCAGCCGCTCGGAATCGATGTCCGCAAAAACCGGGCGCGCACCGGTCATCATGATTGCCAGGGCAGAGTAGGCGGCCGACAGCGGAGCGGTGATCACTTCATCGCCGGGGCCGATACCGAGGGCGCGCAGCGCGATCGCGATCGCATCGGTGCCGGTGCCGACGCCGATCGCCGCCGCGGCGCCGCAGGCCGCGGCGAATTCGCGCTCGAACGCGTCGAGCTCTGGGCCGAGCACGAACCACCCGCGGGCGATGACGCGATCGACCGCCGCGTGCACCGCCGCGGCGTCCTCCCTGGGTTTGAGCTCGAGAAACGGGATCACCGGCGCGCCTGTGCTTCGACGCCGGGCGACGCGATGTACTCCGCCATGTGCTCGCGGTAGAAAGCAATCGTCCGCCGCAATCCCTCTCGCAGCTCGATGCGGGGCGTCCACCCGACGCGCTCCCTGAACTTCGTCGAATCGGAGTAGAAGCTGCCGATGTCGATTCGTTTCTTGTCGGCGGGCCACTCGACGTAGCGCACGGTGCCGGTGCCGGCAGTCTGGATGAGGAGGGAGACGAGGTCGCGATGGCTGATTGGCTCGTCGCCGCCGACGTTGAAGACGTCGCCGTCACAGGCCTCCGATGCGCCGGCGCGCAGGAAGGCGTCCGCCGCATCATCCACGTAAACGAAATCGCGCATCTGCGAGCCGTCGCCGAACACCTGGATTTCCCTGTCCTCGATCGCCAGCCGGATGAACCAGCCGATGAAGCCCTGCCGGTTATGCTTGATGAGCTGACGCGGTCCGTAGACGTTCGTCAGCCGCAACGAGCATGCGCGGAGGTCGAACACGTTGTTGTACAGCAGGTGATAGTACTCCCCTGCCGCTTTGTTGACGCCGTTGATGTCGGCCGGTCGAACCAGATGGCGTTCGTCGACGGGGAGATACTCCGGCCGGCCGTACACCTGACGGGTGCCCGCATACACCACGCGCACGCCGGGATTGTTCGCGCGGCACGCTTCGAGAATCGACAGCTGCGCGCGGCAATTGATCTCGAGATCCGTATAGGGATCGCGCATGCTGTCGATGTGACTGACCTGGCCCGCAAGATTGAAGATGACGTCCTGCCCGCGCGACAGGAAGCCAATCGTGCTTTGCATGCGCACGTCCGCAATGTTGACGCGTAGGCGCTCCCTGATGTCCGCGATGTTGAAGAGATTGCCGCCGTAGTCGGGGAGCAGCGAGTCCACGATCAGGACGTCGGCTCCCAGATCGACGAGCCGCCGGGCGAGATTGCTGCCGATGAACCCCAGTCCGCCCGTGATCATCACGCGCCGCCCCGCGTAATACTCGAGATACGCGTCGGTCACGCGCGATCTCCGGCGCGAGGCAGCGGCGCGGCCGCGACCTCCGGATGGACAACTCGAACGTGCTCACGGCGGATCACCAGCGCGAACCACAACCTGGTGACATCCACTGCCGTCTTGAACAGCCGCGCGAGGTTGAAGAACTGCGACCGTCCGTGCGCCCGGTGGTAATGATGGACCGGGACCTCGGCGATTCGGAAGCCCGCGTCCTGGATTTTCTTCATCATCTCGAGACAGATGACGCCGCTGTTCTTCTCGAGCAGGACATTATCGAAGATCGATCGACGCAGCAGCCGGAAATCGCAATCGACGTCACGGACGCGCAGCCCGAACAGCAGCTTGACCGTGTGGTGGTAGATCCGCCCGATCACGATACGGTGAAGCGGGTCCGAACGGCTGATTTTGTAGCCGTTGACCAGGTCGACGTCTTCGGTGAACGCGTGCCAGAGCACCGCCATCTCGGCGGGATCGTACTGTGCGTCGCCGTCGGTGTAGAACACCAGCTCGCGGGTCGCCGCGGCGAAACCGCTGCGGAGCGCGCCGCCATACCCTCGATTGCCGGAATGATGCACCACCTTTACCCGGGGATACGTCCGCGCGAGCTCGTTCGCGATTTGTGCGGTCGCGTCGGCGCTGCCATCGTTGACGATGATCACCTCGAAGTTATCCGTCAGCGAGCTGGCGGTGTGGAGTGCAGTGATGACGAGGCTCGCGATCGTCCCGCTGTCGTTGTACGCGGGAAAAAACACACTGAGGCCGGGCTTGACGGTCGCTGGGGACGGCATGCGAGTGAGCCGTGAATCTTAGCTGGGCGGTGATTTGAAGGCAAGCGCGCGGTCGTAGGCGGCTTCCATGCGCGCGGCCGTTCTACTCCAGCCGAATTGCTGCGACACGAGCGCGCGTCCCGCGGCTCCGAGGCGTCGCGCGGATTCAGGATCAGCCGCGACGCGGCCGATCGCAGCCGCGATGGCCGCCGGGTCCCGTTCTGGCACCACCATCGCGGTCGCCCCGCTCTCGACGACCGCGCCAATCCCGCCCGCGGTCGTGGTAATCACCGGGGTTCCGGAGGCGAGCGCTTCCAGTACGACGTTCGGGAGACCGTCGACATTGCCACCATCGTCGCGGACCGACGGGATGCAGATGACGTCGGCGGCCGCGAAGAGCTCGGCGATCCGATCCTGCGGCTGATTGCCGAGGAAGCGCACGCGCTCCAGGACGCCGGCCGCGCGCGCGCGCTCGTACAACTCTTCGCGCAGCGTGCCGTCGCCGGCGAGGGCGAGAACGACGCCCGGAGCGCTCGCGATCGCGTCAATCAGATACTCGAACCCCTTCTTGCGCACGAGACGCCCTGCCGCGACGCACAGCGGAATGTCGTTGCCGACGCCGAGCTCGTGCCGTCGCGTCCGGCGGGCGATGGCATCCGGATGAAAGCGTGCCACGTCGACGCCGTACGGCACCGTCTCGAGGCGCGCGGGGTCGGCGCCGAGCGCAATTGCGCGCGTGGCCAGATCGGTGCTGCAGGCGGTGACGAAACCGGCGCGGCGGAACGCCCGGCGTGCTGCCAGACGCGCCGGCGCAAACGTCTCCGCGACATAGACGTCCGAGCCGTGGAGGCTGACCACGAGCGGCACATCGGGCGCCGCGAGCGCCGCGGTAATTCCACCTGGCACGACCCAGTGTCCGTGCATCACCGTCGCGCGATGACGACGCGCGATCTTGCGCGCTGTACGCCAGCCTTGGGCCAGCGCCAGCGGGGCCGCCAGATATGCCGCGCCGCGCACGCTCACGTCGGCGCGCATCGCTGCGGCGTAGCCGAACACGTTGAGGAACCGAAGCGGAGCGTAACGGTAGAAGTGGAAGTGCACTCCGTGCTCTTCGCGTGCTCGCGTCAGCAGCGGATGCCACGGCGCCACGACGTGCACGACGTGCCCGCGCGCAGCGACGGTCTGGGCAATCGGCTCCATGAACGTGCCGACGCTGTCGCCGGGAAATCGGGGGTAGGACGTCGTGACCATCACGACGACGTGCCGCATGGCGTCAGCGGCGGCCGCCGCGCAGCGTGAGGCGCCACGGCATGATGGCGGACTCGAAGATGACCTGCGACGACATCTTCGACTGTCCGACACGGCGCTCGACGAAGACGATCGGGACTTCCGCGATGCGGCAGCCGTTGCCCGCCGCGTCGAACAGCATCTCGACGAGAAACGAATAGCCGTCCGAGACCATCGACTCGAGCGGCAGACGCTGCAGCGCCTCCCGGCGCCAGCAGCGGAACCCGCTGGTGCAGTCGGTGGCGGACAGCCCCGTCACCGTCCGGATATACCGGTTGGCGAACGTGCTGAGAAAAATCCGGTGCAGCGGCCAATTCACGACGCTGACGCCGTTCAGATATCGCGACCCGATGACGACGTCCGCGTTCTGCGCCGCGGCGACCAGCGCGGGCAGGTGATCCGGATTGTGCGAGAGGTCGGCATCCATCTGGCAGATGAGCTCCGCGTCCGTCCTCGCCAGGGCGTGGCGCAGGCCGTCGATGTACGAGCGCCCGAGTCCACGCTTGCCGGTGCGATGCATCACTTCGACGCGTCCGGGGTACTGCGAGGCCAGGCCGTCGGCGACCTCACCAGTGCCGTCGGGTGATCCATCGTCGACCACGAGCATGCGGAAACCCTCGTGCGCGAGCACGCCGCGCGCGAGGATCGGCAGGTTGTCGCGCTCGTTGTAGGTCGGGACGACGGTCAGCGCATTCATGAGCGATCAGCCGCGAAAAGCCCCGCACAGACGATCAACGTGGGGTCGATGACCGGAATCCGGAATCGCTCCTGCGGGAAAAACAGGATGCATACGAGAACGGCGGCGGCCGCCAGCAGAAACAACGCCTCGGCCGGCTGTCCGCGCCGCCGATGCACCCGCAGGCCGGCAATCGCGAATGGAACCAGCAGCAGATACGAGACGATGGACGCGGCAGCGTACAACGTCGAGTGTAGCGTATACGACGGACCGATCGGCACGAAGGTGTAGAACAGCTTCCGGCCGAGCAGTCCCGCCCACCACCCGGGGTGGTGCGCGATGTATTCGACCGCCTCGCGGTAATAGAGCGGCTCGAGTTCTTCCGCCGTCAAATCGGGATGACGTGCGCGGAACGCGATCTCCGCAACCTTGATATCCGGGTTGGCCGCCAGATCTCCCTCGCCGCGCGCGAGCGGATGATTGCCCGTCCAGAACGTCACGCCGCCTTCGGATGCGACCAGGACGAACCGCCCATAGGTACGGTAGTTCCGAACCGTCCAGGGCGCGACGACGACAAGTGACGCCATGATCGCGATTGCCGCGAGCGCCAGGCGATGACGCCGAAACAGCCAGACGCCGGCCACGGGAAGAAAGAACAACATCGCCGGCCTGACGAGGATGGCGATGCCACAGAGGATGCCCGCGGCGATCGCCCATGGCGTCCATGGCTGTTCGGCATCAGCGCGATCGATCGCACGATCCAGCACCAGCACTGTCGCGAGCGCGAGCCCGCAGTACAGGGCTTCGGTCAGCACGTAGGCATCGATCCAGATCAGCGGCGGATAGACGGCGGCAATCCACGCCGACACGACGCCGGCGGTCACCCCCCCGAGTCGCCATGCGAGCAATCCAATCACCCAGACGACCAAAGCGCCGACGAACGATTGCGCAACCTTGACGCCGGCAGGGGCCGAATCGTGGGGGGCACGGCCGGCGCCAATCGCGGCAAGAAACAGCGGATACGCCGGCGCGCGGCCGAACTGCTGGGTGGTGCCGCTCTCGTCACCCGGCTCGTACGCAAAGCCGCGTCCTGCGGCAATGCCTTGTGCGAGCGCGAGGTATTCGCGCTCGTCATGCGTCAGCGGCTTGTCCACCCAGTACAGCAGGCCGAATGCGAGCCGCACGGCGAGCCCCGCTGCAACGGCTGCGAACAGCAGCCGCCGCCCGACGATCGGGTCGATGTGCATGTGACGAAGACTACTGTCGGCCCTCGAACCGGAGCGCGGAGATCTGCTCCGACACGAGGCCAACGAGGAAGACCATCACGCCGAACAGGATCAGCAGTACGGCACCGTTCGGGATACGCGAGTGCGCCAGCACGTTCCACAGCCCGTAGACGATCCCCACCAGGACGCTGGCGCCGGCGAGCGGAATGAAGACGCGAAGCGGACTGAAGATCGTGACGATTTTCAGGATGATCACGAAGAACTTGGCGCCGTCGCGAGCGAGGCGAATCTTCGATTTGCCGACGCGCGCACGCGCGTCCGTCGGCTCGAAGCCCACGTTATAGCCCGCCTTGATGAACGCCAGCGTCGTCGTCGTAGGAGTCGAGAATCCGTTCGGGAGCAGATGCAGGAACTCACCGAGGCACTCACGGCGGGCGCCGCGGAAGCCGGACGTCAGGTCCGGAATCTCCCGTCCGGTGAGATAGCTCGCGAACCGGTTCAGCATCGAGTTGCCGAACCGGCGTCCCTGATTCGCTTGACTCGACGTCGCGCGGGCGCCGACCACCAGATCGTACTCCCCGAGTTTCGCGGCCAGGCGACGCGCGTCGTCGGGCCGATGCTGACCATCGCCGTCGATAATCAGGACGAACTCGCCGGTTGCGCGCCTGATGCCGCTCTTCACGGCAGCGCCGTTGCCTTTGTTGTAGGGATGCGTCACCACCGTCGCGCCCGCGGCGCACGCGCGCGCGCCCGTACCGTCGTGCGAGCCGTCGTCGACGACGATGATCTCGTGCCACGAGGCCGCAGCGGCGAGCGCCGCCACGACTTCGCCGATCACGTCCGCTTCGTTATAGGCCGGGATGACGACGGAAACGGCTGACGGCTCGGCCACTAGCGGTCCCAGCGATCCTTGCTTGTCAGGACCGGCTGCTGCTCGTCCGGCTGTCCTTCGCGCTGTCGGAGCTCCATGATACGCACGCGATAGAGAAGGTCCTCGATCAGTTTGCGATTGCCCGCATTGACATCCGCGAGCAAGCCGATCACGAGCACCATGAACCCAACGATCATCAGAACCGCCGCGGCGATCAGAGACTGGAGGTGCCGCTCGGCACCAATCCAAGCTTCGGTGAAGTATGAGAACAGGAACGGCAAGGTGCACAGGAAGCCTGCAGTTATCACCAGCAGACCAATGTAGGTGAACACCTTCAGCGGCTCGTACATCGCGTAGATGCGCACGATGGTTGCGGCCGAGCGCTTGATGTAAGAAAAGAGACTGCCGAAGAGCCGTGACTCGCGCGTGCGCGGGTTGGTGGCCACGGGCACATGCGCGATCGCCATCCGGTTCTTGCCCGCCTGGATGATCGATTCGAGCGTGTACGAGAACTCCGAGACGATCGTCATCCGCAGCGCCGCTTCGCGCGTGTAGGCGCGGAAGCCGCTCGTCGTGTCGGGCACCGTCGTATTCGAAACCTGCCGCACGACCCAGCTGCCGAGCCGCTGCAGCTGCCGCTTCCGCCACGACATGTGTTGCAGCGCCGCGATATTGCGATCGCCGATCACGATATCGGCTTCGCCGCTCAACAGCGGGGCGAGGAGGCGGGGAATTTCGCGGGCTGCGTACTGATTGTCCGCGTCGGTGTTGATGATGTAATCCGCCCCGGCCTTGAGCGAGGCATCTATCCCGGCCATGAACGCGGCGGCCAGTCCCTTGTTGCGGCGCAGGCGAACGACGCGATCCGCGCCGCAGCGTTCCGCGACCTCGGCCGTGCCGTCGCGCGAGCCATCGTCGATCACCAGGACCTCGACGACGTCGATGCCGGCGACCGAACGAGGCAGATCGGCAAGCGTCGCCGGAAGCGTCGACGCCTCGTTGAGGCACGGGATCTGGATGATCAGCTTCTTCAATTCATTGCCAGAATTGCCAAAATTGCCACAATCGCCGTAATTGAGGATCTCGGTGAGCTCGCCGTTATGGCAATTATGGCAATTCTGCCAATTCTGGCAATTTTGGCAATGTAGTGAGCTTCTCGATGACGCCGTCCCATGTCACGCCGGCGGCGACATCATGACCGGCGTCACCCAATGACGCCGCGCGTTTGCGATCGTACGCGAGCCGGTTGATGGCCATCGCCAATTGCCCGGGTTCGGGCGCGCACACGAAGCCGTTCACACCGTCGACGACGAATTCGTTCGGACCGCCCGAATCCACACAGGTGATCACCGGCTTGCGCGCCAGAAACGCCTCCAGCGTGACGTAACCGAAATCTTCGTCGTAGGGCGGATAAACGACGGCGAGCGCATTCGCGTACAACCCGATGAGATCGTCGTCACCGACCGATCCGAGGAATTTCACCCGATCGGAGACGCCCGCCTCCTGCGCCACCCGCTCCGCGTTCTGGCGCTGGGTTCCATCGCCGGCGACGATCAATCGCACCGGCGAGTCGACGTGGGCGAGCGCCTTGACGATGAGATCCACCCGTTTGACCGATTCGATCCGGCCGACCGAGAGCACGTAGTCGCCATACGGACCGGTAACCAGCCGCGGTGCCAGCTGCGGTGGATGATAGAGCGGCTCCGCGGTCAATCCGTTGAACTTCTCCAGTCGCGCCGCGGTGTTGCGGGCGTTCGTGAAGACCTTGCGGCATTCGCCGAGCATCTCGGTATCCAGCCGCATCAGCGTGTCACGCAGCCCGACGTCCAGCTCTGTATGCGCGAAGTCGCTGTACTCCGTGCCGCACAACTCGTACGCCGCGCGGTACTGGTGGATCAACCAGGCTATTTTCCTGGGATGCCGTGCGAAGTAGGACGGAAACTTCGTCCCGATCACCAGGTCGATCGGGCGGCCGTTGCTCTCGCTCAAATCGAGCAGCCGCCACGCTGCGGCGTGGGGAAGGATCTCTTCCTTCGGGTACCACTTGAATGGAACACTGACGAGCTCGGCCTGAAACCCGCGCGCGCGCAGCTCGCGGACAAGCTGGCGCACGTGAACTTCGGCTCCGCCGTGCACGAAGGGCACCTGCGCTTCGCAGACAAGAACAGTCTCGATGCTCAATGCTGAGGCTCAATGACGAATCTTAAATGAGGAGTTCAGCATTCATCATTCATCATTCATCATTCATCATTCCAGCGAAGTCCCCTAGGTCGCGTGGCGGAAGTTGATCACGTCGCCATCCTGTACGATGTACTCCTTCCCTTCGAGACGCAGTTCGCCATGGTCGCGGCAGGCCGCCAGCGTCTTTCGTGCCAGCAGGTGCTCGTAGCGCACGACCTCCGCCCGGATGAACCCGCGTGAGATGTCGGTGTGAATCTCTCCCGCCGCGACGACGGCCGGAGTGTTACGCGGGATCGACCAGGCGCGGTTCTCGTCTTCGCCGACGGTGAAGAAGGAGATGTAGCCGAGCAGGTCGTAGCTGGCCCGGATGACGCGATCGAGCCCCGATTCGTGCAGTCCCAGATCCGCCATGAAGGCGGCGGCGTCCTCCGGCTCCAGCTGGGCGATCTCGAGCTCGATCTTGGCGCAGATCGGCACCGTCCGGGTCGCCGCACCTGCGAGAAATGACCCGATCCCGGCCAGCTTCACCGCGTCGTTGGCCTGCGGCAGATCCGCTTCATCGAGATTCAGCACGATGAGCAGCGGCTTGGCGGACAGCAGTTGGAAGCCGCGGAGCCGCTTCGCGTCCTCGACGGACAGATCCAGCGCGCGCAGCGCCTTTCCTTCCTCGAGCGCCGCGCGGCAGCGCAGGAGAATCTCCTGTTCCTTTTTCAGCTCCGCGTTGTTGGCTTTCTTGAGGTCTTTGTCCAGCCGTTCGACGCGCCGTTCGACGACGCCCAGGTCGGCGAGGATCACTTCGTCCTCCATCGTCCGTACGTCGCGCGCCGGATCGATTGAGCCGGCGGGATGGGGAACGGATGGATCGCGAAACATGCGCACGACGTGGAGGAGAGCGTCGGCGTTGCGGAACGGCGCGACGTCGAGCAGTGCGGCGGCCCCCGTTTTCGCTCCGCCCACACCGGCGATATCGGCGAATTCCACGGTCGCCGGAACGTGCTTGCGTGGCTTGAAAAGCACGGTGAGCTGGTCCAGCCGGTCATCCGGCACGCGCGACACGCCGACGTTCGCGTCCGACTTTCCGCCGGCCCGCGGCGCTTCGCGCGCACTCGTCAGCAGCTGAAAAAGCGCGGTCTTCCCGGACCCGGGAAACCCTATCAAACCAGCACGGAGCATCTATGGGGCCTGCGCTGAGCCCCGTCGAAGGGCCCTTCAAGTTGAGCAGATCTGCCCATGCTAGCACGCGGTGGCACCTCGGCTGCGTGCCTTCGCCTCTTTCTTCGCCTGGCGAAAATAAAACGTAAGCCGCTCTTCTTGTTGGTTTTACGTTGACAGACGGGCTCGCCTTCTCTACTATCGCGTGGAATTTCCTGGAGCAAAGTGGAGTAAGGGGACGTGCTGCGGGGCAACTACGCCGCCAAAATCGATGACAAGGGCAGGCTCAAGATCCCGAACGCCTTCCGAAGCCTCGTGGAAACGAAGCACGGCAAGGAGCTGTTCGTGACCAGCCTCACGGGGGAGTACGTCCGCATTTACCCGATGCCGGTCTGGCTCGAGCTGGAGGAAAAGCTCACGCGGATGCCGACCACGCATCCGGCGCGGCTGAAGTTTCTCGACCGCGTGAACTACTTCGGTCAGGGCGCCGAGTTCGACACACAGGGACGGGTGCTGATTCACGGCCGGCTCCGCGACACCGCCGGCATGAACGGCGAGGTCGATGTGTTCGGCCAGGTCGCGTACATCGACGTGTGGAATCACGAGCGGTTCGTCGCGAAGCTGCAGCGCGAGCCCTATACCGACGACGACGCGCGGGCGCTCTCGGATTTCGGAATCTGACATGGACGCCGCGCACGAACCGGTGATGCTCGCGGAAACGACCGCCCTGCTCGAACCTTCACGCGGCGGGTTGTTCGTCGATTGCACGGTCGGCCTCGGCGGGCACGCGCGGGCGCTGCTGAACGAGGGCGCCTCCCGGCTGATCGGTCTCGACCGCGACACCGACGCGCTGCGGATCGCGCGAGAGGCGCTGGCGCCGTGGGGCGATCGGGTGGAGCTGGTCCATTCGGATTATCGGGCGCTGCGCGCCGTCCTCGAGTCGCGCTCGATTGACGGCATCGACGGCGGACTGGCGGATCTCGGCGTCTCCTCGATGCAGCTCGACGGCGAAGGCCGCGGATTCAGCTTCCGCCGCGAGGAGCGGCTCGACATGCGCATGGACCAGACCGCTGGCCCCACCGCGGCGGATCTCCTCGCCGACGTCGACGAGGAGGAGCTGGCGAACGTGATTTACCAGTACGGCGAAGAGCGGTTCTCGCGCCGCATCGCGCGGCGGATCGTGGAAGCGCGCGGCACCGCGCCGATCGTGACCACGGGCCAGCTCGCCGGGATCGTGCGCCGCGCCGTGCCGCGGAAGGGCTATCAGCGGATCGATCCGGCGACGCGCACGTTCCAGGCCCTCCGTATCTGGGTCAACCGGGAACTCGATGGGCTCGACGCGTTTCTCATCGATGCGTCGCGCCTGCTGCGCGCCGGTGCGCGGCTCGCGGTGATCACGTTTCACTCGCTCGAGGATCGCATCGTGAAGCACGCGTTCCGCGCGCTGGCGGCCGGCGGCAACGCCGTGCGCGTGCTGACGCGAAAGCCGGTGGTGCCGCGCGAGGAGGAACTGGCGCGCAACCCGCGGGCACGAAGCGCCAAGCTCCGCGCGATCGAGAGGCTCGCATGAACGGCATCGATTTCGAATACGCCATCAGGAAGGACGTACGGAACAACCCGATCGTCCGCGAGGTGGACGAGCAGCGTCATCGCCAGCTGCTCCAGACGCTCGCCATCGGTGGCTTCCTGTCGCTCGTCATTCTGTTCTCTGCGTGGCAGCGCTTCGCCCTGCTCGGCCACGGCTATGAGATGCAGCGGATGCAGCAGGAGCGCGCCGAGCAGGAGGAGATCAACCGCCACCTCCGGCTCGAGATTGAAACGCTGCGCGCGCCGTCGCGGATCGAGCAGATCGCGACCAAACAATTGCACCTGGTGGCGCCGACGCGCGACCAGGCCATCGTGCTCGAACGGGTGACGCCGTCGGCGCCGCCCGCCAAGTCCATCATCGCCGCGCGGTGACGGATCGGCGTGTCCCGAGGAGGATCGGTGGCGGACGAACACGGCAGCAGATTCAGGCTCCCCTGGCGCCGGCCCGCACAGCGGGTGGCGCGCCGCGAGCCGCTGGCCGCGGCCGCCGAATGGCGCCACCGGCTGCGGTCGCGTCTGGGGCTGTGCGCCGTCTTCTTCGGGCTCTGGACCGCCGGCATCGAAGCGCGCCTGCTGTATCTCCAGGTGTTCGAGCACGCCGACATGATGGCGCGCGCCAACCGGCAGCAGTTGCGGACGGTGAGGCTTCCGGCCAAGCGCGGCGAGATTGTCGACCGCGCCGGTCACGTCCTCGCCTACAGCGTCGACGCCGACACGATTGCGGCGGACCCCTCGGAAATCACCAATCCCGATCAGGCGGCGTCCCTCGTGTGCGCCGCGCTCGACGAGTGCTCACCGCAGCAGCGCGCGGTGATGGCGGAACGCCTCCGCACGAAGAACCAGTTCGCGTATCTGGCTCGGCAGATCTCCCCAGATGAAGCGCGCCGCGTCAAGGCGCTCGATCTGCCGGGCCTCCTCTATTACAAGGAAAGCCGGCGCTATTACCCGAAGAAGCAGCTCGCCGCGCAGGTGCTCGGCTACGTCGGCATCGACAACGTCGGCCTCGCCGGATTGGAATCCACGTTCGACAGGCGCATCCGCGGACGTGAAGGACAGATCCTCGTGCAGACCGACGCGCGCCGCCACGCCATGTCGTCGCGCGAGGAGCGTCCGCCGACCGCCGGCGACGGGCTCGAGCTCACCATCGACGAATACTTGCAGCACATCGCTGACCGCGAGCTGCGGGCCGGAGTCGCGGAAAACGCCGCGTCCGGCGGCAGCGCGGTCATCATGGACCCGCGCACCGGAGAGATTCTCGCGCTGGCCAACTGGCCGACGTTCAATCCGAACGCATTCGGTGAGGCAGACGAACTGGCGCGGCGCAACCGCGCGATCCAGGACCTCTACGAACCCGGATCCACGTTCAAGGTCGTCACCGCCTCCGCCGCGATCGAAGAAGGCCTGATCACCCCTGACGACCCGGTCAACTGCAGCCCCGGATACATCACCTTCGGGCCGCGCATGATCCGCGATACCCACGAGTACGGCGTGCTGCCGTTCATCGACGTCATCGCGAAGTCGAGCAACGTCGGCGCCATCAGAGTCGGCATGAAGCTGGGGCCGGAGCGGCTGATCCGCTACGTGAACCGGTTCGGATTCGGCCAGCCGATCGCCCCTGATTTCCGCGGCGAGAATCCGGGAATCGTGTGGGACGCCGCCCGGATGGACGCGAGTGCACTCGCCTCGGTGTCGATGGGCTACCAGGTCGGCGTGACGCCGATCCAGATGGCGACCGCCGTCAGCGCGGTCGCGAACGGCGGCGAGCTCGTCGAACCGCACGTCGTGCGCGCCTTCATCCGGAACGGCCGCCGCGAGGAAACACCGCGCAAAGTGATCCGCCGCGCGATCAATCCGGAAACCGCCGCGACCGTCACGCAGATCATGGAAGCCGTCGTCGAGCGGGGCACCGCGAAGTCCTTCGCACAGATGGACGGCTACACGGTGGCCGGCAAGACCGGCACCGCCTCGAAGCTGGTCAACCAGCACTACTCGAAATCCGACTACAACGCCTCGTTCGTCGGCTTCGTCCCCTCGCGCAGGCCGGCGGTGGTCATCGTCGTGGTCATCGATTCACCGCACGCGAAGGGCTACTACGGTGCCGTCGTGTCCGCCCCCGTTTTCAAGCGGATCGCGGACGCCACCTTGCGCCACCTGGGCATTGGACCGGATGTCAATCCGCCGCCACCCGTGCTTGTCGCGCGGCATGAGCCGGCGTCGGATATGGCGGCCACGCCGATCGCCGCCGCACCGCTGGGCCCGGTTCGGGCAGTCGAGACGACGGAGCCGGGCCAGATGCCGGATCTGCGCGGCCTCAGCGCGCGCGAGGCGCTGCGAACGCTGACCCGGATCGGACTCACCCCCCGGATCAGCGGCGACGGTTTCGTCATCGAGCAGTCTCCGGCCGCAGGCGCGCTCCTCGCGCCCGGCGACCAATGCGTGCTGAAACTCGGACGGCGTGCGCTCATCACCTCGCAAGGGGCGCAGCAGTGACCTTACGGGAACTGCTGGGCGCAATCCAGCCAGCGGAATCCCTGGGTTCCGTCGGTGACACCACGGTGACCTCGGTGGCGTACGACTCCCGGCAGGCAGGGCCGGGTGCCGTCTTCGTCGCCCTCCGTGGTGTCAAAGCCGACGGAACCACGTTCGTGCACGATGCGGTCAAACGCGGCGCCATCGCCGTCGTGTCGGAATCCGAGCGGCCCGAAGGAGTGGCGGCGATGTGGATTCGCGTCGGCGACGCGAGGCTCGCGCTGGCGGCGCTGGCTGCAGAGTTGTACGGGCACCCAAGCCACGAGCTCACTCTGATCGGCATCACCGGCACGAACGGAAAGACGACGACCTCATACCTGCTGGCGTCGATGTGTGAAGCGGCCGGGCTGAAATCGGGGCGGATCGGGACGGTCGGGTACCGGATCGGCGATCGCGAGATGGACGCCGCGCGGACGACGCCTGAAGCGCCCGACCTGCAGAAGATGCTGCGCGAGATGCTCGCGCAGGGCTGCGCGGCGTGTGTGATGGAGGTCTCGTCCCACGCGTTGGCGCTCCGCCGCGCCGATCACCTGCGTTTTGCCGCCGCGATCTTTACCAACCTGACGCGCGACCATCTCGACTTCCACGGCGACATGGAGGAGTACTTCCGCGCGAAGCGGCGTCTGTTCGAGCTGCTCCCGGAAGACGGGTTCGGCATCACGAACGTTGACGATCGGCGGGGCGCTGAATTCGCGGCGGTCGCCAGGCGTCCGGTTACCTATGCGATCGACGCGCCGGCGGACGTGCGCCCGGGGCCGCTGTCCTACTCGCTCGACGGCCTGTCATTCGAGGCGCGCACGCCGCGCGGCACGCTGCGCCTGCGGTCTCCCCTCGTGGGGCGCCCCAACGCCTACAACATCCTGGCGGCGACCGCCGCCGCGATGGCGCTGGATCTGCCGTTCAGTGCGATTGAGGCGGGCGTCGCCAACCTCGCGAACGTCCCCGGCCGCTTCCAGCTGGTTTCCGGTCCACATGACGACGTCCGCGTGGTGGTGGACTACGCGCATACGGACGACGCGCTGAAGAACCTGCTGGAGACGGCGCGGTCGCTCGCGACGGGACGGCTGATCACGGTATTCGGCTGCGGCGGCGATCGGGATCGCACGAAGCGGCCGCTGATGGGGGCGGTGGCGGCGCGGCTCAGCGATCTCGTCGTGGTGACGTCCGACAACCCCCGCTCGGAAGACCCCGAACAGATCATCGAGGAAGTGAAGCGCGGCATCGTCGTGCCCGCGGATCGCGTGCCGCCCAAGGGGCAACCCGCGCCGAAGTCGACCCCCTGCCTTGCGATCGTGGATCGCCGGGAAGCGATCACGCAGGCAGTGCGTGACGCCCGTGCCGGGGATCTCGTGCTGATTGCGGGGAAGGGCCACGAGAAGTATCAGCAAGTCGGCGATCGCACGCTGCCGTTCGACGACGTCGAGGTGGCGCGCGAAGCGCTCGCGCGCCGGCGCGCGCGCGCCAGGGTGTCGTAGCGGCGTGGCGCGACTGCCGCTGACCGCGGGGGACATGGCGGCCGTGACCGGCGGGCGATTGATGCAAGGGGACGCGGCGACGCCGATCGAACGGATCTCGATCGATTCGCGGAGCATCGCGGCTGGAGATTTCTTTATCGCGATTCGGGGCCAACGATTCGACGGGCACCAGTTCGTCGCCGACGCGGTCGCGCGCGGCGCCATCGGCGCGCTGATCCAGCCGGCGGCGCCGGAGCTGCCGCCACCTGCGAATGGGGCACCGCCAGTCGTGATTGCCGTTCCGGATACGACGGTGGCGTTGCAGCAGATCGCGCGCGACGTGCGGCGGCGATCCGGCGCCCGGGTGGTCGCGATTACCGGCAGCGCGGGCAAGACGACGACGAAGGAAGTGGTGGCGGAGTTTCTATCGGGTCGTTATCAGGTGTTCCGCAACAAGGGGAATCTCAACAATCACATCGGACTGCCACTCTCGCTCCTCGAGCTTCGCTCGAGGCCTCAGGTGGCGGTCGTCGAGCTCGGCATGAATCACGCTGGTGAGATTCGCACGCTGGTCGGCATCGCGGAGCCCGAAGTGCGCGTGTGGACCAACGTCGGCGATGCCCACCTGGGATTCTTCGAGTCCGCGGAGACGATTGCCGACGCCAAGGCCGAGATTCTCGAGAACGCGCGGCGCGACGACGTGCTCGTGGCCAACGCGGATGATCGCCGGGTCGCGGCACGCACGCGCAGCTTCGCGGGCCGCGTCGTCACCTTCGGGATGGAGCAGCCCGCCGACGTGCGGGCGACGCCGGTCGAAGAGCGCGGGCTCGAGGGGACGCGCGCGACCGTGCGCACGCCGATTGGAGACGTCGATCTCGAAACGCCGCTCCTCGGCCTCGGGAACCTCGCGAACGTGCTCGCCGCGATCGCCGTTGCACTGCAGTTCGAGATCCCGCTCGACGAGATCAAGGCGCGCGCCGCCACCCTCAGACCCGCCCACCGCCGCGGCGAGCTGTTGCGGCTTCCGGGCGGCATCACCCTGATCGACGACTCGTACAACTCGAGCCCCGCGGCGCTTCGCCGCGCGCTGCACACGCTGCAGACGGCGACGGGCAGCGCGCGCAAGATTGCGGTGCTGGGCGAAATGCTCGAGCTCGGCGCTCACGCGACGCGGTTGCACGAAGAGTGCGGCGCCGCTGCCGCCGCTGCCGGGCTCGATTTACTCGTGGCGGTAGGCGGCACGCCGGCACGCGCACTCGCCGACGCCGCGCTGCGTGCGGGGATGCGCGAGTCGGCCGTGGCCTACGTGCGCAGCACTACCGAAGCCGCCGCGCTTGCGCTGGAGCGCACCCGTCCCGGCGACCTCGTGCTCGTCAAGGGCTCGCGCGGCATCGGCACCGACGTGGTGGTCGATCGGCTGAAGGCGGAGTACGCCTGATGCTCTATCACCTCCTGTATCCGCTGCACACGCAGGTGGCGGTGCTCAACGTGACGCGCTATATCACGTTCCGCACCGCGGCGGCGAGCCTGACCGCGCTGATCATCGGCCTGTTCGTCGGGCCGATGATGATCCGCAAGCTGCGCGAGTTCCAGATCGGCCAGGTCATCCGGCAGGAAGGGCCGGCCACGCATCGCACCAAGGCCGGTACGCCGACAATGGGCGGCCTCCTGATCCTCACCTCGGCGCTGGTGCCGACGCTGCTCTGGGCGGACCTCACCGATCCCTTCATCTGGATTGCCGTGCTCTCGACGATGGCGTTCGGCACCATCGGGTTCGTCGACGACTATCTGAAGATCGTGCGTAAAACACACCACGGACTGCGGCCGCGCTACAAGATGGCGTGGCAAATCGTCGCGGCGCTCGGCGTGGGCGTCGCGCTGCAGGTCATGGCCAGTCATGACCCATCGCTCTACAGCACGCGGCTGATCTTTCCGTTCTTCAAAAGGGTCATCCCGGATCTCGGGCTCTTGTACGTCGTCTTTTCGATCGTGTTTCTCGTCGGCGCGACCAACGAGGTCAACCTCACGGACGGCCTCGATGGTCTCGCGATCAGCGTTTTCGCGGTGTCGGCGGCGGCGTTCACCGCGCTCGCCTACGTCTCGACCCACGTCGTGTTTTCGAACTACCTGCAGCTGGTCAGGCTGCCGCCGGTCGCCGCGGAGCTGACGATCTTCTGCGGCGCGCTCGTCGGTGCGAGCCTCGGCTTTCTCTGGTGGAACTGCTATCCCGCCGAGATTTTCATGGGCGATGTCGGGTCGCTCGGTCTGGGCGGCGCGCTCGGCACCGTCGCGCTGCTCATCAAGCAGGAGATCCTGTTCGTGATTGTCGGCGGCGTGTTCGTGATGGAAGCCGCATCGGTGGTGGTGCAGGTCGCGTCGTTCAAGACCACGGGCCGGCGTGTCTTCAAGATGGCGCCGCTGCATCACCACTTCGAGCTGATCGGCTGGAGCGAGCCGAAGGTCATCACCCGGTTCGTCATCCTCGCGATCATTTTCGCGCTGTTCAGTCTCACGACCTTGAAACTGCGATGACCCAGGCGTCCTTCTCCGTTCGCGGCAAACGCGTCACCGTGGCCGGTGCGGCGCGGAGCGGCATCGCGGCCGCGGAGCTGCTCGTGCGGCGCGGCGCGACGGTGACCGTCAGCGACCAGCGCGACCGGCTCGAGGACGAGGACCGCCTGCGAGCGGCTGGTGTCGAACTCGAGCTCGGCGGCCACCATGAGGAAACGTTTACCAGCGCCGATCTCGTGGTCGCGAGTCCTGGCGTTCCGTTCCGGCAGCCGGTGCTCGAAGCCGCGCGCCGGAGGGGCGTGCCCGTGATCGGCGAGCTGGAGCTCGCCTTCCGCTGGCTGCGGGGAAAGGTGATCGCGATCACCGGCACGAAAGGGAAGTCGACGACGACGACGTTGACCGGGCGAATGCTCGAAGCGGGCGGCCGGCGCGTGCTCGTCGGTGGAAACATCGGGCTCGCGCTCAGCGCGCAGGTCGAGGCCTCGACCGAGGACACGATCCACGTCGTCGAGGCCAGCAGCTTTCAGCTCGAGGCCACCGAGACGTTCCGTCCGTGGATCGCGGTGCTGCTGAACTTCTCTCCCGACCACCTCGATCGGCACGCGACGGTCGAAGAATACGCGTCGGCCAAGGCGCGGATCTTCGCGAGGCAGACCGACGACGACTGGGCGGTGCTGAACGCAGACGATGCGGCGTCGCTGGCGCTGGCGGCCGACACGCGCGCACGCCGGCTCCTGTTCTCGATGAGCGCAGCCATCCGCAATGGGGTCCTCGTCGACGGCAACGCCATCGTCGGGCGGCATGGAGAACGCGTCGAACCGCTGGTGCCGCTCTCGTCGATTCGTCTGCTGGGTCCCCATCTCGTCGCGGACGTCGTGGCGGCCGCGGCGGTGGCGTGGCTGGCTGGGATCGACGCCGCGGCGATGACCCGCGCGGTCGAAGGGTTTGCCGGCCTCGAGCACGCGCTGGAGCTCGTCGGCGAGGTCGGCGGCGTGCGATTCGTGAACGATTCGAAGGCCACGAACATCGAGGCAGCGCGCCGCGCCATCGAAAGCTTCGGCGACGGCCTCGTCGTGATTCTGGGCGGGCGGTTCAAGGGAGGGGACTTCCGCGATCTGCTCGCGCCGCTCGAGGCGCGACGCGCGGCGGTGATTGCGATTGGCGAGTCGCGCCCGCTGATCATCGACGCGCTGTCGGGACGCGTCGGCGTACGTGAAGCGGCAGACATGTCGTCGGCGGTGCGGACGGCATTTGCCTCCGCGTCGCCGGGAAGCACGGTCGTGATGGCGCCGGCGTGCGCGAGCTTCGACATGTTCCGCGATTACGCGGAGCGCGGGCGCGTGTTCAAGCAGGAAGTCTTGCGGCTGCAGGAGGAATGGAACGTTACGCGTGAGCAGTGAGCAGTCATCAGTCCGGAAGGTGCGGCGAAGAACCGTCCGCTGGGAACGCAGGCTGCCCCGGTCTGCGAGGGTGGTGTCTTAGCCCCCGTCCGGCTGATGACTGCTGACTGCTTACGCTGCGCCCTCACAGTGCCGGGTCTGCGACGCACTGTCAGGGAAATTGTCGGTCCGACCCGGCCGAACCTTTAGCTACGGCACTCAGGCGGCGAAGTATGGCGCGAAAGCTCAAATCCGACAAGTTACTGTTCACGGCCACCTTGTTGCTCGTGTGTACCAGCGTCGTCATGGTCTACAGCGCCTCTGCGGTCGTCGCGATGGAGACGAACCACGACCCGTATCTCTATCTCTTCAAACAGGCGACGTGGGCGCTGATCGGACTCGTGCTCATGCCGGTGATCATGCGCGTCGACTACCGGAACTATCGCCAGCCTGCGGTGATCTGGGCCGGGCTCGCGCTGGTCGTGCTGGGGCTCGTCGCCGTGCTCTTCGGGCATGCGGTGAACGGCGCGACGCGGTGGCTCAACGTCGGTCCGCTTGGCGTGCAACCTTCAGAGCTCGCCAAAGTCGTGGTCATCTTCTTCATGGCCGCGCTCCTCGAACGGCGCATGGACCGCATCGACGAGCCGACCTATGCGTTGGTGCCGATCGGCGTGGTGCTCGCGGCGATCGTGGGCCTGATACTCGCCGAGCCGGATCTCGGCACTTCGGTTTCGGTCGTGATGATTGCCGCGGTGATGATTTTCGCCGCCGGGATCAACTATCGCTACGTCGCCGGCGTGTTCCTCGCGTCGTTGCCCGCGCTGTACTTCCTGCTCGCATTCTCGGACTACCGGCGCCGGCGCGTGCTCGCGTTCCTGAACCCGTGGGCCGATCCGCTCGGGGACGGGTTCCAGATGATCCAGTCGATGATCGCCATCGGCACCGGCGGCGTGTTCGGGCGCGGACTGATGGGCGGCGTGCAGAAGCTGTTTTATCTGCCCGAGCCGCACAACGACTTCATCTACTCGGTGATCTCCGAGGAGCTCGGGCTGATCGGCGCGACGGTCGTCCTCGCGTGCTTCTGCGTCATTACCTGGCGCGGGCTGCGCACCTCGGTGCGGGCGCCCGATCGGTTCGGTGCGTTTCTCGCGCTGGGACTGACGACGATGGTCGCCTTCCAGGCGTTCTTCAATATCAGCGTCGTGCTCGGGCTGCTCCCGACCAAGGGCATCCCGCTGCCGTTCGTGAGCTACGGCGGCTCGTCGCTGCTGATCAACCTTCTCGGGATGGGGATCCTGCTGAACGTGTCGCAGCATGCCTCATCCACGCACGTCATCACGACGACGTTGCCACCGCAGGATGCATGAACCCGATTCGCGTCGTGATCGCAGGGGGCGGGACGGGCGGGCACCTGTTCCCGGGGATCGCCGTCGCCCGCGAGCTGCTGCGCCGCCACCCGGATACGCGGATTACGTTCGCCGGAACCGCGCGCGGAATCGAATCGCGGGTCGTGCCGCGGGAGGGATTCGAGCTCGATCTGCTGCGGAGCGCCGGACTGAAGGGGACGTCGATCGCGGCGCGCATTCGCGGCCTGCTCATGCTGCCGTCGAGCGCCCTCGACGCGTGGGCGATCCTCTCGCGCCGTTCGCCGGATCTCGTGATCGGCGTCGGCGGATACAGCTCGGGCCCGGTCGTCCTGTTCGCCGCGCTGCGCCGCATTCCGACGCTGCTGCTCGAACAGAACGCCGTGCCCGGCTTGACCAACCGGTTGCTCGCGCGCGCCGTCAGCGCAGCGGCGGTGACGTTCGAATCGACGGCTGGGTATTTCGGAAGGAGGGCGATTGTCGCTGGCAACCCCGTGCGTCCCGAGTTCTTGTCCCAACCCGACCGTCATGCGCCGCGCGCCGCGGGCCCTCCGAGGATTTTGATCTTTGGCGGCTCCCAGGGCGCGCACGCGATCAACGTGGCCATGGTGGAGGCGGCGCCGCAACTGGCAGTCCACCCTGGCGGGCTGGCAATCACGCATCAGACAGGAGAGCGCGATCTTGAACTGGTCAGGAACGGCTACCAGCGGGCGGGGCTGGAGGCCCGGGTGGAACCGTTCCTGTTCGCCATGGATCGGGAAATAAACGCGGC
>JBKPLP010000054.1:0-7370 GCA_046731735.1 Acidobacteriota bacterium
GCCATGTCTACTCAGTGTCTTCCTCGTCGGTGGGCGCTGGCGTTCCCGGAATGCGATAGTCGCCCGAAAACCAGCGCCCCAGATCCGCGAGCTTGCAGCGCTCGCCGCAGAACGGCCGCCACTTCGGGTCCACCGGCCGTCGGCGACAGTAGGCGCACACAGGAACAGGCTCTGCCATGCGCAATCTGCCTATATTACCTGCTCGCCTGGATAGTGCGCTCGCGGGGGGCGTGAAGGCTTCAAGGCTTCAGGGCTTCACGGCTTCATGGCTTGACGGCAAGGCATGACTTCACGGCTTCACGACTGAGTCCCTGAAGCGTTGAACCCCGAAGCCTGAAGCCCCGAAGCCCTGAAGCCTTTATTTAGATGCCCGGTTCGCCGGCGTGATGGCGGACGTCCCGCGCCAGCACCATGAAGATGACGTCTTCGGCGATATTGGTGGCGTGGTCGCCGATGCGTTCGAGGTGGCGGGAAATCAGGATCAAATCGAGCGCCGGTTCGATGGTCGTTGGATCCTGCAGCATGTAGGTCAAGAGCTCGCGGAAGACCTGCGTCTTCAAGGCATCGAGCTCGTCGTCGCAGTCCAGCACCGACTGCGCCAGTGTCGTGTCGCGCTTGACGTAGGAATCGAGGGCATCGCGCAACATCGTCTGCGCGATGGTGCCCATGCGCGGGATATCGATCAACTCCTTGACCGGCGCGTGTCGGGTGTAGCGGACGACGGCCTCGGCGATATTGACCGCGAGATCGCCGACGCGCTCGAGATCGGTGTTGATCTTGACCGCCGACACGATCGCGCGCAAATCGACGGCCATCGGCTGATGGAGGGCGAGGAGCGTGAAGCAGCGATTGTCGATCTCGATGTGCAGCTGGTTGATGGGACGGTCCCCCTCGAGCACGCGCGCGACCGCCTCCGGGTCGCGGTTGATCAGGCCGTCGAGCGCGGTGCGCACGCGTTCCTCCGCGAGCCCGCCCATTTCGAGGAGCCGCGCCTTCAACTGCTCCAGGTCCGCCTGGAAATGCCGCTGCGGGGTTTCCACTATCACCTATCCAAACCTGCCGGTGACGTAGTCTTCGGTCAGCTTCTGGGTCGGGTTGGTGAAGATCCGATCCGTCGCCGTGTACTCGACCAGCTTTCCGAGCCAGAAAAACGCCGTCTGATCCGACACCCGGGCGGCCTGCTGCATGTTATGCGTCACGATGACGATCGTGTAGCGCGATTTCAGCTGGTAAATCAACTCCTCGATGCGCTGGGTGGCGATCGGATCGAGCGCCGACGCCGGCTCGTCCATCAGCAGGATCTCGGGTTGTATCGCCAGCGCGCGCGCAATGCACAGGCGCTGCTGCTGTCCGCCGGACAGCGCGAGCGCCGATTCGTGCAGTCGATCCTTGACCTCGTCCCAGATCGCGGCGGCCTTGAGGCTCTCCTCGACCCGGGCGTTCATTGCCGCGCGGCCTTTGGCGAGGCCGTTGATCCGCAGTCCGTACGCCACGTTTTCGAAGATCGATTTCGGAAACGGGTTCGACTTCTGAAACACCATCCCGACCCGGCGTCGCAACGCGACCACATCGCTGCCCGTGCGGTAGATATCCTCTCCCTTGATGCGCACCTGCCCCTCCACCCGGGCGCCAGGGATGATGTCGTTCATGCGGTTGAGGGTCCGGAGGAATGTGCTCTTGCCGCAGCCAGACGGACCGATGAACGCCGTCACCACATTCGGCTGGATATCGATGGTGATGTCCTCGAGCGCGCGCTTCAGCCCGTAGTAGAAGTTCAGGTTGCGGACGTCGATGGCCGGATCCACAGGCGCGGCCGTCGAGGGTGGTTTGGCAATGACCGTGGGCTGGAGCGGCGGGTGCACGGCGGGCATACGTGGCAAATCCAGCATAGCCGTCCGCCGTTACTGCGGGATTTCTGGCGTGTTACGGGCGTGTAAATTGGCAATGGCTCAGGGATTGGTGAGCGCCGGCTCGTCGGATCGTACAGCCGTCGTGTCAGCCTCGGCGAGGAACGCGCCGATCTGGCGGCGGAGCTCGTCTTGAATCACGTCGATCTTGCGCCGGGCATCGAGCACGCGGAACCCGAATTCGTCCGCCATCGACGCGTACTCGCGCAGGAGCGATCGCTGATACGCGCGGAAGCTCTCATAAATGTCGTCGCCGAGCTTCATGTCCATTCCCGATTCCCAGTACTCCATGCCCCGCGCCTGCAGGACGCGCCGGATCAGCGTCTTCTCGTCGATCTTGAGGTAGAACACGAGATGCGGCGCAATGGCGAACCCATACAGGTTCCGCATCCACGTGCGGTCGACCCCGCGAACGCCGGCACGGGCCAGCGCGGTGAAGATGTAGCGATCCGAGAGCACGATGAAACCCGCCTTCAGCGCGGGAATGATTTCCTTTTCGAGCCGGTCTGCGAAGTCGGTCGCGTAGAGCAGCACGAAGGTCAGCTTGTTCAACGTGTTGCTCGCCTTGGCGAGCTCGATGGTGGGCTGCATCAACTCGGATCGAGTCCATCCGGTTTCAATGACGCCGTAGCCCTGCACCTCGAGCCATTCGCGCAGCAGACGAATCTGCGTGGAGCGGCCGACGCCGTCGGTCCCCTCGACCGCGATGATCTTGCCCGGATAGCCGTCGAGCGGCAGATAGGGAATGCCGTTGCCGTAGTAGTTTCCGGGGCGAATACCGCTGGCCGGCGCGTCAGACGAGCTGCTCGTCGAGCTGTTCATCGGTCTCCTCAATCTGCAGGTGCTGCGACACCAACCGCCGGAACAACCGCTGCTGCTCCGTGATGCTGCCGACGGCGTTCACGACGCCAAGGCCGAATTCCTCGACCAGGCGATCGTATTCATCGAGCACCTTGCCCTGGAAAATCCTGAAGCTCTCGATCGCATTCGAGCTCCAGCCCATGTCGAGGCCCGCCTCGTAGAACTTCAGCTTCACCCGGCGCGCCATCAGGCGATCGGTGGACACCTCGATCGGGACGCGGAAATACACCGCCATGTCCGGCTTGACGGCGAAGCTGTACAGCTCCCGAACCCAGCGTCGGTCGACGCCGCGCGCCGCATCGCGTGCGAACGCGGTGTAGGCATACCGGTCCGCGAGCACGATCATTCCGGCCTTGAGCGGCGGGATGATGTTGTAGAGGAGGCGGTCCGCGAAGTCGGTGGCGTGCAGCAGGCTGAACGTCATCGGCGTCAGCGAGTTCTTCTTCTTCCCGGTCTTCGTCGCCGCCTTCACCAGCGCCGAGGAGTTCCATTCGGTGACGAACACCGGCCGGCCGGCGGCGCTAAGCCACTTTGCCAGCAGTGCCAGCTGCGTCGTCTTTCCCGACCCGTCGATTCCTTCGACCACGAACAGCTTTCCGGGATACTCGTGCGGCGTGGTCAGGTTGTTCAGCATGCGGTGACTGTTCCTTGTACTCGGCGCCGGCCACTTCGAACCGGATGGGTAGATCGAGCTCACGCTCGAGCGGCGCGACGTGACGGTGAGCGGCCCAGAGCTCGAGCTCCGCATCGCCGTTCGCGCGGAGCCGGGCGAGATAATCGTCGCCACGTGGAAAGAGATCGATGCCCGCGAGCGCTTGCGCGTGACTGCGGTCCAGCCCCTCCGCGAGCCGGACTATCGCGGACAGCACGCGGACGGTGCTCCGTAGCGTGCCGTTGAGGTCGCCATACCCCTCGTGCGACTTCTTCGGGGTCGCCTGGCGGTGATACCGTGCGACGAGCGCGACCACCTCGATCTCGCGCGGGTCGAAACCCCGCAGATCTCCATTCTTGATCAAGTAGTAGGAATGGCGGTGGTGGCGGTCGTAGCTGATGTGCACGCCGACATCGTGCAACAGCGCCGCATACTCGAGCCATTCACGCTCGCGATCGCTGAGTCCGTGGATGCTGCGCGTCTGATCGAAGATGCTGAGTGCCAGCCGCGCGACCTGCTGCGCGTGCTCGGACCAGTAGCCGCAGCGTTCGCCGAGCTCGACGACGCTGCGCCGGCGGACATCGGGATAGCGCTCGACCTTCTTGATGCGCGCCCGGTTCCGGTGGATGTAGTCGAGAACGAGCCCTTCGCGCAGCGCGAGGTCGCAGAGCGTGATGTCCTCCGCCCCCAGACCGCGAAGAATGGTGTCGAGCAGCACCGATCCGGCGACGCTGAGATCGGCGCGGCGTGGATCGAGGCCGGGCATGTGCAGGCGCTCCTCGATATCGGCCGCCACGAGGCGCTTGCGAAGCCGGTGCAGCGCCTTGGCGCCGACGCGCCGGTTCCGCAGGTCGTCCGGCGGCTCTCCGTCTTCGGTCAGGGCGACCGCGCCGAGACTGAGGATCGTCCCGGAGGTCCCAATCACCCTGTCGAACCCGGCCTGAGCGATCGAATCGAGGTACTCGCCCATCTCCCGGTTCAGGTGCTTGACCAGACGCCGTTCACTTTGGCGCGAGAGCGGATCTGTTTTGACGAAGCGCTCGGTCAGCCGAATGACCCCGGCTTTGAAGCTCTTCCCGTATTTCAGTTGTGTCGCAGTTCCCAACGTGACTTCGACACTTCCGCCGCCGATGTCGATGACAACCGCCGAGCTGCCGCCGACGTCGACGCCGTAGCCGGCGGCAAGATGGATGAGTCTGGCTTCCTCGGTTCCCGAGATGACGCGAACACGGATGCCGGTTTGTCTGCCTACTTCGGCAATGAAGTCGCCGCCGTTCTCGGCTTCACGGGCGGCACTCGTCGCGGTTGCGACGATCTCGTCGACCTTGTGCGAATCCGCTAACCTACGGAATTTGGCGAGCGTCTGGAGCGCCGAGGTCATTGCAGTCTGGGTCAGTGCGCGGCCATCGAGGCCGCCTGCGCCGAGCCGGACCATGTCCTTTTCACGATCGATGACCTCGAACGACAGGTCGGGGCGAACCCTGACCACGATCATGTGGATGGAGTTGGTACCGATATCGATGGCGGCGATGCGCATGCAGGAAGGAATTGCTCAGCCGGTCCGGCTCTTGCTTGTCAGATCATCGGGTATATACTTGCCGACTCAACCGAAAAAGCCGGGGCGGAGAGGCCAAACCGGTCGCAATCGTATCATGAACGCTCGAGCGTCCCGTCCTACCACGCGCCTGCTGCAACGACTGTCGCGGGCGCTCAACCGGCATGTGCCGAAAGCCGTCGAAGGGGACGACCGGGCGGTTCACCAGGCCCGTGTGACGACCCGGCGGCTGCGGGAGGCGGTTCCGGTGCTGGCGACGGGCCTACCGGGCAATAAGGCGGGAAAGGCCAGTCGGAAAATCCGCCGCCTCACGCGGGCGCTCGGCACGGTCCGCGAGCTGGATGTGACGTTGTTGCTCCTGGATGAGCTTGCTCGTTCACCACAGGTACCCCGCAGCGCGGTCGAGGACGTTCGGGCGCGGGTCATCCAGGAGCGCGGCGGGCGGCGCAAGGTCATGCTCGAACGGCTCGAACGAGTGAATGCCGCGAAACTGGAGAAGCGGCTCCAGTCCGTGGGCGCCGCGCTGGAGGAAGCGACGACGGAGCCGTGGCGCAAGGCATTGGCCGCGCGCTTGCTCAAACGCGCGCGCGCCCTTTCCGCCGCAATGGACGATGCCGGCCACGTGTACGCTCCGGAGCGTCTCCATGCCGTCCGCATCGCGGCGAAGAAGCTGCGTTACGGCCTCGAGCTCGCCGCCGACAGCGCCGTGAAGGAAGCGGCGCCGCACGTCCGGACCATCAAGCGCGCGCAAGACATGCTCGGTAAGCTGCACGACCTGCAGGTGCTGCAGGAACACGTCGCCGCGGTACAAGCGGGTCCGCCTTCGACGCGGCCTCAGTCACGAGAAGCCCTCGAGGATCTGGCGCGGCACATCGAGGATCAGTGCCGTCACCTGCACGGACGTTATGTCGCGCTCACGCCGATGCTGCGGGAGATGACCGTGGCGGTGCGCAAGGCCGTAGTCCCGCAGCTCGCGCGTACGGCGCGACGCGTGCCGGCCGTGAAAATGGCGCTGTCGCGTCCGAAGGACCCGC
Organism: Acidobacteriota bacterium; assembly: GCA_046731735.1. Lineage (GTDB taxonomy): Bacteria > Acidobacteriota > Vicinamibacteria > Vicinamibacterales > 2-12-FULL-66-21 > JALZOC01. The sequence goes on from JBKPLP010000054.1 coordinate 6,010, forward strand.
GCACGATCGCGAGCGATCACTGATGGCAGCGCTCGAGCTGTATCTGATTCGCCACGGAATCGCGGCCGAACGCGGGGACGAGTATCCGGACGATTCGAAGCGGCCGCTGACGGCCGGCGGTATCTCGCGGCTCCGCAAGGAGGCCAAGGCACTCGACGCGCTCGGTCTCGGATTCGATCACATCATCACGAGTCCGCTGGTTCGCACGAAACAAACAGCGGACGTCTTCGCGGAATCGCTGAAATCCAAACCGTCGGTGTCGACCAGCGACGCGCTGGCGCCGGCAGGGACGCCTGCCGCGGTCATGCAGGAGCTCGGGAAGCATGTGAAGAAGGGGCGCATTGCGCTGGTCGGCCACGAGCCGAACATCGGCGAGCTCGCCGCGCGCCTGATCGGAGCCCGGGTGCCGATGGAGTTCAAGAAGGGCGCGATCTGCCGCATCGATTTCGAGACGGTCCCGCCGAAGGGAACTGGTCAACTCCGCTGGTTCATCACGGCGAAGATGCTTCGCGGCATTGTTTAAACGCCGGAATTGCCAGAATTGCCATAATGTCGTTCCCTGAATGGTTTTATTCAGGGAACGACATTCCGGCGATTCTGGCAATTTTGGCAATTCTGAATTACACCGTCACCCCCGCCTTCACTTCTGCACCTTTCGGGACGATGATGATCCCGTCGCGGATGTAGTAGCCGTCGCCGTCCGCGTTCATGACGCCGGACTCGTTGACCAGTCTGACGCCGTCGGCAATCCGCGCGTTCTTGTCCACGATCACGCGATCGAGCACGACGCCCCTGCCGATGCCGAGCGGCGTCTCCATCGCGCTGGTTTCCTCTTCGTAGAAGTCCGCGCCGAGGAGGACCGACCGCGTGATGCTCGCACCCGCGTCGACGTGCGTCCGGATGCCGACCACCGAGTCGCGAATCTCACACTGATCGAGATGGCAGCCTTCGGCGACGATCGACGAATCGATCGTCGAGTTGTGGACGCGCGAGCCCGGGAGAAAGCGCGGGTGGGTGTAGATCGGCCGGCGCGGATGGAAGAAGTCGAACGGTGCGCCGCGGCGCGTCAGCTGGATATTGGCGTCGTAGAAGGCATCGATGGTCCCGACATCCGCCCAGTAGCCACGGAAGATGTACGGGTTGACCTGCCGATTGGCCAGCGCCGTCGGAATCAGTTCCTTGCCGAAGTCGATCCCGGGTTGCTCGAGCATCTCCAGCAGCACGTCGCGCGAGAAGACGTAGATGCCCATCGATGCGACGAACGGCTTCTCCGCGCTGACGCCGCCGGTCATGATCGCGCCCCGCGGCACGCTGCTCCCGATGTCCGCGAGTCGCTTCGCGTTCGGCTTTTCCTCGAAGCC
>JBKPLP010000055.1:0-12221 GCA_046731735.1 Acidobacteriota bacterium
AGAATGTCCCCGCCGGCATCATCGCGCGCGTCCACCGCGGCGCGCACGCGCATGAGCGCTTCGTCTCGACCGACAACCGCCTTGCCTTCGGTATGGCCGCATCGTTTCGGCGCGATCTGATCTTCGAGCATGATCGAGGCAAACCCGGCCGCGCGGTACCCCTGGACCGTCCGCTTGATGTTCTGCGCGCTGCCGAAGCCGGTGTCGCCGTCACCGATCATGGGAATCGACACGGCATGGCAGATGTTCTGTCCCTGATCGACCAGCTCCGCATACGAGATGAGCCCTGCGTCAGGCATCCCGAGTCTGTCGGCAGAGACGGCAAAGCCGCTCATGAAGCCGATCTCGAATCCGGCTTCCTCGATGAGACGCGCCGAGATCGCATCGTGACAGCCGGGCATGAGCAGAATCCCGGGACGATCGAGCAGCGCTCGCAGGCGAGCGGCGGCCTTGGACATCTGGCGGATCTTATCAGTCTTACTTTCTTCCCACGCCCACCTGCGGCATCACGAAGCTGACGTTACTTTTTCGGCAGCTTGTCGACGACCTGTTGCATCTTGTTACGCCGCTCGAGGATGCCCTTGATCTCGCGCTTGTCGAGCCAGCGTCCGACTGCCGCGGTCAGGCTCGCTTCATCGAGCGCCTTCATCTTGTCCCAGAGCTCGGTGTCGACCTGCACGAGCTGGTGGTAAAGAGTGTTGCTCGTAAACGCGCGCGTGTGATCGATCAGAATCAGGTTCCAGGCGGGATCGACGAGCCAGTTCCCGAGGTTCGGATCGGTGTTGCCAATCAGATCGTCGAACATCTTTGCCCGGGTAATTTGGTTCATCCATATGCCCATCTGCGCCGGCGGCGGCCCCTTGACGCCCTTCTGACCGGGCACGCCCCCGAGCTCTTTGAAGCTTTTCGTCGGGGACACCCACATGACCGCCGCCCCGAGCTCGCCATCCACCCGCTTCTCGACGGTTGGTGGGACCATGCCCAGTCCCAGAAGTTTGTCGAGCTCGTACGCGGCGATCTCGGATTTGTAGCTTTCCCAATACCCCTCGTACCGCGCCGGTGGGATTTTCTTCCACGCGATCGCCGCGACAGGCCCGCCGGGTTCAAGCTCGGCGCGTTTGGGTTTGGTCACGCCCACCGAAAGCTCCTTCATACTCACGACTTTGGCGGACTTGATGTACTCCTCGATCGCCGCGGGGTCCTGAGTCCAGGTCTTTGCGCTGATCGACTCGGGGGCCTGCGCACGATGCGCCGGCGTCGTCAGCACGATCGCCAGCAGAGACAGGGCCGATGTGCGAGCCACGAGACTCGGTTTCAAGGGCAGTCCTCCTTCGGGACAATCCGCGGCCCGCCACCGAACGCCGCCGGCGACGACAACGGCGCGCAGCCGCGAAAGAACCGTTAAACACGATTGCCGGGAGCCTGAGTATAGTTCGGACAGCGAGAAGTGTCCGTCCGCATTGCGGATCGGCAGACCCGTCACGCCGCGCTGTTCCATCCATGGACTGACGTTCGTCCCATTTGCTTGGACCGGGAGCCCGGCAACAGGTACCATCCCCTTGCTGATTCGCCAATCCAACCGGAGTCTTGTACGATGCCATCGCACGCCCCCGCTTCGACGTCCGCCGGCATGTGGACCGGCTCCTTGACGGACTTGCGTCACGCCTTCCGTCTGCTTTGGAAGTCCAAGCGCATCACCGCAACCACGCTCGTCACGCTGGCGCTGTGTATCGGCGCGACGACCGCGATCTTCTCGTCCGTCTATTCGCTGATGTTGAAGCCGCTGCCGTATCAGGAGCCGGAGCGGATTGTGGAGCTATACAGCTCCGCGGTGAAGGCCGGCCTGAACCACATGCCGGCCAACGTGCCGTTCTACCTCGATTACTCCCGGAACGGGAGCTCCTACGAGAGCCTTGCGCTGTGGACGTTCTTTTACAGCCTGGTCGGAGAAAAGGACTCTGTCGTCCGAACCCCCGGCGTACGGGCGACCGCCGAAATCTTCAACATCCTGCGGATACAGCCGCTGATCGGATCATTTTTTACAAAAGACCAGAACAAGCAGGGCGCCGACAAGGTCGTCGTGCTCACGCAGTCCTACTGGCAGACGCAGTATCAGGAGAGTCCAGAGGTCCTCGGCAAGGAAGTGCGAATCGACGATGAAGCCTACAAGGTGATCGGCGTGGCGCCGCGCGCGTTGGAAGCATTCGATGCGCGGATGAAGTTCATCGTGCCATTGAGCTGGGCTCCCGGGCAGGAGAATCCGCAGGGACGCTACGGTGTAGGCATCCAGTTGTTTGGACGCCTCAAGCCGGGCGTCACGGCAGGGCAGGCGGACGCCGAGGCCAAGGTTCTCGAGAAGCGCTACGTCGACGCCGGACCGCCTCCCTTGAAGGCCTTCGTGGAGCGCTCCGGCATGACGATGAACGTCGGCGGTGTGCAGGAGCAGCGCGTCCGGCCGGTGCGCGCGACGCTGCTGATGCTGCAGGGGGGCGTCGCGTTCGTGCTCCTCATCGGCTGCGTCAACGTTGCGAATCTGATGCTCGTACGTTCCAACGCCCGCCAGTCCGAGCTGGCCATTCGATCCGCGCTTGGGGCCGCGCGCGCGACGATTGCCCGGCAGTTCCTCATGGAGAGCCTGCTGCTGACGTCTCTCGGCGCGCTGTTGGGACTGGGCGTGGCCTGGGGGGCGCTACGGATGACGAATTTCTATCTGGCAAGGATGCTGCCCCAATCGTTGCCTGCTTCGCTCGATTGGCGCGTGCTCGGATTCGCGGTCGCGCTCACCGTCGTGGTCGGCATGCTCATCGGCCTGATCCCGGTGTTCCACATCCTGCGCACGAATCTGGCGGCGGTGATCCAGAGCAGCTCGCGGAGTGCGTCGTCCAGCCGCGGCGTGCGCGCGCTGAGCGGCGTCCTCGTGGTTGCCCAGGTCGCGGTGGCGCTGATGCTGCTGACTGGCGCCGGCCTGCTCATCCACAGCTTCGCCGAGGCCTTGAAAGTGGATACGGGACTCGATCCGAAGAACGTGGTCACCGCGCGCATCGCGCTGACGCGGCAACATCGCGCTGACGACGCCGCCGCCAACGCGATTCGCGAACGCCTGCTCCAGGCGATGAAAGAGATTCCGGGCGTGACGTCGGCGGCGCTGTCCTTTGCGACGCCGTTCCAGGGGGGATTGCCGATCAACGCCTTCGCCCTGGAGAACGACACGCTGCCGCCGGGTGCGCCGCAGCCGGGCGCGTTCCGAGTGATCGTGACGCCAGGGTACGCCGAAACGCTGGGGCTGAAGGTGATGGAAGGCCGCTTCTACGAAGAAGCCGATATGGCTCCGGGCCGGCGTTTGTTCGTCGTCGATCAGAGCTTCGCGCGGAAGTTCTTTCCCAATGGCTCTGCGGTCGGTGGAAAGTTCGCATTCGGCGGACGGCCGGCGAAACCTGAAGACTGGCCCGTGATCATCGGCGTCGTAAAAGACGTGCCGCACAATGGAGTCGAGGAGAGGAGCGGCAATCCTTTCATTTATCAACTCATGCAGGGAGGACGACCGAACGGATTGACCCTGTTCGTGCGGACGAACCGGCCGGCCGCTGACGCAGTGTCCGCCTTGCGCGAGAAAGTCCGCGCCATCGATCCCGCGAGTCCGCTGTTTGACGTCGGCGTCCTGCAGGAAGCGGTGGATTCGTCGTTCGACAACCGCCGTGCCGTGATGCTGCTGCTCGCGGCGTTTGCCGCTCTGGCGCTGTTCCTGTCGGCGCTCGGCATCTACGGTGTGCTGGCCTACGACGTTTCCCAGCGGACGCGTGAGATCGGCGTGCGCAGCGCCATCGGCGCGTCGCGCGGGCAGATTGCCGGTCTGATCCTGCGGCAGGGATTATGGAAAGGTGGTATCGGCGTCGTGCTGGGATTGATCGGCGCCGCACTCCTCAGCAAGTCCATGACGACCATGCTCTTCAACGTCCGACCGACAGATCCCGCCGTGTATGCAGCGGTGTCGTTCGTCCTGATCGCCGTGGCGCTCCTGGCCAGTTATCTACCGGCCCGCCGCGCTGCCCGGATCGATCCACTGATTGCCTTGCGAGAAGAGTGAGGCGCTGAGCAGACGCGCTATTCGTACCTGAGGGCGATGGCCGGATCGACGGTCGTCGCCCGCCTCGCGGGGATATACGCGGCGACAAGGGCTACCATCGTCAGAATGCCGGCGACGGCGGCAAACGCCAACGGATCGCTGGCTTTCACGCCAAACAGCAGGCTCGCAAGCAGACGCGTCAGGCCGTACGCGAGCAAGAGCCCGAGTACGACACCGATGATCGCGAGCGTCATGCCTTCTCGCAAGACGACTCTGAGCATCCTGCCGCGGTCGGCCCCGAGCGCCATGCGGATGCCGATTTCCTGCCTCCGCTGATCGACCGAGTACGACATCAACCCGTAGATACCGATCGCGGCCAGCACCAGCGCGGCGCCGGCGAAGATGCTCAGGAGCACCATATTGAAGTTCTGCCGTGCAACCGCGCCGGTGAGGACCTCGGTCATGGTGCGCTCGCGCGAGATCGGCATCTGACCGTCAACGCCATGCAGCTCGCGCTCGATGGCCACGCGCAGAGATGACGGATCGCTCGCTGTACGAATGCCCCACGACAGCGGAATCACGCTGTTGGCGAGCGCCGTCAGACCTTCTGTCACCTGGCTCTGGGGCACGTACATCACGCCCACACCGGCGTTTCCCAACCCGTTTTCGCGCACGTTTCCAACAATGCCGACAATCTGCCTGGACGGCTCCTCGAATTGCGGCCCCAGCCCCTTGCCGATCACAATCTGCTGACCGAGCGCGTCTTCCTTCGGCCAGTACTTCTTCGCCATCGCGTCATTGATGATGACCACCCGAGCGGAGGCGGCGGTCTCCGTCTCCGTGAACTCGCGTCCCCGCAACAAGGGGATCTTGAACACCTTGAAGTAGTGCGGCGACACGGATCGCCACTGCTCATCGCCGTTGTACTCGCCCTTCTCGGGCGGTTTGCCGACGATCGTGAACGGCAGATCGACGCCCGCCTCGACCGGCAGCACGATGGTCGATGCCGCGGCCTCGACTCCTGGCAACGCTTCCACGCGTTGGACCACCTGGGTCGTGAAGGCGCTGACGCTCGCCGTAGTGGAGTAGGCACTGCCCGCCAGCGACGTCTGGAACGTGAACACATTGTGCGGATCGAGGCCCGGATCGACCGAACGCAACCCCACGAAACTGCGAATCAGCAGCGCCGCTCCGATCAGGAGCACGAGCGCCAACGCCATTTCCGCGACGACCAGGGCCGAGCGTACGCGCGTGTGCCGGAGGCTGGTGCCCGAGCGGCCGCTGGCTTCCTTGAGCGTCGACACCAGATCCGGTTTCGACGAATGCAGCGCCGGAAACACGCCGAACAGCAGCCCCGTCAGCAACGAGACGCCGATCGTGAACGCCGTCACCCGCCAGTCGAGCGCAGGGATGAGGACTGCTGCGCCGGTTTCGTCGGTGACGCGTGGAATATTTCCCGGGATGAGAAGAAGCAACCCGCGAACGCCCGCGACCCCGAGGCCGAGCCCGAGGATGCCGCCGCATCCAGCCAGCAGCACGCTCTCAGTGAGCAGTTGGCGGACCACCCGTCCGCGATTGGCACCAACCGCCGAACGGATGGCCAACTCGCGCTGACGTCCTGCCGCCCGCGCGAGCAGCAGGTTGGCGACGTTCGCACACGCGATCAACAGCACGAGCGCCACGGCGCCGAACAGCACCAACAAGGCCGTTCTCACATCACCGGTGGTCGCATCCCGCATCGGCACGACCCCAACGCTTTCCTCGGGGTCCATCCATTTGGGGTTGGCTTTGCGAAACTGCTCGCCAACGATCTTCATCTGCGCTTGCGCAGCGGCAACGGTCACGCCTGGCTTCAGCCGCCCGGCGACATTGAGGTAATGGCCCTGGTTGGCACTGTTTGGCTCCGCTCGCAACGGAATCCAGACGTCTGCTTCGGGGTCAGGGTGAAAGCCCCTCGGGAGGATGCCGACGACGGTGTAGGCCACGCCGTTCAGCAGGAGCGGCCGCCCGAGCACCTCCTGGGCGCCGCCGAAGCGAGATTGCCACACGCCGTAGCTGATCACGGCCACGGCCGGGCCGTTCGGCAGATCCTCGCTTTGCGAGAAGGTGCGCCCCGCGACTGGCGACACGCCGAAGACCTTGAAGTAGTCCCCGGAGACGCGGAGACCCTTCACCGTCTGGGGCGGATTGCCCGAGCCCACGTTCATCGCCAGAGCCCCGAAATCGTACAGCGCCATGGCGTCGAAGACATCGTTCTGCCGCCACGCCATGTACTTGGGGATGGAAATCGAATAACCGACGCCGCTGCGAAACTGGCGGCCGAGCTTCATGATTCGGTCGGGCTGCGGGTACGGCAGCGGCTGGAGCAGGACAGCATCGACGACCGTGAAGATCGCTGTGTTGGCGCCGATGCCGAGGGCCAGCGCCGCCAGAGCAATGGCGGTGAAGCCAAGGTTCCGGCGCATCGTGCGCAGGGCGTAGCGCAGATCAGCGAGGAGCGTTTCCATCTGGAACGTAGACGAGACGGAGTGTACTTGGTTCCGTCATGTTCGATCGCGACTTCTGCGGCGCGACGGCACCGTCTCCATGACCAACACGAGCAGCGTGTTCCACGATCGCATTATCCTGAGCGCCTTGCGTGAAGACGTTTCACTTGGTGCCGGCACCGGCTGCCGCCATGACGTCCGCCTTCGTCAGCGGCCGATCCGGAACCGGCGGGTGAGCCGGTATCCAGGTGCTGTAATCGAGTTTGAGCCGATCGATCGCGGCGACCGCCGACTTGAGCACGCTCAGTTGCAGTGGGTTTGGATTCACGACCGTGATGTCGGCCGTCCATAACGCCTTCTCGGCGGGCAGATAGACCGCCAGCAGGCCGTTGCTGTGTTCGTTCGGCACCAGATGTAACTCCACGACCTTGCCGTTGGTGCCCTTTCGCACGTCGCGATCGCCGACGGCGTGAACGACGTCCGTGCGGCGAGTTGTCACCTTGGAAAGGCTGTCACCGATGAGGGTGCGAGGACCGGACAGCAGCCGCTCGAGGCCCGGCTCGTTGTTGCGATGCGTCAGGATCGTGGCGCCCTCCGCAATCGCGGCGCCGAGTCCGCCCGCGTGATCGAAATGCGGATGTGAGTTGACGACGAACCGGATCGGCTTGCTGGGGATCGCCTGCTTGGCGGCGGCCATCACCGCCGCGCCGCGCGCATCGTTCTGGCCGCTCTCGACCACGAGGATGTGATCCCCCATGTCGACCGCGAGCGACATGTAGTTGCCCCCGATCTTGAAGACGCCGTCACCGATCTTCTCTACCGGCGGAGGTCCAGTTGGCGCGGGCGGAGCGGCAGGCGTGGCCGCGGGTGTGCCCCCCGCCGGCGGCGGCAGCGTCAGCAGCTGCGCCAGATTGCCGGGATTGGGAGTGGCTGACGTGATGCTGGCGTCGAAGGTCTGCATGCCGGCCTGGCGCTGGACGATGCGCGCCGGAACCTGCACGCCGTTCATGTTCTGGTAGTTCGAGTATTCGAACTCGACCGGCAAGTCGCCGACAACCGCATGCTCGACGCGGGTCTCCACTTTCGTGACGAGATTCTGGGCGTTGACATACCCCGTGACGGTGTACGTCTGTCCCGACGGGGACTTGTAGTTCGGCGGAGTGAACGAGACGATCTGCTGACCGTCTTGCCTGCGCACGCTGGCATTGTTGGCGGCCGCTGCCTTCAGGAAACCCCATGGAGTCGTCCAGATGGTGAGCCCCTGCGTCCAATTCGCGCCGGCCTGGGCACCGGTGATGTTCTGGTTGAAGACGCCAGGCGCCGGCGGAGGCGCGCCAGGGACCGTCGGCGGCTGAGTCGGTCCGGTCGCGCGGGATACCAAGGCGTTGGGGTCCGACGCCGATGCCAGATTGATCGTACGTGTGTATTGCGTGATCTGGGTCACGTTGACAGGGCCCATCGGCTCGCCGATGTCCTTGCTTTGCCCGAAGGCGCCGTTTCGTGCCGTTCCAGAGTAGGTGATCGACGTGAGCGTGTCCGCCGCCATCGCCTTCGATGCCGCAGCTACGACAGACGCCGCGTCCTGGGCTGCCGCAATCGTAGAGAAAGTGGTCAGTAGGAACGCCGCCGACGCGAGCCTCACGATCCGCATACTGCCTCCTGAGCGATCGGTTGCCGGAAGTTTACAGACTCTTGTAGTTCGATTTGAACGACTGTCTACGCCGTCAATTCGTCCATCAGCGGCAGGCCGTGCTGGCGGCGTGCTTCGTTGCCGTCGAACGCCGCCGAGATCTTGTAGAGCTCGAATCGGCCGTCGCGCGCGGTCGCGCCCACTCGGCGCAGCAGCGTCTGACGCTGGCGGGACGTCATCGGACGAAAACCTCGTGCGATCGCCAGATTCTGGTGAAGGACGCGCATCGTGTCGATGCCGCTCACCAGCGTGGCGATCGGCAGGCTCAAAGTGTAGCGGATGGCTTCCTGGGGCGTCACCGTTTTCGCCTTCACGCAGCGGGCATCGCCGCCAAGGCTCTTCATGCCGATTGCCGCGATCCCGCGGCGAGTCAATTCCGGCAGCACGCGCTGCTCGAAGCTTCGAAACGACCGATCGAAGCAATTGAGCGGCAGCTGGCACGAGTCCCACGGGTAGTCGTGCGCCAGCATCTCGAGGTGCAGATCCGGATCCTTGTGGCCGGTGAACCCGACGAAGCGAACCTTGCCCTGCTGACGGGCCCGATCGAGTGCCTCGACGGCGCCGCCGGAGGCAAAATACTTCGCGGGCTCGTCCTCGAAAATCACTTCGTGGAGCTGCCACAGATCCAGGTAGTCCGTTTTCAGACGGCGCAGCGAGTCGTCCAGCTGTCGCAAGGCGGTACGCGCGTCGCGGCCGTGCGGGCAGGCCTTCGTCATCAGGAATACTTTGTCGCGACGTCCGACCAGGGCTTTGCCCATGCGTATCTCGCTGCCGCCGTCGTTGTAATCCCACGCGTTGTCCATGAACGTGATGCCGCCGTCGATGGCGGCATGGACCAGGCGTGTCGACTCCCGCTCAGTCCTGGGCAGCCCGAGGTGCCAGCCGCCGAGCGCGAGAATCGAAACCGGGATTCCGGTCCGCCCGAATGGGCGGGTAGGCACTTCAACTGGGGATCTCGCCATCTGGCCTCCGAGTCTAGTCTTATCCGAGGGTCGTCGTCCCTCGGCACGCCTCCGCTCTCGTCGCCGCGTCGATCCCGGCCAGCCGCGCCGCCCGCCTCGATCCAATGCGGGCCCTGCGTCAGGAATAGGCTCGCTCACGTATCATCGAGTCGTGAGGATTCCCACCTGGATCGGGTGTCTCACGCTCACGTTCAGCGTCATCTCGGCGTCCAGCGCCGCCGCGCAGGGTTCGGCCTCCAGCGATGGGCCAACCGTTCAGGCCGATCCGCAGGCCGCAAAGGTCCCGCCGCCACCGCTCTTCCCGAAACATCGTCGCGGAATCTACCGGAACCGAGCGGGCCTCGAGGTGATCGACGCGACGCCGCAATCGCCCCCGCTCGATACCGACGATCCCGCCGTTCCCGACAGCGGGCAGTACGAGATCAACTTCACGACACACGCCGACGTTTCCGAGCAGACCAGCAGAATCGAACTGCTGACGGTCGACGCCAACTACGGGATCCTTCCCACGATTGGCGGACACACGCTGCCGATGCAGCTCAAGTTGGAGTGTCCGCTGGCGGCCGCGCGCGAAGCCGGCGAGCCTTACAACGTGGGCGTTGGCGCAGCCACGTTCGGAGTGAAGTCCAAGTTCTATCACGACGAACACCGCGGTATCTCCCTTGCCGTTTACCCGCAGGTGGAGTTTGCCGCGTCTGGCGGACGCGGCGTCGAGAAAGGGCTGTCGGAAAAAGGTCAGACAATCATTTTGCCGTTGCTCGCCGCCCGCGAGTTTCACGAGTTCACATTCGTCTTCAATATCGCGCTCGAGAAGCCCATCAACGATCCCGGGCGGCAGGTCGCGACGGAATTGGGCGCGGCGATTGGACGAGCGTTTACGAGAAAAGTGGCGGGGATGATCGAGGTGCGCACCGAAGAAAGCGCCAACTTCAAAACCGACCGTCTGGTCTTCGTGAATGCGGGTTTCATTCACGGCGTCAGGAACATCATCGTGTACGCGAACGTCGGCCACTCGCTGTTCGCCGACGACGGCTTCGGTCATACCTATACGGGCGCCGGGATGAAAGTGTTGATCGATACGAAGAAGAAGCCCGCCGGCGGCTGAACTAATTCCGCCCCCGATCTGTAGAGGCCAGACCGGACTAGAATCCCCAACATGAGACTGTTGCTGGCTGCGCCGTTCCTGATCGTCCTCAGTGGGGCACAGGCTCCCGAGGACAATCGGCCGCCGCTGTTCTTTCGGGAGGACTGGAAGGAAATCGCCGCCGCCACGCCAGTGACGCAGGAGCACGTGGCGAATCCGAAACTCCAGGTCGCACTCTATGGCCCTGGCAAGGACGGCATCCGGAAAAGTCATCACGACACGCCGAAGGACGACCCGTACTACATCTGGCTCGGGTCGTGCCCGTCGAACTGCGCGATCGCGCTGCGCGACAAAGATGCGTTCGCCGACCTGACCGGACTCGCGAAGATCCGCTGGCGAACCAAGCAGACAGGATTCCGAAGCGTTCGGCTCACGCTGGAGCTCCGTGACGGTACCTGGTTGGTGAGCGACTATGCCGAAGGTCCGTCGGTCGACTGGCACGAGAGTGAGTTCTCGATCGCGGGGGTTCGGTGGCGACGCCTGGACGTCAAGACCATCGTCGAAGGTCCGTGGGTGGCGAATCCGGATTTGAGCCAGGTCGATGAGATCGGCTGGACCGAGCTGGCGCCAGGCGGCGGCACGCCCGCGTCATCTCGCGTGGACTGGATTGAAGTCTATGGACGACCGGTCGCGCGGCGGTAGCGCCGGTAGAGAACGACGGATGCGCAGAGTCTGGCTCGCTGCCGCAGTCTGGGCCGCGATGTTCTCGTCGGTGCTCCTGGCGGCACAATTGGGCGCGAGCGGCGGACAGCCGCAAGCCGGCGCTGCCAACTTGCTACGGTTCTGCCCGGGTCTCGGGATTCCCTGCGTCGAGATCACACGAGAGGCCTACGACCGCGGGCACGAGCAGTTCCGGGCGTCGTGCGGCTTTTGCCATGGGCCGACGGCCGCGGGCGGCAACGGCGGACCGAATCTGCTCTTCTCCGCGGTCATCCGCCGCGACAATCAGGGCGCGGACATCACCAAGGTGATCCAGGAAGGACGCCCCGAAAAGGGAATGCCGGTGATTCCGTTGACCGCCGCGCAGATCGCCGACATCGTCGGCTACCTGAAAGCCCGCGTCGCTGAAGTCGACAAGACGAGCGGATTGCGTCCGGCGCGCGACTACGACCTCAAGAAGCTGTTGACCGGTAACGCGGAGCTGGGCAAAGCCTACTTCAACGGCGCGGGGCAGTGCGCCACGTGCCACTCGCCGGCGGGCGACCTCAAAGGCATCGCGACCAGGTATCCGCCGATCGAGCTGCAGGCGCGCCTCATGTATCCGTCGGGCGTCCGGCAGCAGGCCACGGTGAAGGATGCCGCCGGGAAACGGTTCACCGGCGAACTGGTGCAGCAGGACGCGTTCGACGTCACCATCAGGACGGCGGACGGCATCCAGCGCTCGTGGCCGTCTCGCTCGGTGACGGTCGAGACGACCGACACGCTCGCCAAGCATCTCGAACTGCTGTCGAAGCATTCGAACGCCGACATGCACAACCTCTTCGCGTATCTGGTGACGCTGCGATGAGGCTGTTGCTCAGCCTGGCGATGACCATCGGGTTGGTGGCGCAGGGTGTCGACACCGGTATGCTGCTCCAGCGGCCGACGAAGAATTGGCCCACGTTCAACGGCGACTACACCGGCCAGCGCTTCAGTCCACTCAAGCAGATCAACACGACCAACGTCGGCACCCTGACGCTGGCCTGGTCGTTCCAGACGCACCAGTCGGCGATGAAAGCGACGCCGCTGGTAGTCGATGGCATCGCGTATTTTTCGGTGCCGGATCATGTGTGGGCGGCGGACGCGAGGACTGGCCGGCAGATCTGGCACTTCTCGCGGACATCGTTCGGCGATCACCTCGCCAGTCGCGGCGTGAGCATGTTCAAGGACCGGATCT
>JBKPLP010000056.1:0-3154 GCA_046731735.1 Acidobacteriota bacterium
GATCCCGGCGACGCCGGTTGGCACATCGATGTCAGCTTCGGCACGGACACGCCGGACTTCATGTCCTGGCGCGCCAATATCCACTCGAAGGGCCGTGCTCTGCTGATGCTGTTCCTGTTCTCCGATGTCGGGGAGCACGACGCGCCCACACGCATTCGGGTCGGATCCCACGCGGACATCGCCCGGCAGCTTGCACCCGCAGGAGAAGAGGGTATGACGCTGCGGGAACTCGCGGCTGACGCCTTCGCGACGAGCGCGCATCGCCCGGTTGTTACGGCCACGGGCGACGCCGGCACGGTGTACCTGTGTCATCCGTTCCTGGTGCATGCAGCGCAGCCCCACCACGGTAAGCATCCGCGATTCCTGGCCCAGCCACCGCTGCTACCCGGGCAGCCGGACAATCGGTCGCACGGAGAGCTCAATCTCGTTGAGCAGGCGACCGCACGCGCTCTCGGACGAGTGCCTTGAAGCCTCCTCCTCGTTCGCGCTTCGCGCTACGTCATCCGGTTGCTGCGCTCACCGGTGGCGGCGCCGGAAATTTCTGCAGGTAGCGGCGCGCGCGTGCCAATGGATCGAACAGGAATTCCTGCGGCTCTTTCATCCACAGACCGTTGTATTCGCGGGCCCGGCGACGCGACACCAACGCGTCCATCCGGATGCTCACGACGTCTGCGGACCATCCGGGCCACCGTTGCTTCGCGCGACGCACGGCGTGCGTCCAGTACCGGGACCAGTCCGAAAACCCGTGATAGTCGAACACGTACCCGTCGTCGCGGACGGCGACGATGTGATTGCCGGTATGGCCGGACGCTGGCCGAATCCACTTCGCCGCGAAACCGCTGTGCGGATACTGTTCGAGGAACGCGTACGCCAGGATATGGCACGCGCCGGCGGCGAAGAACACGCGGTCCGGGAGCGCCCACTGTTTTGCGGGATCCCGCTTTGCGCCGGGTGTGCGTCGTTTGTACATCGGAGGCAGCATACGCCGGCGCACTATGTCGAGCGATCTGTATCGCGTTTCAGCCGCACGACACTGCCGGTGAGGTTCTCTGTTGCGATCGAGACGTACAGCTCGCCCTCCGCAACCGACATACTGAAAGCGACGCGCCGTTCGAGTCGCGCGACCAGCGCGGCGACCAGCGCGCGATCGATCGCATAGAGCTCCAGCGCGTCTGCCCGGTGGATCTTCTCGCCCGCGAGCTGGTTCAGGAATTGCCGCGGATCCTTGTGAGTGTAGACGACGACGCGCCGTGCGGCTTTCGACGCCTTGTGCAGCCGGCCGGCATCCGGAGTCCCGATGTCGATCCACGTCGTGATCGCGCCCGTTGGATCGCGGACCGCGATGGCCGGCTCGTCGGGCTCCGACACACCGCGCGAGAACGCGATCCCGCTCGTGAACTCGAGCAGGTACGCCAGCAGCCGCGCGATCAGATGCTCGTCGGATTCCGACGGGTGACGGGCGAGGCGCAGCGCGAGCGACTCGTACACCCGGCGGTCGTTATCGGCGAGCTCGATGTCGAAGTTGTAGATGGTAGCCTGGAGTGCCATCTACGAACTGACCGGCCCGTCGTCGCAAGCGCCGATCAATAGCCGGTTCTTCGGTGTGATCTCGCCCGGGATGACCTGCGTCCAGATGCGATAGCCTGCACTCGCCAGCCGGTGCGCCCGCATGACGTCGATCGCGAGCGCATCGTTCATCCACCCGGAGAGCCCGCCCGGATCGGACCGATCGACGTCGTGACAACACGGCAGGACGGCGACACGCGCCCGCGCCGCGATCGCGCGTTCCAGGACCAAATCCGTGAGCGTGCCGCACGCATGGATGGACATGACGATGTCTGTCGGCCGGATGACGACCGAGTCCAGGGGACTTCCGAGGAACTCGATACGTCCGGCCAGCCGCGGCCATCGATCGACCAGCGCCCGGTGCAATGTGGCGGCCGACGGCGGCACGGCCTGATCGACGGCCACCGCCTGTGGTGACGTGTCATCGAGAATAAGCATCAATTGCGCGAGCAGACCGTGGCCGGCGGCGAGGTCGACGATGCGGCCGCCACGAAAGAGACGCCGGACACGACGGGCGGTTTCCCAAGCCTCGTACAACTCCTTGCGCGGCAGACATGCGGCATGACAGGCCGCTCGTGCCACGTGGTCGAGAAGCGTATCGCCGGGGAAGCGGCCGAGGTCGCATTCGGTCAGTCGATTGCGCGACGCTGGCGAGAAGCCCACACCGGAGGATACCGCGGAGTGCATGCCCAGGCGCCCGGCTTCCCGAGGCGGTCCTCAAGCTGACGAACCGGTAGAATGGCGGATGGACGCCTGCGCTGGCGATGCTGCACTAATGAACTCGCCATCGAAGAAGGAGAGTCGTATGAAGTACTCGCGCTGTTTCGCCGTTGGTCTACTCGTGCTGCTCGGAGTCGCCCGTGTGTTCGCGGCTGACATCACCGGCACCTGGAAAGCCTCGTTCGACACGCAGATCGGGCAGCAGAACTACACCTACCAGTTCGTGGTGAAGGGCACGACGCTGACGGGAAAGATCCAGTCCGAGATGGGCGGCACCACCGAGGTCCAGCAGGGCAAGGTCGAGGGCGACAAGGTCTCCTTCGTGGAGATGTTCAAGTTCGAGGGCAACGAGATTCAAATCACGTACACGGGACAAATCACGTCCGATGACGAGATCAAGTTCACGCGGAAGGTCGCAGACTTCGCGACCGAGGAACTCGTTGCTAAACGCGTGAAGTAAAGGTTAGATGGCGAAACACGCCAAGAGGCGAACCGGCTCCAAGCGCGCTCCGGTTGCGTTGTCGCTGACGCCCGCGGACAACCCGATCCCTCGGGGCACGTTCGGCGACATCGGCGCTTTCTTTCGAGTGCGCTCGAGGCGTTCGTTTTCGAATGCGCTCCTCGAAATTCCGTATTCGCGTGCAAGAGCGCGTCATGTCGACGAGCAGACTCTGAGGTTGTTCCGATGGGAACCCGTATCCCGCTCGCTCGTGCTGATAAACCCCTCGG
Organism: Acidobacteriota bacterium; assembly: GCA_046731735.1. Lineage (GTDB taxonomy): Bacteria > Acidobacteriota > Vicinamibacteria > Vicinamibacterales > 2-12-FULL-66-21 > JALZOC01. Next base: position 3,016 of record JBKPLP010000056.1, read on the forward strand.
GTGTCGATGTGGAGCGCCGACGGGTGTGGGGCCGTGTCAGCGAAGGGGGCCTTTACGGGGCCATCGGGCTGCCTCTCAATCAGGACCTGCGGCGTACGATCGGGATCTTCGCGCTCTTCTCAGCGGACGAGTTGCGAGC